>JAYUOT010000438.1:0-9451 GCA_043760705.1 Betaproteobacteria bacterium
AAGTTCGGTCAAACCAGGTTCGGTCAAACCAGTGCGGCGCTCGTAGCGTAGTCGAGCGCCTGCTATCCCCGCCGAAGGCTGCCGAGCGTACCGAATTAGAGTAAAAACAATCCCTGTGGGGGCTCCGTCAGTGCAGAATCGCTGACAAGCAAATAAGGAGCTTCCGTGGCCATTTTCGAACTGAGAACCTACACCACTGTCGTCGGCAAGATGGGCGACGTGGTTGAGCTTTACAAAACCCAGGGGTGGCCCGCCTTAAGCAAGCATCCTCAGCGATGCGTGGGCTATTTCACCGGTGACGTCGGTGCCCTCAACCAATTGATCCATGTGTGGAAGTTCAACGATGATGCGGATCGTCGAGCCTTTTGGGCCGGTGTTTATGCAGACGCTGAGTTCATGGCTTTCGCCAAAAATATGCGCCCCAACCTGCTCTCGCAGGAGAATAAGTTAATGATGGCAGCGCCTTGGGGCACGCACCCGTAACACCCACCCGTAACACCCCACCCACCCTTCACCCTCTCTAACCCTGTCGCTCAACGTTAATACAAAACATTAACGCTCAAATTAGGCGACAGGGATTAGAGGCATGGTTAAAGCTTGGAATCGCTCTTAAAACACTGGGAACACAAATGGATCAAGACCGACGCAGCGCACTTCAAACCATTGCCGGTGCCGCAGGTATTGGCCTACTGTCGGCCGCGCCTGAGGCCATGGCCCAATCCGTTACCAATCTTGCTGATCAGGTGTACACCCAATTAGATCGGGGCGAGCAACCCGTGCGAGGTGGAATTTGCCGTCTCGCTACCTCCCAATATGTTGGCAACATGAACCCAAACCGCTGGCCGGTCAACGATTGGGTCTCGCTCAGCTACTTCCACGAAAAATTCATGGTCAACGACGGGGCCTACCGCCCCACCGTCCCCTATGTCGCGGAGTCAGTGGTGCGCGACGGGCCGAAGTCGGTCGTGATGACGTTACGCCCTGGCATTCAGTTTCACGATGGCTCGCCCCTAACGGCCGAGGCGGTCAAGTACATGTTTGAATGGATCAAGAAGCCGGAGAACGCCGCCTGGACGGTGGGTACCGTGGCCGACCTGGATAGCATGGAGGTGCTCTCGCCCTTGAAACTTCGCT
The DNA here is from genome assembly GCA_043760705.1 of Betaproteobacteria bacterium. GTDB lineage: Bacteria > Pseudomonadota > Gammaproteobacteria > Burkholderiales > Burkholderiaceae_E > JAPOKJ01. Next base: position 1,135 of record JAYUOT010000438.1, read on the forward strand.
TGAACCTAAAATCAACCTGGGCCTCTTTTCCGGGCATGTTGGCAGGTGCCGCCGGATATGTGCTGTCGGCAGCGGCGCTTCAGCAAGACTCCAAAAAGTTCGAATCAAGTGCACCCAAAGGGCTCGGCCCCTACGTGGTTGAAGAAGCTAGCCCTGGAAACTTCCTGAAGCTCAAGCGTAATCCAAACTGGTGGCTGGCTAAGGCTCTAGGCCGCCCGGACATGCCCTACTTCGAGGGCATGCTGCTGTCAGTGATTCCTGATCCTTCGGTGCGCTTGGCCAATTTTCGCGCAGGTAAGCTTGACCTTCTTTCGCTCGAGAAGACCCAATTCGGTACACTCTTTAACGACAAGAATTACAGTGTGCAAATCCTACCGGCCAACCATGTGGCGGGGTATCGCTTCAATAGCCTGAAAGGCCCCTGTGCAGACATTCGGGTACGCAAGGCAATTAGCCACGCCATTGATCGCAAAGCTCTGATCGATAGTACCCAATTCGGGCTCGCTCGCCCCGCGAGCGGCCTTTACCCAGCCGACCACTGGGCTCACAACCCGAGCCTTAGCCCCATTGACTTTAACCCCACGCTCTCCAAGAGCCTATTGGCTCAGGCCGGATTAGAGAAGGGCCTGACCATTCGTGGCTATGTTCTCAATATTCCCGAATCAGTGCAGGTCGCCGAAGCTGTCAAGAACATGCTGGCCCAGGTCGGTATCAACTGGCAGGTTGATGCGCTCGCGCCCGTTGCCGCAGCGGCTCGCCGTACAGCCGGTGATTACGATATGGCCACAGGAGGCTGGCTGTTCATTTTAGATCCTGATCTTGCCATGACTGGCCTCTACCACCCCAATGGCAATTTCTCGCAAGGCCGTGCGCCCAATGCGGATCTCTTGAAAGACATTGACAGCGCTAGAAACGAGTTGGCCATCGACAAGCGGCAAGTCTTGTATCAGGCACTTGAGAAACGCGTCGTTGATGAATATCTCGATGCCTGGCTTTGGTGGGATCTTTCCGCCACCGCCTATCAAAAGTGGGTCAAGGGTTTCAGCTATGACGGCAATCTGAAATATAAGGAATCCTGGTGGTTTACTCATCCCCTGTGGTTCACCGAGGGTAAGGCAGGTACTCCAGCTTGAAGCTGACGAGCTAGGCGATGCTTCAATTCATACTTTATCGCAGCTTTCATGCTGCCATCGTGTTATGCATCGTGGTGGTGGTCTCGTTTATAACCGTGCAACTGATGCCTGGCGACGCTATCCTGGCTGCACTTGAAGCCACCGGTGAGGTCGCCGACGCTCGTGGCATTGAGGCCGTCAAAAAGGCCTATGGGCGGGATGGCACCGCCTTCCAACAGTTTTGGCGTTGGCTGGGCAAATTTATTCAGGGCGACTGGGGCCTGTCGATGGGCTCTGGGCAAGCGGTCATCGATCTCTTCAAGCAATGCGCGCCTGTCACGCTCGAATTGTTTTTCGGTGGCCTCCTCTGGGCGCTCGCGATCGGCATTCCTATCGGCATGGTCTGCGCCTTTAGGCCTGGCTCGGTGCTCGACACCTGGCTCTCGGGAGGGAGCCTGATTGGCGTGGCCTTGCCCCCCACCTTCGAAGCTCTGGCCCTGATCTATATCTTCGCCGTGATCTTCAAAATTTTGCCTCCCTCAGGCTATACGCCATTTCGCGATGACCCCTGGGGCAATATTCAATGCATGCTCATGCCAACCTTTGTCGTGGGCTCGCATCTGGCCGGCATACTTGCCCGCTACGTCCGTTCGAGCCTGCTAGACAACTTACGTCAGGACTTCATTCGCACTGCGCGTTCCAAGGGCTTGAGCGAGCTGCAGATCCTCCTTCGACATGCTGTTAAGCCGTCGATGATTCCCATTGTCACCGTACTCGGTTTCACCTTTGGAGGTATGCTGGCCGGGGCCTTCATCATCGAGGTCATCTTCGCGCTGCCGGGGGTCGGACGCATGACGGTCAATGCCATCTTTGAGAAGGACTTTCCGGTCATTCAGGCGGTGCTGGTGATCACCGCCATCAACGTTCTGGTGGTCAATTTTCTCGTCGATGTTGCTTATGCGATTCTCGATCCGAGAATTCGAATCAAGTAAGTGAAGTTAACAGGCGAGTCCATTAGATATATGAACAGCGCCGTGCACAACAGCCCAAGCCGCCCCTTAGACGCCATCACTCAAAGCACTGCCATCTTGAACTTGACGCCCCCCCTGGGACGGCACATCGTCGAGACTCTTCTCGCTCTTTGGAATTTGCGACCGGTTGTGCGCTTTGGTCTGATCGTACTTGCGCTCATGCTCTTGATGGCTATCATCGCCCCCCTTATTGCGCCTTACGGAGTCGATCAACAAAACCTCTTTAACGTTCTCAAATCACCTTCCGCCAAGCATTGGCTGGGTACCGACAATCTCGGGCGAGACGTATTGACTCGGCTGATCTATGGCGGGCGGGTTCCCCTGATGGTTGCCGCGCTTGCAACCGTGATGGCGGCCTCGCTCGGTATCTTGATCGGCCTGATCGCAGGCTTACTCGGCGGCTGGGTTGATGGCTTGTTGATGCGCACCGCCGATGCCTTTATTTGCTTTCCGGCCCTGGTCTTCACCTTGGTCATGTCAGCAATGATTGGCCCCGGCATCCACAATGTCATCTTGTCGTTTGTCATCTTCGGATGGACCGGCTTTGCCCGTATTACCCGAGGGCAGGTGCTCATTGTTCGGGAATTGCAATACGTCGAGGCCGCGCGCGCCATCGGCATGTCGCGCATTCGCATCTTACTGCGCCATGTCTTGCCGAATGTGCTGACACCCCTGATCGTAGCCGCCTCGCTGACGGCCGGAGGGGCCATTTTGGTCGAGGCTGGCGCGTCCTTCCTCGGCGTGGGCGCTCAGCCGCCCACAGCCAGTTGGGGGAGGGAGCTTCAAAACGGATTTCGTTTGCTCGAAGTCGCCCCGATTATTTCGTTTTCCTCTGGCCTTTTAATCACCCTGGCGGTGCTCTCTTTCAATTATATTGGCGACGGCTTGCGCGACCTGCTCGATCCGCGTGTTGGACGCTAGGCGAAAGATGGCTACCCGTATTCCTGTACTACAAGTCAAGGGCCTCAAGGTTGAATATCCAACCCGCAGAGGTGTGGTACAGGCCGTCGCAGGCATCTCATTCGAGGTGCTTCCCGGCGAGATCGTCGCCTTGGTTGGTGAAAGCGGCTGCGGCAAAAGCGCGACAGCGCTCGCTATCTTGCGCTTGATCGCAGCACCAGGGCGTGTGCCCGCAGGTGAAGTATTGTTCGCTGGAGAAGATTTGCTCAAGGTCAGTGAAGACAGAATTCGCCAGGTCAGGGGCCGGCAAATTTCCATGGTCTTTCAGGAGCCGATGTCCAGTCTGAACCCGGTACAAAGGATTGGTGATCAGGTGGCCGAACCGCTTCTACAACACAAGCTTGCGGGCAAGGCAGAAGCCTGGCAGCGAGCTGAGGAGTTGCTCAGGCGCGTCAATATTCCAGACCCGCTGGCGCGGCTTCATGACTACCCGCATCAGTTTAGCGGTGGCATGCGGCAACGTGTGATGATTGCCATCGCCATGGCCTGCACACCCCAGCTCATCATCGCGGACGAACCGACCACAGCCCTCGATGTCACCGTGCAGGCGCAGATCATCGAACTACTGAAAAAGGCCGTCCTTGCTGACGCTACCGGGGTGCTGCTGATTACTCATAACCTGGGTGTCGTGGCGCGTTATGCCGATCGCGTGAATGTTATGTATGGCGGCGAGATCGTGGAGTCCGCCAGTGCCGACGAGCTTTATGCCGATCCTCAGCATCCCTATACCCGCGGCCTGCTCAACTCTGTGCCCAGTCTCACCCAGGCGCTCGGCGAGCGTCTCATCCCCATCGCGGGTCAGCCCTTCGATGCCATGAGCCCACCCAGTGGATGCAGCTTTCACCCACGTTGTCCGCAAGCCCTGGATCGCTGCCGACGGGAAGCCCCGCCCTCAATAGCGACAGGAGGAAGCCATCAAGTGAGGTGCTGGCTCGCCGTGGATGAAACGGTGACCGCGAGGGTGAATGCTAAAAATTAGTGATGTTCAAGTCCACTTTCATCGTCGGGTGAAAGGCAAGTTCTGGGCATCGGCCAAGAGCCTGAAGGCGGTCGACGGCGTCAGTCTGCAAATCGCCAAAGGTGAAACGCTGGGCCTGGTCGGCGAAAGTGGCTGCGGAAAATCAACCTTGGGTCGCGCCGTACTACAACTGGTGCGCCCCAGTGCGGGTCGAGTCGCATTTGAGGGGGTAGATCTTTGCACTCTCAGCGATGCCGAGCTCCGGCCCTATCGCCGTCGTATGCAAATGGTTTTTCAGGATCCCTTCAGCTCGCTCAACCCCCGCCTGACGGTGGGCCAGACCGTGGCCGAACCAATGATTGTGCACGGTATCGCCGAGCCACGGCAGTTGGCCACTCAGGTCGCCGAACTGTTTGAAATGGTGGGTTTGAGCGCCAACACAGTGAACCGTTATCCGCATGAATTCAGCGGTGGGCAAAGACAGCGAGTCGGTATTGCGCGGGCACTTGCGGCCCGGCCCGAGTTTATTGTGTGTGACGAGCCGGTGTCCTCGCTGGATGTATCGATCCAAGCCCAGATTGTCAATCTGTTTGAGGATTTGCGCGCCAAACTCGGCCTCGCGTATTTGTTCGTCTCGCACGACCTCGCGGTAGTACGTCACCTCTGCGATCGCATTGCCGTGATGTATCTCGGACGAATTGTTGAGGTGGCCAGTAAGCAAGACCTGTATTTTCGCCCCATGCACCCCTACACCCAACTCTTGCTTGATGCCGTTCCGAGCACCAATCGCAGCTTCGAAAAGCAACGCTCCCCACAAATTCTTCAAGGTGAAGTACCCAGCCCACTGAATCCGCCCTCAGGCTGTAGCTTTCATCCTCGATGCCCTCAGGCGATGGAGGTATGCAAGACCATGGCGCCCGTGGCAAAACAGATGGGCGACGGACGTTGGATTAGCTGTCATCTCCACCCTTAGGAGCCTGGGCGGCAGAAGGACGTGCGCTACGACAGGCGGGGTGCTTGGCTAGCGCCTCCTCATCGCCCGTGTAGGATTGATCGAGTGAGGCGCCGTTCAGCAACATCTCGGCCAAGGCGCGCACTTCTTCGCCTTCAACGACCATGTATTGAAAGTGCGCCGAAAGACAGCCCTTCTCATACCAAGCTTTTTCGCCATCTCGTCATCGTGCAGTGAGGCGTGACCGCCGTACTATGCTGAAGGCTTACCATCTCGCCAAGTCGCGGCAAACATCGGTTCGTAGGCTGCTTCAGGGTCGCTGCGCACCATCTTGTCCAAGCGCTCCGCGTCCTCACCCACCAGAATGCGCCAACGCCCCGTCCTGACCCCATTCAGAATAACGGTCGCGGCCTGATCGGCACTGGTCGGCGCATTGTCGCGAAACTCAAGAGCACGCTGATGTAAAAGTTTGCGCAAGGCTTCGTCGGGCACATCGGCCACCGGGAGACCCGCTTTGACCATACGCTCTCTCGCCACGGCGAGCCCTGGTACGGACATTTCCAGGTAGGTGCCATGACCGAGCACCTGCGTGGTATTTAAGAAAATAGACGTGCCAATATGGCCGGGCATCACGACCGAGCACTGCACATGAGGAGCATTCAAGCGCAAGTCGGTCACCAGGGCCTCGGTAAACCCCTTCACCGCAAACTTGGCTGAGGCATAGGCCGTATGAGACACAGCGGGACCGAGCGACGCCCAAAAACCATTGACGCTGCTGACGTTGACCACATGTCCCTCCGAACCCGCCACCAGCATGGGGAGAAAGGTACGGCAACCGAAATAAACGCCATTCCAACAGATACTGAAAGTGCGCTCCCAATCAGCGCGATCGCCCGCTACAAAACCACCACCACCGCCGATGCCCGCATTATTGAACAGCAGGTTGATGTACTCAGTCTTATGCTCCGCCATGACCGCTTCGCGAAAGGCCAGTAGATCGGCCTCTTTGCTTACGTCGGCGCGAAAAGTGGTGACCCGGGTTCCAGCCGGTGCCTTAGCTAAGCACAGCTCGCGGCTCTGAGCCATAGTCTCAGCGGATACGTCACACATGGACACATGAACCCCGGCGGCGCTCAGTTGACGACACAGCGCACGGCCGATACCGGTGCCGCCGCCCGTGACCACTGCAATTTGATTCGACTGAATTTGCATAAAATTAACTCTCTTGATGGCAGTACGACGGTAGGCGAAAAGCCTGTTTGAAATATACTAAAAACTAAACGGGCAGTGCTCCAGACATCATCGAATGGGTGTTGCCGTCCAGCCATTGGGGCTTGAGCTTGAGCACCACTTGCCCTGCCTCACTGCACCCGGTCATGGGCCACGGCTGGACGGGGCTAACGCTGAAAAGCGTTGCAGGGATGATTGGTCTTTTGGATGAAATTGAGCAATTGTGGACACGTCTGTATCGCACTGGCCTAGAGTTGGAAGCGTTGCCGTGGTAGAGCCTTGCAATGCTTCATCTAAAGCGCTCATCAGTTCAACCACCTTCATCGGTTTAGTCAGGTATCGAAAAAAACCGGCTTTCATTCCGCGATCAATATCGTGCGGCTTGGCATTTGCGCTTAACGCGATGACTGGGATGCTCCTCGTTAGGTGATCCGACGCGAGAATCTTCATGGCTTCAATTCCACTGATTCCTGGCAAATTAATATCCATCAAGATCACGTCGGGCATTTTGGCCTGCGCGATGGCAATGCCCTGTAAGCCATTTTTTGCGCTTAACAAGACAAAATCGGCGCGCCGCAGCATAAGTGTTTCAATCAGCAAGAGATTTGCTGGACTATCTTCCACATAGAGCAAGGTTTTAATTGCCAAGACCCGTTTTGGAGGTAGCGTCGCTCCAGATTGCATGACTTCATCGGCCGCGACAATGGCGTCCAAGTTGGCTAGCGACCTGATCGGCATGTCGGTCATTTCTGATTCATCTCGAAGGCTCGGAGCCGTTGCTATTTGTACAAGAATTTCGTTGATTAATTCCAAGAGATACCAACCCGCCTGCAAGATTTGATCGATGCTCCTTTTCTGGCTCGTTGTCGGAGACGGTTCTCCGGACTCGATAAGTTGTGCGAAGCCTAAGATGGCATTAAGTGGTGAGCGCAGTTCGTGGCTCATACTGGAGAGAAAGTCGGACTTTGCCAAATTGGCTCGCTCGGCAGCCGACTTTGCGCTCTCCAATGCAACGTTGGTTTCTTGTAGCGCGCGATCCATGAGTTGACGCTCGGTAACATCTCGGGCTGCTGCGAATACGCCTTGCAAATTGCGGTCCCGGTCATGAAAGGTGGTTGCGTTGTAAGACACGACCGTTTCCTTGCCGTCTCGTGCGCGCGCTGTTAGCTCATAGTTCGTGACCTTATTTTCATTGAGCACGCGCCTGATGCCTGCCTCGGCTCGATCTGGATCGGTGAAGTAGTTTTTAATATAAATGCAAAGGTTGGTATCGAGAAGAAAGCGCGCCATGGCTCAAAGACCGGAGCGATCTTGCGGCAGCTCATTGTCTCTGTTTGCCAAAAAATCATCGGGAAGCGCCGCTAGATAATGAAAAACCTTGGCGAGCGATTCTGGTTTTTCCGTAAAGCGAGTTCGTCGTCGCACCGAAAAATATCGACTTCATCCGTGTCAAATTGAAACTCAACCGGAATCCGAACCGCTTATGAATTGCCACTCTTAAAGACCTTGGTCACTTGCATTGGCGAGATTGACTATTGGCCGTGAGGTAGGCGATGCCTGTGTGATGGATCTCACAGCCTTGGCTCCCGCCCGTTTTGGGGCAAGATCAATGCGCCCCGCCGCAGCTACCAACTTACTTGATCATCCGTTCCGCCGAATGCGGCAGGGAATCCTTTGAAATGCGGTAGCTTGTCAACCAGCGGACTCACTGCGTCCTGACAGTTGATGTGTAACTGCGGCTCGAAAGTGCCAGCAGGCAACAAATGGGCGACGATGCCGCGCACCCCCATTCCCACCGGCTGGCCAAATAGCAAGGTACCGCAGTTGGCGCAACGGGTGCGTGGGTTGGACTTCAAGGCCCATGTAAAGGTCTTGCCATCGATAACTTCAACAGCATCGGCCGGGAATATCGCATAGGGTACGTACGCCCCGCCGGAGATTTTTTGGCAATCGTGGCAATGGCAATACATCTGTGACACGGGTTCGCCTGTTAGGCGAATTTTAACTGAACCGCAATGACAGTTGATGGTTGATGTGGTCATGTCACTTCCTTGAGTTGAATGCTTGTTTGTTT
>JAYUOT010000439.1:0-4365 GCA_043760705.1 Betaproteobacteria bacterium
CTCATCTCCGAGTTTCGCACCCTCTTGGTACGTACCTACTCAGGCGCCTTGACCCAGTTCAAGGATCAGTCCATCAAGGTGAAGCCACTGCGTGCAGCGGCTGCGGACACCGAAGTGATTGTGCGCAGCGAGATTACCCCTAAGCGCGGCGAATCGATCCCGCTCGACTACCGGATGGAGAAATCGCAGACGGGCTGGAAGATTTACGACGTGAATGTCGGCTCTTTGTGGTTGGTAGAGAGCTACCGCAACCAGTTTTCTTCTGAGCTCAATGCGAATGGTATCGATGGCCTCTTGACACTTTTGATCGCCAAAAACAAGCAGTTCGAAAGCCCCGAGAAAAAATGAGCGTTCAGTGAGCGCGCCTAGGGCGATCATCCAGCCGACCAAACTCACTGCGAGCGAAGCTAGCCGTTTCCTCGCGGAACAGTCGCGCTCGGCGAGTTCATCCATTGACCTTTCCGAGCTTGTTGAGTTCGATTCCGCCGGTCTTGCAGCATTGGTACAAATTGCTCCAAAAACCGCACTCCAACAGGCTCCTGAAAAACTGCGTAAACTTGCCGCCTTATACGGCATGGACCGCATTTTTTCGTGAGCCCAATTGACATCATCTCTTTCTCCTACTAGCAGCGCTTCGACCACCCGCTCTACGAGCCCAACCCGCTCAACACCTTCCGCCACCGAACCCTCGCTCCCCGCGATCAAGGTGACGGACGCCGCCAAGTACTTCGGTCGCGGCAAAAACTCCTCCGGTGAAAAAGTCCTCAAAGCGCTGGATGGCGTCTCCTTGCAGGTTGAGCAAGGTGAGTTTTTTGGCCTGCTGGGCCCAAACGGTGCCGGCAAAACCACGCTCATCTCGCTCATTTCGGGCCTGAGCCGCCCGACCTCGGGTCGGGTGGAAGTCATGGGCCATGATGTCGTCAGGGACTTTCGAGCCGCGCGTAAATCACTGGGCGTTGTGCCCCAAGAGCTCGTTTTCGACCCCTTCTTTAATGTTCGCGAGCTACTTCGCTTTACCTCGGGTTATTACGGCGTCAAGGGCAACGACGCCTGGATCGACGAGGTGCTGGAAGAGCTTGACCTGAGCTCCAAGGCAAATGCCAACATGCGCACTCTCTCAGGCGGCATGAAGCGTCGCGTCCTCGTGGCACAAGCGCTCGTGCACAAACCCCCGGTAATTGTGCTCGACGAGCCCACCGCGGGAGTCGATGTCGAACTGCGCCAGGCACTATGGAAGTTTATCCAAAAGCTCAATCAACGTGGACATACGATTATCTTGACGACCCATTACCTGGAAGAAGCTCAAGAGCTTTGTACCCGTATTGCGATGCTCAAGGCAGGCAAGGTTGTCGCGCTCGAGAACACCAGTGCACTTCTAAAGACCTTCTCCCAGCGTCGCCTCAGCCTGCGCCTGTCGGGCGCTCCTCTGCCCGCGCAATTTCAGAGCCGAATCGTGAATACCCGAGCGGATGGCGCCGTCATACTCCAGCTCGAAAACTACGAAGAAGTTGAGCCTTTGCTCGGTGCGCTTCGTCAAGCTGGTTGCAAAATCGAAGAAATGGAATTGGCCCATGCCGATCTTGAAGATGTGTTCGTCAAAATCATGAACCGGGGAGCCTCAGCATGAGCGGCCAAGGTTTTCAACTACTCGGTTTTAATACACTCATCAAGAAGGAGCTGTTGCGCTTCTTTAAGGTCAGCTTCCAGACCGTCGCCGCCCCCATTCTTACCGCCTTGTTGTACCTACTGATCTTCTCTCATGTGATGGAAGGCAATGTCAAAGTTTTTGATGGCGTACGCTACACATCCTTCTTGGTGCCCGGACTGGTCATGATGTCGGTGTTGCAAAACGCTTTTGCGAACAGCTCTTCGTCGATGATTCAAAGCAAGATTACCGGCAATATCGTGTTTGTTTTACTGCCCCCGCTGTCCCACTGGGAGCTATTCGGTGCTTATGTGCTGGCGGCCATGGTGCGCGGCATGGTGGTGGGTGGCGGCGTCTTCATCGTGACCGTCTGGTTCACTCATCTAAGCTTCGCTTCGCCTTTGTGGATCCTGATCTTTGCACTGCTGGGAAGCGCCATTCTCGGCACTCTGGGTCTCATCGCGGGGGTATGGGCCGAGAAGTTCGACCAGATCGCCGCCTTCCAGAATTTCTTTATCATGCCCATGACCTTTTTGTCAGGGGTGTTTTATTCCGTCAAGTCGCTGCCGCCTTTTTGGCAAGATCTGTCCCATCTCAATCCCTTCTTTTACATGGTCGACGGATTCCGCTATGGATTCTTCGGACAATCAGATGCCTCACCCTGGCTGTCGCTGGGCGTGGTGAGCTTTGCTCTCATCGCAGTCTCCGCCGTGGCGCTCAAACTTTTGGTGAGCGGCTACAAGCTCAGGCACTAGGAGAAATCAGAGGGGCTGGCGGGGCTAGGCCCGATGCTCATTGATTCAGATGTTCTTATCTGGTTTCTTCGAGGCCACCCCAAGGCAGCCGTTCGGCTAGCGCTTCTGCCACAGTGGCGGCTCTCCATCGTGACCTACATGGAGATCGCCCAAGGCTGCCACACCAAGGCCGAACTCGTGCAAACCAAGGAGGGCCTAGCCCTACGCAATACCGAGATCATCTCGATCTCCTCTACCATCGGCCAACTTGCCGCTGACCTCATCGACGCCTGGGCGCACTCCCACGGCCTGCGCCTCGCCGATGCCCTTATCGCTGCGACCGCACTCGAACTCAATATGCCCCTGATCACTTCGAACACCAAGCACTTCAAGAACATCCCAGTGCTCAATGTCGAACCGTTCTTGCCTTAGCAAGGGGTAGCAAAGAAACGAGAACAACCTATGCAGTTATCGCGAAGAAACAGCAAACGACTCGCCCTTCAACCCAAGAAACAAAACGCTGGCGATACCGATTAAACTTGCCACGAAGCCGAAGCAAGCAACGTACGGAAACAACATTGCTACCGCCGCTAAATCAAGCAGAGAAGTCTTCACTTTGGATGCATCTTGAACAGCATAGTTCAACCAAGCCACAAAGAAATAAGCTACCCCCCAGCCGGTATACGGCAGAGCAGATGCCCAAACAATTTTAACGATAGCCCCCCGGCCATTGAAATAGCGATCAGTCAAAAGAAGTACTGCACTGCATAACAGTGCGCCAATCAGCGCCACAGCCCAAAGCTCTCGCTGCCTCACCCGCGCCTCGAGCTCCGCTACCTTGCAGGAAACTCCCAGTAGGGTCATAGACCATCTGCTCGCCCCCAACCTAAGATGAAACCCAATGTGTGTTTCCGCTGAACTGTCATACACAACAGTCAATTGACCAGGTGTATCACCTCTAACCACCCCTCGCGTCGTCCCTAACGACCCAGACGATGATCATCGTCATCTTCATCGCAGCCGCCGTCGCCGGCTCAAGCCAATTTCATCATCTCCGGCAACACCCGTGACCTCAAACCCCTATCCTCATACAACGGCATCACCGTGCTCTCAACTCGGCAGGCGCTTGACATGCTTCACCTAGCCACTTAACTTTAGGAGGTTCAGGTGAGATCACATCCAAAATGTCATTGAGCGCAGCAAAGACATAGTGCACGGGAACCCCATGACCTTCACTCAAACCACACCGCTCGGCGATAAACCACGATAAGAAATCAGAATCCTCTACCCGATAAAACCATTTCCCGGTACCCCCTGAGAGACGGATCGCAGACAGCGTAAGTAATGCATCGCCTTCGTCAAGCTTGCGGTAAGCAAGGTAGGAATCAAACTCAAACGAGACCGCCTTACCTTCGCCGGATTCCAAGGTGATCACCAAAACGCCACGACTGTCCAAAAGCTGGGTCAAATCAAATTGGCCCGCCGCTGCTTCATCTTGATAAACCGGGACGTAACGCCTCAAGAGTTGTACCTCACTTTATCTCTATTCTTACCCGGCCCTTGAATTTCAACAGTAGGCCGACCATCCGTACTATCAGGTCTCACATTCACATTTCGACCATCCGGCAACGTCCCTCGACGGCCACCGTCAGGCAAAGGCTGAACATCTTTAGGGCCTAGACCATCAAAGTCACGATCAGCTTGCCCCTGTCCGCCATCTTTTTCCCACGGGGTCGTTCGCCCCCTGGTCTCTCGACCAGGTGTTGCATTTGGAACAGGCGGTTCAGCATTAGCGTTTAAGACATTATTCAGCGGATCGTTGGCAAGCCACCATGCCGAAGCACCCAAACCCGCTTAGGTTGGTCGTCATGCACGATGCCTCACTACACAAAGAATTCGGCGCTCGCCTTAAAACGCTTCGCAAGCAGAAGAATTGGTCCCAGAAGGAGCTAGCCGCTCAGGTGGACATTCGCTTTCAGCAACTCA
>JAYUOT010000440.1:0-9435 GCA_043760705.1 Betaproteobacteria bacterium
TTTTACCTTTTTCAGATAGACGAATCCGGTGTTTACCGGATCGGCTTACGAAACGAAATTGAGCAGGAGTTTCGTAAAGACGTGCCTGATGCCAAGCGATTTGTTCTTAAAGAGCCCTACAAGCTGGAGAACTCATGGATGGTGCCCTCGGTGCCCTACATCATGCGTAAGAGTTTCGACTGGCCCTATGAACTGAAATACACCAAAACCGTCACCATGAACTATCGCATCGAAGCCCTCGACCAAACCATTACGGTGCAGGCGGGTGAATTTAAGGGCTGCATGGTCGTTGCAAGTAGTAATATTTTAAGAATTTTTGTCGATGCCACCCTAGGATTTCAGGATCTTCCCATTACCCAAAAGGAATGGTATTGCCCAGGTACGGGCTTGGTGAAACTGGTGCGAAACGAGCCTGTCATGCGATCAACTTACTACTTTGGCGGGTCGCAAAGTTTCGAACTGGTGGAGATGAGCAAGTAACTGAGCAGAGTGTTTGAGGAATAGAAAGATTGAACACGCTCTCAATCAAAAACCTTCACTAGCCAAAACGTCGTTAGAACCGCGAGCAAAATCCAAATGAAAACAATAATCGCAGCAGCCTTGTAATTTTTAGGTCGACTCAAGGCACCTTCTGCCTGCACTTTGGCATCTTGTAATACGCTCTCGGGCAATAGTCTGAGCGCGAAAGCAATGGCCATGGGGAGCAAGATGATCTCGTCAAGATAGCCAAGAATCGGGATGAAGTCCGGTATCAAGTCAATGGGACTGAGCGCATAGGCGACGATTGCCCCTGCGAGTAATTTTACGCCAATCGGTGTACGCGGATCGCGCACTGCAAAATAAAGGACCATCGATTGACGCTTGATCAGCTGCGCCTTGGTTTTGAGATCCGAGAAAAATCCCACGCCCTAATTCCCGAGAAGTTTGAGCGCCCCTTGCTCCTTCAGGGCTTCAGAGACCGCGAGGCCTAATTGCTCAGCCTGCGCGACCGTTCGTATCTCTTGTTCGGCTTGAGCACGGATCACCTTCGAGCCATCGACGGCTGCGACGACGGCACGGAGTAACAAGCGGCCTGACAGAGTGCCGCTGGATGGTGACACACTGAAAGCAACCTCGCCCCCGTCGGCCGATTCGGCCCCGTCGCCAGCCCCTGCGCGGTAGGCAGACTCACAATACGCCGCTAAAGGCACGCGACAACTCCCCCCTAAGGCGCGCGATACAGCTCGCTCTGCGCTCACTTCAAGCAAGGTCTGCGGATCGTTCAGAAATGCAATCTTGGCGGCGATTTGGTGACGGTCATTCTTGAGAATTTCAATACCCAAGGCGCCCTGCCCGGCCGCCGGAAGACAAAGGCTAGGCGGAATAATTTGGCGGATACGAGCGACAAAACCGAGGCGCTTTAGTCCAGCAGCCGCCAACACAATTGCATCGTACAAGCCTTCGTCAAGTTTCGCCAAACGAGTATTGACATTGCCTCTTAAAGACAGCACCTGAAGGTGAGGAAAAATCGCCCGAATCTGTGCAGCGCGCCGTAAACTAGAGGTGCCCAGCCGCGCCCCTTTGGGCAGGGATTCCAGGGACTCGAAGTGATTCGAGACCAAGGCATCGCGGGGGTCTTCGCGCTTCATCACGGCAGCCAGGAGAAAATCCTCGGGCATATCCATCGGCACGTCTTTGAGGGAATGCACGGCGAGATCGGCGCGGCCTTCAAGCAAGGCCACTTCCAGCTCTTTGATGAACAGGCCCTTGCCACCGATTTCATTCAGCGCCCGGTCGAGCACTCGATCACCCTCGGTGGTCATGCCCAGAATATCCACTCTGAGCCCAGCAGCACTGGCGCCTAGAAGCGCCTGAACATGCTCCGCCTGCCACATCGCCAGGCGACTTTCACGCGAAGCAATGATGAGGTGGTTCAGTTCACGGCTAGCCAGCGACACTAGGCCACCAAATTCTTCACGTGAGTCCACTGGCGACGGCTTACCGGCAGGCGCTCTTGCACTTCGCGCAGCACGACTTGCCAATAAGGGTCGCCACCCTCTTCATCCCCTGTTGGCTGAACACGCTCAAAACCAGCAATAGAGGGACGCGCCACCAGGGCATTACGATGAATGCGCACAAACCGGTCGCTAAACTCGTCTTCGAGAGAAGACAAAGACTCTTCGATCAAGAATTCACGCTCCTTGGTGCGCACCGTAATGTACTTGAGCTCGGCCTTGAGATAGATCACCGTCTCGAGCGGCACCAAGATTACACGTCCACGCTCATGGACGGACAGGTGACGACGGCGCGTATTGGTGGCACGCGCCAACTGATCAATGGAGCTGAGCTCGTCCTGTGGCAGGCGCGTCAGGGCTCGTTGCAACGCCTGCATCAAGCGTTCGGCCTTGACCGGTTTGAGGAGATAGTCGATCGCACGCACGGTGAAGGCCTCAACCGCAAACTCGTCGTAGGCTGTTGCGAAAATAATGAGAGGCATACGGCGCGGATTTTCCGTAGACTGCGAACGGGCTGCGATATGCTTGGCCAACTCAATGCCGGTCATCCCGGGCATTTGAATGTCGAGCAGCACAATTTGCGGCTGAGCTACATCGATCTGCGACAAGGCGTCTGGGGCGTTGCCCGCCTCACCAACAATCTTGTGGGGGAAATTCGGCGATAGATCGGCTAACAGCTCACGCATGCGTGAGCGGGCCACCGGCTCATCGTCAACGATCAGGATCGTGGTTACTTCTGACATCTCTTTGCCTTCTTTCTTTTTTGTACGGAAATTGAACTAAAACTCGAAACTGCCCGTCCTCCGGACCATATTGTATTGAAGCTTCAACATCAAAGGTTAAAGCCAAGCGTTCTTGCACGTTGGAGAGTGCCATATTGTTGCTGGGCCGTTTCTTCGCAGTGCTATTGGGATCGGGTTCAGGAAGGGGGTTGGTGATTTCAACGCGAACCTTGTCGCCTGGCTTGGAAATTGAAATCAACACCGTTCCGGTGTCCATGCGTGGCTCAATACCGTGATGCACCGCGTTCTCAACTAAGGGCTGCAGCAGCAACGAGGGTAAAAGCGCATCGCCCGGCATATCGTCAATGGCCCACATCACGTCAAGGCGATCACTGAGCCTGAGTTTTTCAATCGCCAAATACTCTTTGCACAGCAAAATCTCTTCATCCAGAGGCACCAGCTCGCGGCTGTCGCGCATAAAGACTCGAAACAAATCGGCCAAGTTTTCCAGGGTTTTTTCAGCACGGCGCGGATCGCTACGCATCAAGCCAAGGACGGTGTTTAAGCTATTGAATAAAAAGTGCGGCCGAATTCGCGCCTGCAGGGCTTGTAAGCGACCTTCCGCCTGGGAGGGTTGCAGGGCGATTTGACGAAGCCGCAACCATTCGAAAAACCCAGCCGCGATGAGAGCGGAGAGCAGCGTGATCGGCAAAGCGGTCAGAAAGGGGTGTCCAATGTTAGGTTCAAAGGCGTAGGACTGTGCGCCAACACAGACGAAGGTCACGATCATCGTGACCGACAAACCAAGGGTCCATTGGCGCCAATGCTCTCGGCCATTGACGAGCTTACGCAAGGGACATAACAGAGCCATGATGATGAGGGTCGCCGGCACTCCCACGGCGGCCAAAACGCCGACTTTCGCGACGTAGGCCCTGAGCGTCCAGACGCTGGCATCGATGACGACGCCTGCTGCGATCAGCAGCAAGATGGCCATAATCCCCATCACCCGTAAAATGGTGCCCAAATTGCAGCAATCCGGAATGATGGGCAGTGCTGCGCCATCGGTTTGTCTTCGGATCAAATCATTCATTCAGGAAGCCGCTAAGAAAGGCGTTAAGGAAAAACTCTAGAACACGCCGATAAGGCATTGTTTTCTCGCATGATTCTGCCACGTTGGCCCATTAAATCAAAGCTTATGAACGATCAATTTGCAAAAAAAGGTGAAGCTTGGTCCGCTCGCTTCTCAGAACCGGTCTCAGAGTTGGTGAAACGCTACACCGCGTCTGTCAATTTCGATAAGCGACTCGCCTTCGCCGATATTCAGGGCTCGCTCGCGCATGCGGAAATGTTGCATGCGGTCGGCATTTTAGAGTCCCAGGATCTGGCCTCGATCCAGAAAGGCCTGGGACAAATACGCACCGAAATCGAGGCGGGCACTTTCGAATGGCAGTTGGATCTGGAGGACGTGCATCTCAACATCGAGGCGCGCCTGATCAAGCTCATCCACGACGCGGGCGACGGCGACGCAGGCAAAAGGCTGCATACCGCGCGTTCCCGCAACGATCAAGTCGCCACCGATATTCGCTTGTGGTTGCGTGGTGAAATTGATCGTATTTCCGATCTGCTGCGGGCCTTGCAGCACGCCCTGGCGACCCTGGCGAGCGTCCACGCGGCCACCATCATGCCGGGCTTCACACACTTACAGGTCGCGCAGCCCGTAACCTTTGGCCACCATTTAATGGCCTATGTGGAGATGTTTGCTCGCGATGCTGAGCGCATGCAAGATGCACGAAAGCGCGTCAACCGCTTGCCTCTCGGTGCCGCCGCACTTGCGGGCAGCTCCTACCCCGTTGACCGAGAAAGAGTGGCGAGAACCTTGGGCTTCGAGGGCGTTTGCCAAAACTCGCTCGATGCCGTATCGGACCGGGATTTTGCGATTGAATTTTGCTCAGCAGCGAGTCTCGTCATGATTCATATCTCACGCCTGTCGGAGGAGCTGATTCTTTGGATGAGTCCAAGAGTGGGCTTCATTGACTTGCCGGACCGCTTTTGCACGGGCTCCTCGATCATGCCACAAAAGAAAAATCCGGACGTTCCCGAATTGGCGCGAGGAAAAACCGGCCGGGTGATGGGTCACTTGGTGGCCTTGTTGACCCTCATGAAGGGCCAACCCCTCGCCTACAATAAAGACAATCAAGAGGATAAGGAGCCTCTTTTTGACACCGTGGACACGCTGTCCGACACACTGACCATCTTCGCTGAAATGGTCTCAGGCATTCAAGTAAAGTCGGACCGGATGCTACAGGCCGCGTCGGAAGGTTTTTCTACCGCCACCGACCTGGCCGACTACTTGGTCAAGAAAGGCCTCCCTTTTCGAGATGCCCATGAGGCCGTGGCCCATGCGGTGCGAAAAGCATCCGATGTTTCCAAGGATCTCAGCGACTTGACCTTGTCCGAGCTGCAAGCATTCTCGCCCTTGATTAGTGCAGACGTCTACGAAATACTGAAGCTGGAGGGTTCGGTCGCCGCCAGAAACCACTTAGGCGGTACTGCACCGCAGCAAGTTTCGTCCCAAGCGGCAGCCGCACTGACGCGCTTGACAAACAGTTAAGGATAAACCCCAATAGGCCACAAAGAGTTTCACGAGAAAGCGGATAGTTCAGCTAGAATAGTTGGCGGTTCTCGTTTTACCCACCTTGATTGATTTGGAGACACTATGACAATGGAACGTCGTTCCTTCCTTAACAAAGCAGCAGTCGGTGGCGCCGCCACGGCAGTGCTCGCTGCGCCAGCGATTATTAGCGCACAACCCGCCGTTCGTTGGCGATTGAGCTCGAGCTTCCCTAAATCCCTAGATACTCTGTACGGCGTAAGCCCCGTCTTTGCAGAGAAAGTATCCCAGCTCACGGGTGGCAAATTTGTTATTTCCACGCATGCTGCTGGCGAAATAACACCTGCCTTTGGCGTGGTCGACGCGATCCAACAAGGCTCTATCGAAGCGGCATCGACTGCTCCCTACTATTTCTTCGGTAAAGACGAGACCTTCGCACTCGATTGCGCTATTCCCTTCGGTATGAATAGCCGTCAAATGACCGCTTGGTACTACGAGGGTAACGGCCTCAAACTCATGCGCGAGTTTTATGCACCCTATAACATCATGAACTTCCCAATGGGCAATACGGGTGCTCAAATGGGTGGCTGGTATCGCAAGGAAGTCAAAAACCTTAGCGAAATGAAAGGCCTCAAAATGCGTATCGGCGGCTTTGCCGGTAAGGTTGCTGAGCGTATTGGTGTCGTACCACAAAACATTCCGGGCGGCGATATTTACCCCGCGCTTGAGAAAGGCACGATTGATGCTGCGGAGTGGGTAGGTCCCTACGATGATGCCAAACTTGGCTTCAACAAGATCGCCCCTCACTACTACTATCCAGGTTGGTGGGAAGGCGGTCCTGCCATCAGTTTGTTTGTGGGCAAAAAAGCCTATGACGCACTGCCCAAGGAATACCAAGCGGCTCTCGAATGTGCCGCAGCCTGGGCTCACCACGACATGCAAGCCAAATACGACTACAAGAACAACGCCGCACTGCGCGGTTTGATCGCTGGCGGTACCAAGGTACATCGCTTCGATAAAACCATTATGGATGGCGCGTTTAAAGCCGCGAATGAGTTGTATGCTGAAATTTCCGCGAAAAACGCAAACTGGAAGAAAGTGTACGACGACTATGTTGGCGCTCGTAACCAGATGGTCCAGTGGTTCCGCTTCTCGGAGGCTGCGTTCGACGACTTCATGCAAAGTCAGAAGTTATAATTCAGGATTTCTTTGCCGTACTCAAGTACCTTTTGGGGTACTTCTCCCAAGCCCCGCAATGCGGGGCTTTTTTATGGGTCGATAATGATTTGTCAAGCCTTGGGCGGCTTGTAGAGCGCCTCTAAGCGCAGAAAAGCCTCACGCATGACATCATTGCCCGCTTGAAATGTTTTCGCAGGTCCCGGCGAAGAGGTCTTCACAATGAGGCGACTACCGATCGGTAACTTTAAGTATCGTACTGCGGCGACTTCATGCCAGCGAACATCGTAGCCCGTTTGGTTAAAAGGGACCTGGCGTCGCAAGCCCTTGTGATCCAACGTGGTCTTGCCCATCAGAATGTACCAAGACCAGGAGATCACCGGAATCGTCGCCAAGGCAATGAATAGCCAAAGCTCCCAGCTAATCGTCCCCCAGCGTTCATGGGTTGAGACCGCCAACAATGCCATTTGCGTGAGCATGCCGAGGAGCAGAAACTTTGTACCACGACTGTAGGACGGCCCCACCAGGGAGGTCGCGAACATTCGATCCGGCAAAAGCTCGTCCGAAGGCAGAACCGCCTTTTCGTTCGAAAGGCCGTTCTGCACCGTTTGGTTGATCACCACGCTAAGGCTTTTTTGCCCCATCTTTTGCAGCAGAGTCCATCATCGCCCTGGCAGGACCATCTTTCTCGGCAGGAGCCGGAACGGCAGGTGTAGATGCACCGCCATTTTGCTGCATCATCTCCAAGGCCGGATCTTTAGCCTCCTTGCGTTGGTCCTCGATCGGGATATCGAGTTTGATCTTATCGATGTCAACCATCGTGTCTTTGTCCAACCAGTAGGTCACCGATGCGGGCCAGAAAATCACCACGGCGACCAGCATGAGCTGCATGATGACCCAAGGAATCGCCCCTAAATAGATCTCTTTGGACGCAACCTCCTTGGGCGCAATTCCTCGCAAATAAAAGAGTGCGAATCCAAAAGGCGGATGCATGAACGAGGTTTGCATATTGACGCACAAAAGCACGCCAAACCAGATCAGGTTAATGCCAAGCTTGTCGGCCACCGGCGCCAACAAGGGCACGATGATAAAGGCAATCTCGAAAAAATCCAGGAAGAAAGCCAGGAAGAACACAAAGATGTTCACGGCGATCAGGAAGCCGATCTGGCCGCCTGGCAGACCCGTCAGCATGTGCTCGATCCACAAGTTGCCATCCACGCCGTTAAAGACGATCGAGAACACGCGAGAGCCCAGCAAAATGAACACCACCATGGCGGTGAGGCGCATCGTGGACTGCATACCCTCCCAAACCAAAGGCCAGGTGAGGCGCCTGTTCATGGCGGCCAAAACCATCGCACCCACAGCACCCATGGCACCCGCTTCAGTGGGCGTGGCCCAACCGGCGAAGATGGTTCCAAGCACCAGGAAGATTAGTGCGACCGAGGGCACCATGCCCTTTAACACCTTCAGGTAAAGGGGCCAGCCGCTGAGGGTGCGAGCCTCGGGGGGTAAAGGAGGCATGTAATGCGGCTTGACCTTCGCCAAGATAAATACGTACAGCAGGAAAATCGACACTTGCAAAATCGAGGGGCCAATCGCACCTTTGTACATGTCACCGACCGACTTGCCCATCTGGTCCGCCAAAACCACCAACACCAATGAGGGTGGAATCACTTGTGTAATGGTGCCGGAAGCGGCAATCACCCCGGTCGCAAAGCGCTGGTTATAACCATAGCGCAACATGACCGGCAAAGAGATCACCCCCATCGCAATGACTGAGGCGGCCACGGTGCCCGTGATGGCGCCGAGAATGGCGCCCACAATGATGACGGCGTAGCCAATACCACCAGGACGAGAACCAAACAACTGGCCCGTCCCCTCGAGCAAGTCTTCGGCGAGACCACACCTTTCGAGAATGGCTCCCATGAAGGTAAAGAAGGGAATCGACAATAGCAACTCGTTGGCCAGCACCCCCGAAATCGACAAGGGGATATTGGTCATGAACTCAGGCTTAAAGAAGCCTAAAGAAATCGCCCAGAACGCAAAGGTAAAACCCAAAGCGGCTAAGGAAAACGCCACCGGGAAGCCAATGACCATAAACAGGATCAGCGCTCCGAACATAGTCGGAGCCATCATAGTCATCGTCATTGTAGTGGCCTCTCGTAAGTGACATCCATGTTGTATTGACCGGTTAGAAAACCAATGCGTTTGATGAGTTCGGAAATGCCTTGGATGAAGACGAGGGCACAACCCAGGGGCAGCAGAATGACAAAAGGCCAACGAATCAAACCGCCGGCGTTCGAGGACATTTCACCGCTATTAAACGCATTTAAAAAAGTCGGGAAGGCCAACTTGGAGATCAGGAACATGGAAGGCAAGAGAAAGAAGATAATGCCGAGCACATCGATGATGGCTTTGGTGCGTGGCGCGCGGGTACCATAAATAATGTCCACACGAACATGCTCATTACGCTTCAAGGTATAGGCGGCACCCAACATGACCGTGGTCGCAAACATGTACCACTGCATTTCCAACGCGCCGTTCGAACTGTTGTCGAATATTTTCCGCCAGGAAGCATTGCCCGCGCTGACCAGGCAGGACAAAAGAATCATCCAAGACGCAACCCAGCCGATTTTGTGATTGACCCAGTCAATCCCTTCCGCCAACTTTATGAGTGGTTTCATATGTCTCCAACACTTGGTTCATGCCAGCGAAGAAGTATAAGCGATGGCGGAAGGGTTATTGAGGCCAAACAGCGCGCGAATGGGATGCGCGAGTTAGGATTTACCCTACTTTTTCCGGACAGGGGGAAGATCGGTACACACTCCCTCAAACACCTCAGCGGCCATGCCAATGGACTCGCCCAGCGTGGGGTGGGGATGAATGGTTTTACCAATATCGACCGGATCACAGCCCATTTCAATCGCCAGGG
>JAYUOT010000441.1:0-4361 GCA_043760705.1 Betaproteobacteria bacterium
CAACCCATTGATTTGCAACAAACACTGGCGGCACTAAAGTCCGCCTATGCGGGCAAGCTCCTCACCGACGAGGCCGACAAGGCCCCTTACCTCACCGACTGGCGCAAGCGCTATCACGGGAAAGCCCTCGCGGTGTTGCTTCCGCAAAGCGCGCAAGAACTGGCACCGGCCGTGGTCTGGGCCTATGCCAATCATGTCGCCCTGGTACCGCAAGGCGGCAACACCGGTCTGGCGGGTGGCGCGACCCCAGACATGCATGGCCGTACTCTCGTGGTCAGCTTGACCCGCATGAATCGGGTGCGCGCTCTCGACCCGGTGAACAACACCATCACAGTGGAAGCCGGTTGCATTCTGCAACAGGTACAAGAAGCTGCCGAGAAAGCCGACCGCTTGTTTCCGCTCAGCCTCGCAGCCGAAGGGACCTGTACCATCGGCGGCAATCTATCGACCAATGCAGGCGGCGTGCAGGTCCTCCGTTATGGCAATGCGCGCGAGCTTTGCCTGGGCCTCGAAGTGGTCAATGCCAAGGGTGAGGTGTGGAATGGCCTGCGGGGTTTGCGAAAAGACAATACCGGTTACGACCTGCGCGATCTCTTTATTGGTGCTGAAGGAACACTGGGCATCGTCACGGCCGCCACACTCAAGCTCTTCCCGAGACCCAAGGGGCAAGCGACCGCCGTGGTCGCCGTCCAAAGTCCCGAATTGGCTTTGGATCTGCTAGTGCTCGCTCAGTCTCAATTGGATGCTCGCCTGACGGCCTTCGAGCTTTTCAGTGAATTCTGCTTAGAGTTGGTGCTCAAGCACTATCCAGACTGCAAACGACCCGTGTCGCAACCCTCACCCTATTACGTGTTGCTTGAATGCTCAGACGCGCTTAGCGAGGCCAATGCTCAGTCTCAAATAGAGCATCTGCTGGAAAGTGCTTTGGAGAGGGAACTGATCAGCGATGCCACAGTCGCCACATCTACCCAACAATCGCAACGTCTTTGGGCTCTGCGCGAAAATATTTCAGAAGCTCAGGCCGCTGAAGGCAAGAACATCAAGCACGACATCTCGGTACCAATTTCCTCGATCGCTCATTTCATTCGCCTCACCAATGCCGCGCTGCAAGACGCCTTCCCGGAAATTCGCATGGTGGTGTTTGGTCATCTCGGCGATGGCAATTTGCACTACAACGTCTCGCCCTCGCTGGCTAAAACAGGCCAACAACACGAAGCGGCGTTCCTCGCTCTACAACCTGAAATCAATCGCATGACCCATGACGCGGTGCATGCCCTTCAAGGCAGCATCTCGGCCGAGCATGGTCTAGGTCAATTGCGCAGAGATGAATCGCAACGCTACAAAACCGAAATTGAAATGGCAATGATGCGAGCCATCAAAACGGCGTTGGACCCCAAGGGACTGTTCAATCCAGGCAAAGTTCTAGTCTGGGCGGCAGCAACTGAAGTAAGCCCGTCTTGATTGACCACTTCAACCTCTTCCGCCACCACCTGACTACCCGCAGCGCCACACGAATCATCGAAGCCACCACTTCAGCTTCCAAAGGGTTTCGAAGCGCATCTCGCACGAACGGACCGGCGATCTTGATCCAATCCGGTTTAGCCTAAAAAAAGCAGTTACCCAGCGAGTTTAAGCGGCGAAGTTACTGGATTTTTCGGGGGCCACGGCTCGTGCACTGGTTTGGCATCGCACTAGGTCTTGAGTGGTGAACCCGCCCCAGCCCCATTGGTTCTTCAACTCATCGAAGCCATTCTCGGCATCAGCCCGGTCTCGGCACAACTGTCCAAACGCGGCCAGCTCAAAGTCGCTATGGGTCACCAGCACCGCGTACTCCCAGGCCCGAACATCTATGTCGGGGTAGAGCAATTCAAGTCACCAAGATCCGACTTCGTTGGCAGTGACCGTTTGCCTTCACCCATTAAGTGACTCCTCTGTTAAGCCTCAATCCTATATCGGATGCCCCCTCACAGCCAATTGGATCATCTCAACTGCTTTTTCTAGGATGAAGGCGATCAAGTCTGGATCGGACAAAGAGGGACCCGTGAGATTAATCGAACAAGCCGAAATTTTGTGCACTCAATCCGGCTCCCGCTCGAAAGCCTCAAGCAAGGTTTGAATGACTTGCCGGTCGAATTGAGGAAGCAGGCCGCAGGTCGCGTAGACGGGCAAGAAACGACCTGGCGAGACGTAACCACCTTGTAAGTTTTGAAGCCGGGCAAGCACCTGGAAATGAAAGCCCGTATCGCCTTGACCTTGGACAGGCGGAATGGTCTGGGTAAACACCCTGACGAGGCGACTCGACACGACCGGAATGTCTGATCAACGGATGCTAAAAATGCATTAGCGGATGTCAGTTAACACAAATTCAATCGATTGGTTGACAGTAACCTACCGTGCGACCAAGGCGCAACTAATTTGCGGGTGCCTGTAGCGTTAGGTTTGAGAATTCTGACAACACCGGAATCTGCTCCTGCTTTGAGCCTGGATGGTATAGGCTAATCAGCGAGAGGGCACAGGTAATGACCAGTACCGTCAGCACCCAAATCGCCGAAAGCCTGGCTCGCGCTCGCGCCTCATGAGCCGTCGTCCTTGCCGCCTCACTGAGCGCCATCAATTGACTTGGAGCGCCACATTGTTTACATGCGCGCACAGACTGAGACGGCTCGCCAAGTCGTCCCTCGTCAGTCATTTCCAATATATTTTGGCCTGGCTCCAAGCCGCATCGCGTACATGCCGACATTAATAAATTCTCCCGAGAGCGAATTAACGCATCAAGCCGCGCTTTCGTGGTCGCAATATCTGTCAAGCATTGTGGCAATCGCCTCGAATTAACCATTTGCACAATCTGTTGAGCCGGTTTTGCAAAGCAAGAGAGCAATCCGCGAGCACTGGAGCTACAACACGGGCGTTCGCCCAAGCTTTTCATCTCAGCCTTCTCGCAATATCCGCTTTAAAATTTTGCCAGTCGCACTCTTGGGCAGAGCATCGACGACCTGGATGTAGGCCAGGTACTTATAGGCGGCCAGGTTCTCCTTGCAAAAAGCCAAGACCTGTTCAGCATTCAACCGGTATCCCGGCTTCACCACCACGGCCACGGCCACCGCCACCTGCTCGCCCTTCTCATCATGAGCCAGACCATACACGGCGACTTCCTGAATAGCCTCTATCTTGTACAGATACTGTTCGACTTCGGCAGGCCACACTTTGAAGCCTGACACATTAATCATGTCTTTGACGCGCTCTACGATGAAAACATAGCCTTCATCATCCATCCGACCCATATCGCCAGAATGCAGCCAGCCATTGCGTAGAGCCTGACGAGACTCTTCGGGCCTGTTCCAGTAGCCCTTCATGACCCCTGGGCCTTTGATCACAATTTGAAGATGCACCTCACCGTGTAGCGCCTGCCTCGCCTACTGGGTAGGGGGCGTAGCTCATGTCCCCCGCGTCAGCCTTCGGCTGCCGCTCCATCGAGTAGGAACCCCCATCACTGAGGGCTCCTCTCACAGAACCGTACTTGTGCTGTTCACCTACGGCTCTTCGGCACCGCAGGTTATCACCCCTGAGGTGGTCGTTCTAGGACCTCGACTATCCAAGAGCTAGCTCCTGCTGTGCGGGCCCTTGGGCGTTCATGCGGGAAGAATGCGTCCAATACAGTTTCGTTAATGTCTTGAGGCCGCGTTCTTCCCATAGGGAATTACTGAGCGCCCTTTCCACTGCCCGCGTATGGCTCAGTGCCCAGATGGCCTTTCGCCCATCGTACACCTTTAAGTTGGGTAGAGGAGGCAATGGCTATCTCTGTTCCAAGATGAACAGCTGGTACCAAATGGCGCAACAGCAAGTTGTGGCGGTTTTGACCGACTTGGATCAAGCGAATTGTTTGGTCGAATTTCGTGACCAATGGTTGGTCGCTGAGCCTCCACAAAACCTGCTGCTAAGGATTGCTGTTCGAGAGGTCGAGTCTTGGGTGCTTGCTGATCACGTTGCGATGCGAACGCTAATTGGGGCGAAGGGTGTTTTGCCTGCCGCGCCGGGCTCTGGCCGCTGGGGTCAGAAGTCTTGAAGCGGCATCTGTCCACGGGCAGGCGTGCGGGGTGGAGCCCTCGCTTCCAGGCCAAGATGATTGAGAATTGTCTCAACAGGTCTCGCCCTGATCCTCAACTAAAGCAGTGACGAACAAGCTGCTTCATTACGCGCTTGATGATTCTTTGCAATACATTCCACACATCCTCACCGCTCGAGCCAGGCGTCTCGATAAACTCCGGCTCAACGAGAGACTGTGATTCACTGAGATCTTTCGGGAAGTGTCCATGCCGTCTCCTGATCAGGTCGGCGTGGCACTCAGCAGAGCGGGGTTGAGG
>JAYUOT010000442.1:0-24730 GCA_043760705.1 Betaproteobacteria bacterium
CATTTGGCTTCGGCCACCAAACCCTGGCCTCAAGGGGCGGATCGGGCAAAGACGCCTCAGGCTCCCGGTCATCATGCCTTGGGTCAATAGGGCGAAGGCCAACCCAAGGCATTACATGCCGAGTAGTAGCGCTCACGCAAATCGTTCTCGTCGCGACCATGCAAGTTGAGTGTTCCGAAGCGATGGCTACCCAACCACTTGAGCTCGCGCTTCAGACCCGGTTTACTTTTCAAGAAGGACATTAATACGGCCTGGGGTTCAGCCGTTTCAAGCCAAGCCTTGCCGCTGGTTCGGGCAGGGGCAGGTACGCGCTCATCAAAGCAGCGAAATACAAAGCTCGCAGCATTCTTGCCAAGAGGCTCA
Source organism: Betaproteobacteria bacterium (assembly GCA_043760705.1). Taxonomy (GTDB): domain Bacteria; phylum Pseudomonadota; class Gammaproteobacteria; order Burkholderiales; family Burkholderiaceae_E; genus JAPOKJ01. The sequence goes on from JAYUOT010000442.1 coordinate 364, forward strand.
GAACGTGGCACTTTATCTGGATCTTCGCCGAGCGTCAGTGCCAAGTTGATGCCGTAGACATCAATCCCATCCACTTTACGATAGATGTCGGCCAATTGCGAGGCCAGGCGAGGGTTGAATTCAATCACTTTTAACTCATCGCGCTTCTCGCAATAGAAAAATTCCATGTTGAACATGCCGCGTGTAAAACCAGCCGCCCCCAGCACCTTTCGCGCGACCTCAAGCGCACGCTGCTGCACAGATACCGGTAACTGTGAGGGATAGGCAAAGCGCAAAAAAGCTTGAGTTTCAGGGTACATAATCTCGTCGATCACCCCGAGCAAGCGTACATCGCCATCCACGACATAGCCATCCAGGTTGAACTGCGGCGCGCGATACACCTCCTCCGCCACCATGTTCCAGGCGCCAACCTTGGACGGCAGGTAATCAAACGCGACATCATCGAAGGGTTTGATCAGGCGGCGAATGATCAGTTCCTCGAACCAACCAAAACTCAAGTGCTTTTGAAGCGCTGGCAAATCAGGAATCTCGCGAGCAAGCACCGAGAAGGCCGCCTTGATAGGTTTAGTGAACAGCGGAAACTCCAACTCTGTTTCCGGCAATTGGCTCTGCTGACTCGGTAACAAAACCTGCTTGAGGTTGGCCTCCGGAGCGACCTGTTCGATAATTTGTCGACAAAAATATTTGTGCTGCAACTTGATTATGGCCCCCGGGGGCGTGCCTGGCAGCCCTAAGCTTTCGGCAAGTAAAGCGGCGGCCAGCGCACCAAACTGCTCATTGTTTGAGACAACTCCTGCCAATCGCCCCTCAGAAAACTCTCCACTGAAACGATTTTTCAGGCCGCCAATGAAGTTGCGGATTGAGAAATTCAGTAACCGGGCATTGTTCGGAAAAGAGAAAAGATCGAAACCTAGGGATTCAAATTCGACGTGGTCACTATGCGACGAGAATCCGACCGAATCCCAGTCGTAGTCGAACAAAATTAGTACTCTGGGTTTACTTCTGGGTTTACTCATAGGCGCGGAAAGCCACAAAAATCATGTCAATAGGATCGGGCGATTAAGAAGTCTGGCTTGAGACCCTCAAAAACCGCAGAATTATAAGTGCTGTGACGCTGGCCTGATAGCATTCGCCTCATGCATCTCTCAGCCAAGCCCATCCTACCCGAGACAAGGAGTTCAAGTTCCAGGCGACAATTTTTAGGGGCTGGCCTGGCCGTTTCCTTGAGCGCATGCACGAAAGACACCACTACCCAGAGCTCTGAACGTCAAGCCTCCGCAATAGTCGTACCGACCGATCTTTACTTGCAGAACGTTTTGGCGGGAGCGTTTACCTTAAATCAGCTGGGCGGCCAAGCAATCCTTTTGGAGCTATGGGCAACCACCTGCGCTATTTGCGTTGCGGAAATGCCCATGATTTCCGCCTTGAGTGAGCGTTATCAGGCCAAAGGACTGCGCATCGTGGCTCTGTCCATGCCCTACGACCGACCTGACCTGGTGCTGCATTATGCTCAGGATCGGCGTCTTCCCTTTCCGGTGGCCGTCGACCCGGCGGGGCATATGCTCAAAGCAATCACTCGCCAGGCCGCTCAGTACGGCGAACCCAAAATAGAAGGCACTCCCACACGCTTGCTGCTCAATTACTCTGGGCAGCTTGTGTACCGAGAGCAAGGCGCGTTACAAGTCGAAGGGAAATCCCTAGAGAGCCAAATGCTCAGGCTTCTTTAACCCTCTACCCAGCAAGGCAGGCCGGTTCTATTTAGCGTCAGAAATTTGCGTTCCGCACTGATTTTCGACCCATCTAACCAGCTCGCTCACACTGGCCTGCGGCCCGGCAGCGCGTGAGGCGGCCGCCCATAGTTGCTGACCCAGAGCCGACATAGGAGTCGACAAACCGGCCTGCACGCTTAACTCCATAGCGATGCCAATGTCTTTCAACATGAGCGCAAGTTTGAAGGGATCATCAAAGCGACGACTAATCACACGCTGTTTGATGTGAGTCTGACTAATCCATGAGCCACCCGTTGAGTCGTTGAGTACATCGACCATGGCGCTTGGATTCAAGCCAAATTGCTTACCGATCACCAAGCCCTCAGCGGTCGCGCTCAGGGTCATCGAGGTGATGGTGTTGTTGATGCATTTCATCGTGTGGCCGGCACCCAGACCGCCAAGGTGATGAATCTTGTGGCCCATGACTTCCAGCAAAGGGCGTACCCTAGACAGGTCAGCAATCTCAGCCCCCACCATGAAGACTAATTTGGCCTCTTGCGCGCCCCACTGTGCTCCGGACACCGGTGCATCGATCATCGCGATGCCCTTCTCTGCGAGGGCTTGTGCGGTGGCCTGGGTGATCCACGGTTCCGCCGAGGAGGTGTCGAGCAACAGCGTGCCGGACTTCATGCCATGAATCAGCCCGTTCGCTCCCAAAGCCACTTCCTGAACCACTTTCCCATTGGGGAGCATGGTAATCACGATCTCGCTGCGCCCTGCGACTTCGGCGGGGGTGGTCAGTGCCTGGGCTTCGCCCGCCAAAGAATCGGCGTGTTTACGGGTCAGGCCCATGTCCTGATCGTGTAAAAATAAGGTGTGGCCCGCCTTGCTGAGATGACCAGACATGGGCGAACCCATGACGCCTAAGCCGATAAAACCAATATTCATTTTCAACGCCCTAATTAATTGGCCCGACTAAGCGAAGCGTCTGTCGAAACAGGAGCGCTTAGTGTAGCGGCCTCACGATGAGCCGGGTTCCGCACTTCTTGCGATTGGAATCAGGGCTCTCGCCCCGCTTTGGTATGCTCAGGCCATGACTATTGCGACTCCCCCTCCCAAAGGCCTGCATACGGACACCCGCTTGCTGCATGCCGATCACCTCTCCCATCCCGAGCACGGTGCCGTACATAAGCCGATCCATACCTCGGCCACTTTCAGCTACGAGCGAGCCGAAGATCTTGTGGCTGTGTTCCAGGGCAGTAAGCCGGGGTATATTTATGCCCGCCAGGGCAATCCCACCACAGCGGCCCTGGAGCAGCAGATCACGCTCTTGGAACAGGGCACGGCCAGCGCCAGCTTTGCCACAGGGATGGCCGCGATCACCGCGGTTTTTGTCGCTTTGCTGAGGCCCGGCGATCACGTGGTGAGTAGTCAGTTCCTGTTTGGAAACACCAATAGCTTGTTCCAGACCCTGGAAGCTTTTGGGGTGCAGTTTAGTTTTGTGGATGCTACCGACGCCTCTCAGGTTGCGGCGGCCATCAAGCCGAATACCCGGATGGTGTTTGTTGAAACCATTGCCAACCCTCGTACACAAGTATCTGATTTAGTGGGGATCGGCGAGATTTGCAATCGACACCATTTGCTTTATGTGGTCGACAGTACCCTGACGACGCCTATCCTTTTGCGACCCAAATCGATTGGGGCGGGCTTGGTGGTGCACTCCTTAACCAAGTCAATTTCAGGTCATGGGAACGCCATGGGAGGCTCGGTGACAGATACTGGCCGCTATGACTGGTCGCACTATCCTCATATTTACGAGGCCTACAAGAAAGGCCCGCCTAGCACCTGGGGCATTTTGCAGATCCGGAAAAAAGGCTTGCGCGACCTGGGCGCTACCCTACGCGCAGAGGATGCACACCGTATTTCGGTGGGCGCTGAAACAATGCGCCTGCGAGTTCCCGCGGCGAGCCGCAATGCGTTGCTGTTGGCCCAGTTCTTGGAGACTCAACCTGGAATTGCGAAGGTTCACTATCCAGGATTGCCCAGCCACGAGCAGCATCAGCGTTCGGTTCAGTTGTTCTCTGGCTATTTTGGCACGCTGTTGAGCTTTGAACTTGAACCCGAACGCAACCCTCTAGCGTTTCTCAACTGCTTGAAAGTGGTGATTTTGTCTAGTCACCTCTCCGACACGAGGTCTCTGGCGATTCCAGTGGCACAAACCATTTATTGGGAAATGGGCTCGGCGAAACGTCAGGCCATGGGTATTTCCGAAGGCTTGATTCGATTATCCGTGGGAATTGAAGCCGTTGAAGACTTGCTTGAAGATTTTGCACAGGCGCTTCGGAACAGTGCCGGTGTCTGAGCGATGGAAGGCGATTCAGTGTCCGTCGAGGTGAGCACCTGCGGCCTCAGCCTGTTGGTCCGCGTGATAACTTGATCGCACCATCGCGCCAACGGCGGCGTGTTTGAAGCCGAGTGCTTTGGCTTGCTCCCCAAACCACTGGAAACGCTCGGGTGTCACATATCGACGCACCGGCAAGTGAGAGGCGGAAGGCGCCAAGTACTGCCCGAGGGTGAGCATATCGATGTCATGCGTACGCATGTCTTTGAGCACTTCAAGGATCTCTTCGTCAGTTTCACCTAAGCCCAACATCAACCCCGACTTGGTGGGCACACCAGGCACTCGCTTTTTAAACTCGCTGAGCAAATTGAGGGAATGTTGGTAATCCGAGCCTGGCCGAGCCTCCTTGTAGAGTCTAGGTACGGTTTCCAGGTTGTGATTCATGATGTCAGGGGGAGCGGATTGCAGAATGCCGAGAGCCCTCTCCATGCGAGCGCGAAAGTCCGGAGTGAGTACTTCTATCACGGTCTTTGGCGACAATTCTCTGACCTTTTGGATACAGTCGACAAAATGCTGCGCGCCACCATCTCGAAGATCGTCACGATCTACGCTCGTGATCACGACGTAGTTCAGCTTTAATGCAGTGATCGTCAAGGCGAGATTTTGAGGTTCGTTCACATCCAAAGGGTCCGGACGACCGTGACCGACGTCACAAAACGGACATCGTCGGGTGCATTTATCCCCCATGATCATGAAGGTAGCCGTACCCTTTCCAAAGCATTCTCCAATATTTGGGCAGCTCGCCTCCTCACAAACCGTGTGAAGTTTGTGCTCACGTAAAATTTCTTTTATCTCGTAAAAACGCGTATTGCGCGAACCAGCTTTAACGCGAATCCAGTCTGGTTTTTTCAAAACCTCGTGGATCGGGACAATCTTGATAGGAATCCGCGAAGTTTTCGCGTTCGCCTTTTGCTTGACGCTTGGATCATACGAAGAGTCTTGAATAGGAACTTTATCCATGCTTATACCGAACTACTTAATCGAAGACTCGTCAAATGCTTGCTGAGAATTCCGCCCAGTGTTTCCGCAACGTCCGCTAAGCGAGGCTCTGCCTGCGAGTAGAAACAGGAACCTGATAAACAGTGCTTTTCCGAAAGCGCTTGCTCACTTTTATTTGAAATGTATTTCATAAGTACTCGCTCACTTCTTATTTCTTTCAAGCAGGACTTGATGTCGGTCACTTCCAGTCCAGGGAATCCGCAGGGATTAATACGGGCGTACGGTTGAAGATCCATGTCCACATTGAGAGCCAATCCATGATAGCTACAACCCTTGCTGATCTTGATCCCTAACGCGGCTATTTTTGCTTGCCTAGATTGTGTGCGATCACTTTCAAGAGTTCTTTGATTCGACGGAGCCGACCACGGCAAATCGACATATACTCCAGGGGCTCCCGCTTTGCGAACACCCTGTAATCCATAAACAGCCAAGGTTTCGATGACAGCGGACTCCATTCTGCACACCAGATCGCGCACCATTATTCTAGAGCGACGCAGATCAAGAAGGAGATAAGCCACTAACTGACCAGGGCCATGATAGGTGACCTGACCGCCCCTCTCCGTTTGAACACAAGGGATGTCACCCGGTGCTAGTAAGTGCTCAGGTTTTGATCCGAGTCCCAAAGTAAATACTTGCTCATGTTCCACCAGCCAAATTTCATCCTCTGTCGCATCAGTTCTCGATGAAGAGAAATGACGCATTTCAGCGAGACTTACAGCGTACGCACGATGCTCGAACGGGCGTATTTTCATAGCACAATCTTAACCATTGGATGCGTACTGACAGCCGTATAAACGGCTTCCAGTTGCACCCTCGAGTCGACCTTAAGATTCAAAGTCACGCTGAGATAAGTACCTTTCGAGGAGCTACGCATTTCAATACTTGCAGGATCAAAATCCGGGATGTAATGACACACCACTTTGGAAATTTCTTGAGCAAAACTGTCGACTCGAAGCCCCATCACCTTTAACGGGAACACGGTCGGAAAAACGAGAAGCTTCTCGATTCGATCAAACGTGGAGCTGTTCAATGAGGACGTCATTCGCTAAGACAGGAGGGATGCGCCGTCACGTCATCGCCCCACCATCAGAGCGATTTTGCGTGCTGGTAGGCATTAAAAATTTTCTTGTAGATGGGGCCAGGCTTACCCGCTTCAAGCCCTCGGCCCACCGATTGGCCATCCAAAGATTTGACGGCGAGCACTTCCTTCGTCGCTGAGCTTATGAAGATCTCATCGGCTTCCTTCACCTCATCATGGGTGATTCGTCGCATTTGCAAAGGTACTCCACAGCTTTGTGCAAGCTCAGCCATCAAGCCGACTCGTATCCCTTCAAGGACCAAATGATCCATGGGGGCACCCAATATCACGCCGTCCTGAACGATCCAGACATTGCTTGACGAACCTTCAGTCATCCATCCATCTCGAAACATAATGCATTCTGCCGCATCAGCCTCGACCGAAGCCTGACGCGCCAGGACATTTCCAAGCAAGGAGGTAGATTTGATGTCGCAGTGCAGCCAGCGCTCATCAAGCAGACTAATGACTGCAACTCCAGTTGCCCGAGCATCAGCCTCGACCGGCCGCAGTTCACTAGACATTGCAAACACGGTCGGCACTATGATCTTCGGAAAAGCATGATCGCGCTTGGCAACTCCTCGGGTTATTTGCAAATACACGAACTGATCCCTCCAGGCATGCCGATTCACCAACTCAGTCACCAAGGCCATCCAAGCGCCATCATCCAGGGGATTTGGGATTCCGATTTTGCCAAGACTCCGCTTTAATCGAGACAGATGCTGTGGCCATCGAAAGGGCTTGCCGGCATACACTGGCACCACCTCATAAATGCCGTCTCCAAAAATAAAACCTCGGTCCAGTACGGAGACTTTGGCCTCCTCAATGGGTGACCACACGCCGTTCAGCGACACCCATTGCGACACCTCTGCCACTGAAATCAAAGACATGCTATTTCCCTAGCATTAAACGAAGACCGTCCCAGGTCCGGCCAAGCCACCCGGCTTGCTCCGCGGCGCTGAGTGCCAACAAGGGACGTTCAGCCAAAACCTTGTCGTCCAACTTCACTTTAAGAAGCCCTATTTGCTGATTCTTAGCGATTGGCGCCATCAAGGGCTCAGTCCGTGTGATTTCCGCCTTGACCTTTTCGCCCAAGCCTTTCGGAACCGTCACCGTAACGTCTTGATCGAACCCCCCGGCAAGCTGCTCCACGCTACTTTTCCACACTCGATACTGTCCTGCAGCAGCGCCCGCAGGAAACACTTTCACAGTTTCGAAATTTTGAAATCCGAAATTAAGGAGCTTTTGGGATTCAATCGCTCTGGAGCCTTCCGAGGTCGCTCCTAAAAGAACAGACAATAAGCGCCGCGATACACCTGCGCCTTGATCGCGTTTCGCGGAGGCGATTAGACAAAACCCGGCCGCCTCGGTATGGCCCGTTTTCAGCCCGTCTACAGAAGGATCAATAAAAAGCAGACGATTTCTATTGGGTTGAGTGATATCGTTATAGCGATACTCCTTTCGAGAATATAAAGGGTACCGATCAGGATAGTCACGGATCAACGCGTGCGTAAGCACTGACAAATCGCGAGCCGTCGAATAATGTTGTGCATCTGGAAGACCCGTGGAATTGCGAAACTGGCTATTGACCAGGCCCATTTTTTTCGCTTCCTTATTCATCAATTCGACAAATGTGGACTCTACACCCGCTACGGCCTCAGCAAGAATAATGGTCGCATCATTGCCCGACTGGACAATCATGCCACTTAACAATTCCTCTACCGTGGCTGGTTTAGCAGGGTCGACAAACATCCTTGAGCCCTCAGCCTTATAGGCCAGCGAAGATACTGTCGGACGCTGGTCTAGCTTGATACGGCCGTCCTTGAGCGCCCCAAAAACAAGGTAGGCGGTCATCAACTTTGTGAGCGAGGCTGGAGCAAATTTAGAGTCCGCATCTTGGCTGCTCAAGATCTGGCCACTGCTCAGATCCAACAGCAACCAAGATTTAGCTTGAATATTAGGGGGCGGGACTTGACTCAACACTTGCGCCCCCACCGAGCAGACGCCTACGATCATCAGCAGACCCAAAAGCACTAAGACTCTGGGCGGCACAAGGCGTGCCAGTGTGGCTAGAGCTCCTGGGGTCGAAAGCCCGGCCGGGAAGCCAGGCCGAGTGAGTTTGAATTGAATCATTGGGGCACAAACCGTGAAAAACGAAGGCTACTCGGCCAGCTCGCCATCCATGTTAGCCACAGCCAAGGGCGTTACTGGGGAACTAGCGGCAACAAAAAACGGCCGAAGACCGCGACGAGACCTAGATTATAAAGAACCCCATCACGACCTGGACAAACCAAGGTGCAGACCATCAGGGTCACGCACGAGAAGATCCCCTTAGAGAGAGGGCGCGGGATACAAAATCGGGCGCACCGTAGAAATCACACGCCTGGCCGCAGGTTCGCCAGCTCGAGAAAATAAGACATCGATCGCCTCTCTCAACACGGTACGCACGACATCCAATGAAACACTATCGGCGAGCCGGGCATCCCAAACTTGACCGCCCCTCCCGAGTTCTTTCTCAAACACCCCCTCGAGCACGGACTTGATGCGCTCAAGCTTCTGACTCTCCTCTTGTTTACGCTTGGCTAGTTCCTGGGGGTCTGGCAATTCATACATGCCACTGATCTGAATCAGGCCCTTTTGCGAGAGACTCGCAAGAATAGAAACAATTTCGCCCGGGCGCGCAAAGTCAGGAAGCTCGGCCACCGATCTTTTGCCATCGATAATGATCAAGATGCGACGTTCGGCTGGGCTCAGGTTGAGCTTTCTAGCCAAAACCTCCTTACTCCCGGCTGCGGTCTTCACATAGACCACCCTTTGATCAAACCGAATGGGCTCTACCACTAAACCTCCCAACCCATTTGTTTCATTTTCTCGACGAAGCGATCTGCGGCCTTACGACCTGACATCAACTCCACAACCGTGAGCGAGGCTACAAAGAGCTCAGAGAGCTCGGCGCGGCGACTGGCTCGCGCAATTCGGTGACACAAGTCCTCGGCCAGCGGCCCGACCGTTTCTTGCAATAACCGAGCCATATTCAGACGATCCACATTGAGGCGAGCATTATCGGACGATTTCATGGAAATGCTCGCCGACAACCCGGACTGAGGTGCCAGCAACACGTCGCTTTCTGCGTGCCGCATGCGCGCACTCATTGGATCTAGGTTCATGCTTCGCTCCGTTACACTGGCTCTGGCTTCAAGCTTCGCAGTTTCGGGGTCAACATTCTTGAACTCCGCGTTCTTGGTGTCGGCAGTCTTGACAACACTCAGCGTGCCCTTGGAGGCCTCAAGCTCATCCACAATCTTGGCAGAGATGAGACCTTTTAGCTCAAGCAGGGCGAGGAACTCATCGAACTCGACTAGGGCCATCAAGCGACTTAGCTCCGCGACGTTTCGTTTACCGTCAACCAGAATCAGAAGCTGTCGGACCCTGGCGTTGAGCCCAGTATGACGACGCTGCACTTCATCTATGCCTGCCTCAGTCTTACTGTAAACCCTTGCCTGACTCATCGTTTCCAAACACCCCGTATAAACCTACGACATACATCACAGCAAACTAGTGCGGTGAGTCACCACACCAGTATTGTACCGGGCAACAAGGTAGTCTGAAATTAGTCCTTTCAAACCGGGCAAGTGACCATGAAAGAAATGTCCCGCGCCGGGGATGACAACAACAGGCAGGGCCTTCGGTCTAGCCCAGTTCAATACATCCGCTAAAGGCACAACATCATCGTGCTCACCATGAATCACTAAAGCGCTTGCACCAACTTCGGCCGCGGGGAAGCGCGAAACCGCTAGGCCGACCAGAAGAAGCACCGGTAAATCGACTTGAATGCTCTGCGCGACGAGCGTCTGTACAAAGGCGCCGAAGGAAAATCCCGCGAGCACCCGATCGGAAGTCATTGGCCATAGATACTCCGGGGCCTCAGGCCACCACGGCGGCGGGGTCCAAGCGCTGCACATTTCGTACAGCTTCAAAAGATCCTGGCTCTCGCCTTGGCCCTCATCGAAGTGTCCGGTGCTTTCACCAACCCCTCGAAGGTTAGGGCGCATGACATGAAAGCCTTGGCCCGTGAGGGCCCTGGCAAGGGTCATCACCACTTTGTTATCGCGCGTACCGCCAAACAAAGGATGAGGATGGGCCACCATTGCGATACCTCTCGCGGCCCTTGAGTTGTCGGGCAAACGCCCTTGACCGCCAAACGCTGGATCAATCGCGACATCGAGATTGATCGCATCAAGTTGCACCTGACAGGTCACTCCCACTCCACTCACCGGCGACGCTCCAGGCGCGAGGCTAGAGCGGGCATGGAGTTAAATTTTAAGTCGCTCAACAACAACTCCTTCCCCGAGGTGCTTTTGTACGATCTCATCAACATCGGCTTCATCAAAGTAACGATACCAAACAGCTTCCGGGTACACCACAGCGCAGGGGCCTTCCTCGCAGCGATCTAGACAACCCGATTTATTGACTCGAAGCTTGCCCTCGCCAAGCATTCCCAGTGCCTTCGCCTTTTTTTTAGCGTAATCCTGCAAGCCCTCAGCCCCCGAGCCCGCACAACTGGCGCGCCCGGTATCGTCATCACGACGATTGGTGCAAAAGAAGATATGTCTTTGGTAATAACTCATCGAAAATCTCAATCAAAGCTTCAAAGCGCACACTCAAGTGTGGCGCGAGCGTTTGTCATAAAGCTGGCGTAAACAGTAAAACAACACCAAGGCTGGCCAAAAAGTACCAATCCAGTTTAGCAGCCCTTCAATCGCTCTGAGTGGCTTTGGCCCCCAAGCCAACATCAAGGTGCGATGATAATCGCTCTCCGGGGCAAGATTGAACAGCAGGACCAAGCCCAGTAGGCACAACAAAATGAGCCAAATTCTGCGCGGACTCGCATAGCGAGTGGCCATTGAAACGACACTTAAGGCGCTGAGCCCAATGAGCAAGCCTCCTTGGGCGGCGGCCGAAAACCAGCCAAACGCAGCGCTGGTGCCCAGCAGCCAAGCGGCTACGGCCGCCTTCGCCAAAGTGACCAAGACGAACAAAGCGATAGTCGGCGCTAAGGGGCTGACCATGCTTCCCAGCAATGGTTGCAACAACAGGCCAATGATCAGGACACTGAGGACAGTGGCGCCAGCCTCAAGGAGCGGGCCGTAGGCTTGACCCAAGCCTGTTTCCACGACTCGTTTCTCGCCCAGAATATCGCCCACAGCGAAGGCAATCGCCTGAGGCGCCAGCTGAGCCAACAACCAAAGTACCAAAAGCACGAGAAGCCAAAACTTGGCGGCTTGGGAAGGGGCCTCCCGCTCGAACAAAAAACGCAAGTGTCCGGCAATCCAATCTTCAACTTTTTCGCGCTCGGCTAAGCCCGCCAAGAGCGACCCAGTGACTGCCCCTAAGCTATTAAGAATCCAATCAAGGAGCGACGGCACCCGGCCAGGCAAGAGCACTTGCAACCATTCAATTTGCATAGACACTAAACTCAACCCGACGGTGGCAACCCACCCGGCGATCCAAGCAGCATAGCGAATCTGTAGTCCCCAGCTCAATATCAATCCTAGCGGTACATAAGCCAGGACATTGGCGATCACATCGAAACCGGTCCAATAGCGTGGCAGGCCCGACGCAAAGAGGTCGAGCAAGCCCGGCATCAGTAAACTAGAATCTTTCCATCCTGCAAACGGATAGAAGCTCGCGTAAACGACGCAGGAAAAATAGGCTGCTAACCAATACCGAAACTTCATGAAAGCATTGGGTCCGGATCAACCCTGTACCCTATATCGAGCAAAGTAAGCGTCTAAAGTAACATTTTCGAAAACCGTCAGTCGGACTCGCCCCTAAACCGATCTCAGCCCAGTCTGCCCACATGGAATCCACTCAAAGCCCAAAACACAGCCCAGCCGATCTCACACGGCAGTTGCATGCACGCCTAGGGCTTACCAGTATCGGTGAAATTGAGGTCCTTGAAAATACGGCCTCGACGAATGCTGTGCTCATGCAACGTCCGTTCTTTAAGCAGCCGAAACCCAGCGCAATGCTTTGGGCGCTGGCGCAAACCTCAGGGCGTGGCCGACGGGGTCGCGTGTGGCAAAGCCATCCAGAACATTCGCTAACTTTTTCGTTTAGTTTTGAAAGCGAAATTCGGGAGCACTCCAAGCTTGCCAGCTTATCGCCTGCGGCTGGCCTAAAGCTGGCCAGGGCACTCAGTCGAATCTCCCCGGGGATCCAGGTCAAATGGCCTAACGACCTTTGGAGGGGTGGACGGAAAATCGCTGGTGTATTGCTTGAAGCCACGCAACGGGGCAGAATTCAGCGTGTCGTACTGGGCATAGGCATCAACCTATTTTGGCCGAATCAAGAAGCGCTCCAAACCATCGAACCTGACGCTGATTCTGCCGTGCTCAGGCCTCAGCCGCCGGGAGGCATGTTTGAGCACGCGGCCTCGATAGACATGAAGCTCGATATTTTGAGTGCTTGCGCAAAAGCCATGGCCGAGCTTCATCGACAGGCTCAGGACGCGACACATCCCGGCGCTGCTTGGTTTTCGGACTGGTACGCATTTGATGCCTTGGCTGATCAGCAGGTTGGCCTCTACCAAGACCATCAATTGATCGCGAGCGGCGTCAATGCCGGCGTAGATATCGACGGCGCATTTATGTTGCGTCATACGACCCGTGTTGCCACACACTCTGAGCAAAGCCTTGAGTCAAAAGGCCTTCAGCGCTTTGAAATCGGGGAAATTTCGCTACGAGGGGTTGGGTCAGCGGGAAGTGATTCCAGAAATCCTGTCAAAATAGTGCCTTAACCCATAAGCACTCCCTTGAAACTCGTCCTCGTCCTACTTCTTGCCTTAAACGCTTTCTTATTCTCATTGGCTTCGGGCTGGCTTACCCTTTGGGACGCCCGTGACCCTGACCGCTTACGGCGCCAAGTGGATTCAGAACGCATTACGGTATTGAGTGCAGGCGGGCCGCAGGTCGGGCCGCAAAATAGTGCTGCGCCCCAGCCGGGGACTACCTCCGCGGTCGCTAGCGCTTCTACCGAACCCTCGAGGACCGGCCCAGGCATGCCCTCCGGAATGGCACCGAATGCACCAGTAAACTCGACGCCCAATGTCGAAGCCAGTGGCGTGCCCGTGGCTCAACTTGTTTGCCTGGAGTTCCCCGCAATGGAGTTCGAGCGCGCGCAGGCGATTGAGGTCAGCATGAACCAGGCCGGTATCGCAGTCGAGCTTAAAACTGTCGAGAACAATCCCAGCTATATTGTTTATCTCGCACCGTCCGAATCCATCAAAGAAGCTCAAAGAAAACTTGCCGAACTGAAACGCATTGGGGTGACAGATGCTTTCTTGATGCAAGAAGGTCCACTGAAACTCGGCATTTCACTTGGGCTTTTTCGCGCCGAGGAAGGCGCCAAAGCCCTCGTGCAACAACTTTCCGCCAAAGGAATTCGAAGCGCCAAAATATCCGCAGGCAATGCCCTGCGCAGCGCAAAAGTCACTCTGAAAGCAAGCGGAACTGACAGCCAGTTGGCGCGCGCTCGTCAAGCCGCATCGGACGAAAACTTAGCGCTTCGCCCCTGCGGCGTTTAAGCCAAGGCCCTGGGGTTTCAAAGCCCACACTCGTGTGGGCGGCAGAAGGCGTGCCAGCGAAGACTCCTGGAGCGAAAAAAAGCCGGTCAAGCCGGCTTCTTTACTGAGCTGCGAAGAACTACTTCTTGGCCTTGGCTTTCTTGGCGACGGCCGGCTTGGTCGTATCGTCTAGGTTGGCATTCGTAGCGTTCCTCTTGACCGAGGAAATCCCGTTTTCACGAGCTCGCTCAGTCTTGTACATCTCGCTCTTACCAATCATGAGTCCATTCGCGGCGCGCAGTGCAAAGAACGGGTCGCCCTTCGTGGAGGCTTTACGGTCGTAACGTTCATCGAGCTCGGCATTTTTACGTACCGAAGCGATGCCGCGGTTTACGCCTGCCATCGCCTTATAAAGTTGACTGGCAAGGATCACTTCACCATTCGTGGCCTTAAGTTGAAAACTAAGCTTACCGTTCGAGGCCTTGGAAACTACAAACTTACCTGGCATACCATCCCCCATTGAATTTAAAATCTAAAGGATCCGCCCGAACAGAAAGCGTTTTATTTGCGACGCCTTTTCAGCGAATCCATTGCAGTGTAGCTGCACTTTTTGGTTTTGCATAGCGTCGCCCAGGGTCGATATCGCGAAACGCCCCAGCCTTGTAATCAGCCATTGATCACTGATGTTTATACCGGTGTTTTTCTGAATGGCCAAGCGACTCCACGGCAGTCGCGGGGAGATCGGCCGGAGAGAAAATGAGTGCGAAACAATTTCTGACGCGCCGGCCGAGGTTCAACTCGCAGCACTTCGCTCTGCGTTTAAGAAAACGCATCAAAGCACCGAGCATCGGGATCATTTCATCCAAGGTTCATGCACCCGTAATGCGTTTGATTAGGCGAAAATATAAGCCGTACGGCAAAATCCGGGCGAACTTTAACCAGCTTGTAAAGCGTTTAGGAAAGTGCAACTCAAAGCGACCACTCGCCAAGCCCTCAACCAGAGCAAAAGCTGCGGCTTGAGGCTGAATCAAAGCGGGCATGCGAAACGGGTTATCCGCAGTCATAGGCGTTGCGACAAACCCCGGATTCACTAACCAAACTCCAAGACCACGCTCGTGTAAATCGAGATAAAGCACTTCAGCCAAATTAATGATCGCGGCCTTGCTCGGGCCAGAAGCCAAGGCTTTGGGCAAGCCTCGAAAGCCTGCCACGCTTGACACCAGTACCAAGCCGCCCGACCCTTGCTTGAGCAACTGCGGCAATAGGCTATTCAGCCCTTTCAATAAGGCCAAATAGTTCACCTCCGAGATCGTGAGCGCCCGTGCCAGATCAAAGCTCTCACTGCTCATGGGAGAGTAATCGCCGGCCAGCCAGATCACCAGGGAAGCGCGGATTGAATCGCGCTTCCCTAGGTCGATTTTTTTCCAGAGGCGAACCAAGGTGGACGTCGCAGCGTGAAAAGCCTCACTCTCGGTGACATCCAGCGCCAAACAAACAGTTGCATCGCACCCGAACCCAGTGAAGCCTGCAGCCCCTCTAATTTTTTAACTCGACGTGCGCTAAGCGCAAGTACTGCCCCCCGGCCGGCAAGTTCATGGGCCAGGGCTGCGCCTATGCCGCTTGAGGCGCCTACGATCCAAACGTGAAGCCCCTGCCACTGCGTAATTTTAGGATTCAACAAGGTTTGACTTTCGGAACTTGTGGGGTGAGACTGGTTCGGAATCGCCTCAGGCAAGCAAGTGCGAGAAGCGACGACGGCAGCGCAAGATCAGCGCTTCAGCTCGTCCAATACCTTGGCCAAGGCCTGGACATAGTGTCTTGAGCCACCTTCACAAGTGAACCATTGCGGCCGATTAGCGACTTGCAGAAACCCATGATTATCCTAAAAAAACCGGACAAAGCTGCCAATCGGGAAACTAGCCATCGTCGAGATTGGACAGGACCAAATCGCGGCAGCCATGGGCAGAAGATAGTCTTCGGAAAACGCCTTGCCGTATTTCATGCGGGCGAGGTATTGAATGAGGGGCTCGTTGAACGACTCTCGACGAAGCGCTGAGCCACCCCCTGCTGGCTCGTCGCGAGCTTAGGCGCTCGCCTCTTTATTGAAGCGCAAAATATCCTTCACCATCGACCAGAACCGCGGCGATAGAGCGTTTGAGGGCTGTGCGAACAGAGAGGACAGTGAAGAGCCACACCACTCCCTGTCGGCATCCCGGCGCGAGACGGAAAACGACATTTCCGATGGGCTCACTTTGACTTTGAGCTCCGCGAATAACTGGATCAGATGGGGGTAGGTTCGTTCGTGATAAACCAGGAATCCAGTGTCCACCCCGAACTTTTGACCTTCCAGGTGTGCATCGACGGTGTTGGCATGGCCGCCAAGAGACTCACTGGCCTCGAAAAGGGTCAGTTGAAACTTGTCACGTAAGGCATAGGCACATCCTAGGCCTGAGACACCAGAACCGATAATCGCAATTTTCTTCATATTTCAGGGCAATCAGCTTACCTTGAGGACTAGGTTTAGGGCCACGGCCGGGCGACCCGGATACCCTCGTTTCAGCCACAATAATAACAAATATGACTGTGTAGTCAAATTTTGACCGTATATTTTAATACCTGAACATGCGGCAAATAGACTATAAACGCCTCGTTTGTCCTGTACAAATCCTAACAAGATCTTATAATAAAAATTCGTTCACGGCTTGGCCGTCCCAAGCTTCACCCCACTCCAGTAGAACAGTCGTCTAATGACCCTGATGGCTCGCTCCGAAGCCCCGCACTCCGAGACGCAACCCTCGGCCCTGAGCATTTCCGCGATGGAACGAGCCACCGGTCTGTCCAAGGATACTTTGCGCGTATGGGAGCGACGTTATGGTTTCCCTTTGCCCTGGAGAGACGCCTTTGGTGAGCGCCTCTATAGTGCTGAGCAGTTGACCAAGCTACGAGTCATTTGCCGCCTCATCGACTCCGGGTATCGACCCGGAAAAATCATCAACATGTCCGTCGAGCATTTGGAGTCGCTCTCGCAACAGGCTGCGGCCAAGACAACGATCAACGCCCCCGATCAGGTCCATCGTGACAATTTGATAAGACTTCTCTTGCTCTGTAAAACTCATCAAATCGACGAACTGAAAAGCCTACTCACTCAGTCCTCGCTGCACATGGGTCTTGAAAGTTTTATTATCGAAATTGTCGCACCGTTGACGGTGAGGGTTGGCGAAGCTTGGGCAAGTGGTTCCCTCGAAGTCTTTGAGGAGCATCTTTATACGGAGTCGATCCAGATCGTGCTACGTAACGCCATCGGCAACATTCCAAGCTCAGGCCATGGCCCCAAGGTTCTACTCACGACATTTTCGATTGAACCCCACGGTCTAGGGCTGCTCATGGCAGAGGCTATCTTGGCACTTCACGGGGCAAAGTGTTTTTCGCTCGGTATCCAGACGCCCATTCGGGACATTGTGCGGGCCGCTCAAGTCCAAAGTATTGATGCAGTGGCGCTCTCGTTCTCTAGCTATTTAAACCCTAATCATGTGATTGAAGGGCTCGTCGAGCTCCGTCAACAACTGCCGCCAGAGGTGGAAGTATGGGTCGGCGGGCGGGCTTCCATTTTGCAGCGCAAGCCTCCGGTGGGTATCCGCGTCGTCACGGCACTGGAGGATATCCCGGTCGCGCTCAGCACATGGAGGTCTTCGCGCGGCCTACCGCTCTATCCAACAAACAAGCTCAGTACACCGGTATAGCCGTACAGCTTATCCCCTGCAATTTCGCCATTCGCATAAAACCCGACCAAGGGCACATCCCCTAGGTTATGACGAATCACTGCGAGCTCGGCGCCCGCTGAGCCAAACAGGGGTCCGCCTCGCCCGGTACAGGAAACGTAATGGGCGCCAAGCATGTGCAGGCCCTGCTCTTCGACTTCATCGCGAAGTTCGGCACAAATTCGAATTAAATCGGCATGTGCCGCATCAAAATCCCGGGTACAAAACACGATTTGATCGCCACGATTCACTTGCGCGCCCAGGGCCAAAATTCTTTGTTCGGGATCGATTCCCACCACGTTACGAACCTGATAGTCAGCCATGCCAAAGCGACGCGCATTGGGACGCCCTTGTTCAGCGCTTTTCCCAGAACGAGTCTGGCCAACCTTATGGGGTTTGCCATCAAGCGCCGGACTAATTCCTATCAGAAGGCCAGAGCGCAAACGAGCCGCCGGCAAAGCGCGCATCAAGGTTTGACCGTCGCGCGAGTAGCGCAGAGATTCATCCACTCCGAGATCGGCCAACATCACATCGAGTGCAGGCTCTCCGTCAAGCGCTTGCAAAAAATTTGCGCTGCTCGCTGATACAGTATGTGCTGGCGCAAAGGGTCGACAGCCCTGAGTGACTCGCGAAAGTATGCGGACCTGCGGTCCAAACATTACCCCCGACAGGCCGCCTTGAACCGTCTGGCTAGCCACATGCGTTTGGGAACCAATCGTATTGCCCGAACTACTCGATACCCCCCCAAACACTAAAGCTTGGCTCGCCTTGGCCGCAAGCACTTCCAGGCTCTCAATCAAGTCGGCACTACTCGGGTCAGCATGCAAGAGAATCGCCGACGCCTCATTTAAGGCGATACCGCCGCGCTGAGCCGCACCCTTCAGACCTGAAAACATGGCCCATTGCGACGATGGGAGCGAGGTCAGTAGAATGGACAGCGCGGGCTCATCAACATACTCCGTGGCGCCTGCACAAATCGAATGGCCTACCGAGCCCACCCATTGCACCCGAGGCAGGCAGCGTCGAAGCTCCACCAAGATATGCGCCCAACGTGGCTCCATGGCAGGAGTGACGTAAGCGATGCCAAGCAGGTAGGCAGGCGCGTCACCCTCTGAGTCCTCCGATTCAGCGGACATGGGTTCCTGGCCCACGCCGATCAATGTCATCAGCTCAGTTAAATCACCGAGTTGCGTGATCGCCATTTCAACCAACATTCGAAAGTCTGAGTGGGTGGCATGACCCAGCCGAAAAAGCACTGGAGAACTCGACAGGCCATTCATCGAACGGATCTCATCTTTTTAGCACCCGGCTTGGCAGCACCTTTCTTGGGCGCGCTTTGACCCGCACGCTTGGCTGCGCTCTTGGTCGGCTTTTGGATGGGCTTCAAACTTGCCCCTGACATCGCGGCCTGTGTCACCTGATTAAACTGGCTCTGTAAGAAATCAAGCCAAGTCGACGGGCCGGGCGCTGCGTCGCGGTGCGCACGATCCTGATCGGCAGACATCTTGGACAATTCAAAATTAGGCGTATTGAGCAGCGTCGAGGCGAAGGCCTCGGGACTCACCGTAGAGCTCTGTGAGGCCTCACCACCCAAGCCGGGCACCAGACCCTGAGTCACGCCTTTTAGGGTTTCGATGGTGGCCTTTTGAACCTCCAGAACCTGAATTGAACTTTGGATCATGCCGAGGTTCATCACCAGCCATTGCTCAACGGCCTGCAAATCGACGATTCGCTTCCTGAGCTCTTCAACGTCTACGGTTGGCATGAAGGCCGAAGGGGCATTCATTGCTCCCCAGGCTTTCTTGACGAAGCCCATGGTATCCAAGACATTGCCGATATTCAGCGGGCCAATTCCTACGCCTTTCATCAAACCCATTCCGGGCATTGTTAATTTAGTCGCCATACCCTTGTCTCCCATTGGATCGTGACCCATCATTCGTCTACGTAGCTTCTTGCAACGATAGCACTATTTGAACACTGGTTGGCGCTTTTCCCTGATCGCGAGGGCGCCCTCGCGAATATCCGGTCCGGTGAAGCCCCCGATCTCCAACGCGGCGGAGGCGTCAAAGGCGGAACCCGCCGAGCGCAACCAATTGTTGCGCGCATATTTGGTCCATTTGATCGGCCGTACTGGACCCAGCCGACAAACGTCGCGGCGCCGTGCATTGACGAAACAATCGGCTTACACTGCATCATAATTTCCAAGGTGCCCGTACTCTTACGGTCGACATGCCGGGTGATGCGCAGCGCCTGTTAGCGGGCGTAATGAGTCCTTGCATCAAAATCCGAAGTCGGATCAAAATGTGCGGGCGGAGAAAGCGATGGAGACTGATCTGAAGCCATGAATGATATTGAAACCTTAAAAAGAATATTGGCGACCTGCAAAACCATTGCCGTGGTCGGCTTATCAGCGGATTGGTATCGGCCTAGCTATTTTGCAGCCAAGTATATGCAGGAGCATGGATACCGTATCGTTCCAGTCAACCCGAAGTACCCTGAAATTTTGGGTGAGAAGTGCTATCCCAGCCTGAAAGAAGCCGCCGCGTGCTGTGGCGCCAAGATTGACATGGTCGATTGCTTTCGCAAAAGCGCCGATATTGAACCCCTTGCTGAGGACGCCATTGTGATCGGAGCCTCCTGTCTCTGGCAGCAACTCGGTGTGGTCAACGGGCAAGCCGACGCTCTCGCGCGTCGTGCAGGCCTGGATAGCGTCATGGATCGCTGCGTAAAAATTGAACACGGTCGGCTCTTTGGAGGTTTGGGCTGGGCTGGCGTCAATACCGGCGTCATTTCCGCGAAGCGGCCACGCCACCTGCCGTACTAATCAAGAAGCATTGGAGTCACCCATGGCTGAAAAGCCCTCACCCGATCGCGCATTTGGCATCGAAACTTTGTGTTTGCATGCCGGTCAAATTCCCGACGCTGCGACTGGTTCGCGAGCGCTGCCGATTTATCAAACCACCTCCTATGTATTTGACTCCGCGGAACATGCGGCTAGCCTGTTTAATCTGCAAACCTTCGGGAATGTTTATTCACGCTTGAGCAATCCTACGGTGGCCGTGCTCGAGGAGAGAATTGCGGCGCTTGAAGGAGGACGTGCCGCTATAGCTACGGCAAGCGGTATGGCAGCCGAAATGGTGGCCATGCTCACCTTGCTACGGCACGGCGACCACATCGTGGCGGCGAATACGCTTTATGGCGGAACCTATGCGCAGTTCTCGGTGACTTTTAAGCAGTTTGGCATTTCTTGCACCTTCGTCGATCCAGATGAGCCGCTCAATTTTAAAGCGGCTTTGCAGCCCAACACTAAAGTCATTTTTGCGGAATCGATTGCCAATCCCAGGCTTAATGTGCTCGATATCGCAGCGGTCGCCGCCATCGCTCGCGCACATGGCATCCCCTTGGTTATCGACAACACCCTCGCCTCACCCTATCTGTGTCGACCCCTGGAGCATGGTGCGGATATCGTCGTGCACTCGGTCACTAAGTATCTCGGCGGACACGGCACGACCATGGGTGGCGTCGTCGTGGAGTCTGGAAAATTTCCCTGGGACAATGGCAAGTTTCCTCAAATGACCGAACCCTCGGAAGGCTATCACGGTGTGCGCTTTTATGAGACTTTCGGTGACTTTAGCTTCACCATGAAAGCGCGCATGGAAACCGCACGTACCCTCGGACCCACCTTGGCACCGATGAGCGCGTGGATGCTTTTGCAAGGCGTTGAAACGCTCGCCGTCCGCATGGATCGCCACGTCGCCAATGCACAACGTGTTGCCGAATTTTTATGGGCGCATCCCGCCATTGCCTGGGTGAACTATCCCGGGCTGGCGAGCAGCCCCTTCCGAGCACTTGCAAAACGCTATATGCCCAAAGGCTGCGGCGGCATTGTGTCCTTTGGCATTAAGCCTGGCCGAGATGCGCTAGGCCAGTCGTTAAGCGCCCAACGCACCGGTGAAAAATTTATTGAGGCCGCCACCTTCATGAGCCACTTGGCAAACGTCGGCGATGCCAAAACACTGATTATCCATCCTGGCTCCACTACCCACCGGCAACTATCCGAAGAAGAACAGGTCAAGGCTGGGGTCAGTCCCGATATGATTCGATTGTCGGTGGGCCTGGAAAGCATCGACGATCTACTCTGGGATCTCAGTCAGGCGCTGGACAAAGCACAAGCATCCTAAACCGGACCACCCGCTTTGCCATGCCTGTTTTGTGAGCGACGTAAGTTTTGTAACAGAGGCAACGAGCAGTAAATCCACTGGAAGTTAAAGGTATAAGGGGAGACTATCTGCTCACCCACTTAACCAGGAGTTGTGATGATTGATGTTTCCGGGACAATTTTAACCCGTAGCCTAATTGCTCTCACCACCACAGCAGGGCTTTTTCTTGCGGTCTCGAGCTTTGCCCAAACTAGTCCAGCCCCCGCGACACCCGCTCCATCCGCTCCACAAGCGGCTCCTGCTGGCCCCCCAGGCGCTCCACCAGCAGGCCATGGTATGCGTCATGGTGCAAGAGGCGAACGAGGTGCACACCACTTCAAACAAATGGATAGCGATGGCGATGGTGCCATCAGCCGTGCAGAATTTGACGCCGCTGGGCAAAAGATGAATGAACGACGAGCAAAATTCTTCGAGATGGCCGATACCAATAAGGATGGCAAGTTGAGTGGTGACGAAATGAAAGCGTTCCGGCAAAGCCATCGTCGTGGCCCTCATGGCGGACCTGCGCATCCAGGTCAGCCCAGCGGCATAACACCTAAGTAATATCGACGCTGAGCCCATCGAAGTCGAGCCCCATTTTAAGTTTGGTGTTTTAGTTTTTAGTGTCTCCTCCGGGTCTCCACCCGTTCCAACGCCTCCTGTGCGAACTTGAGGCGTTTTTTTTGCGTATTAGCATCCCGCGATGTTCTCTGCGTCTTCCTTCCCAAACACAGCCGCCCTCAGCGCCTCTTCTTCCTCCCCTGCGCCGCTACCCCTCACGAGCGCCCCCCGCATTGCACTCATCCATGCGACCGCTTTAGCGATTTCACCGATTCAGAATGCCTTCGCACCTCTTTGGGTCGCAGGCACACTTGATGAACCTGCTCGACGACAGCCTGTCGCTGGATCATGCCAAGAACCAAGGGGTGCTCACAAGTGCAATGGTGCAGCGCTTTGTCGATCTTGCCCAGTATGCGAAACGTTGTGGCGCCGAGGCGATTCTGTTTACTTGCTCGGCTTTCGGTCCTGCCATTGAAGTCGCCGCGAGCGAGGTGGGCATTCCAACTTTGAAACCTAATCAATCAATGTTTGAGGACGCCTTGCACCTCGCGCCAAGTTATCGCAATCAGTTGGCGCTCATAGCCACCTTCGAGCCCTCTTTAGCCCAGACTGTGCCGGTTCAGCGCTCAAAACCCTATTGCAACAGGCCTAGGGAAGCGCGGATTTAATCGGGTGTGCTGTTCACAAAATCACTGATGCCGACATGACCGCCTTTCAAGACCTCGCCCATTTCATCGATCAAGCTCTGCAAAAGCTAGGGCTTAGTGCAAGTGATTGCGCAACGCTGGCTCACTTGATGGCCCCGGCCGATCTGCAAGGCTCGGAGGGTCACGGCGTGATGCGTTTGCCACAATATGCCCGGCGCATATTGAACGGTGGTATCAATGTTCACGGCAAGCCAAGAATCCAGAAGTACGCGAAAAACCCATGGGCCTCGGCCTCAGCCCGCGCGGGAGTAGCCCGCAAGAGCTCGGTCATGCAACTCGTGAGCAGTTAGCGAAGTACGCTCGTCTGTTCAAGCAAGCGGGCATCAAGGCTGAATAAGCCGGTCAGGCTTTCACCACTCCTCGTTGAATTTGATCAAGCTCAATGGATTCAAACAGGGCTTTGAAATTACCTTCACCGAAGCCCTCGTCACCTTTACGTTGAATTACTTCAAAGAACACTGGGCCAATCACTGTTTTGGTGAAAATCTGAAGCAGGCGGCCACCGTCAGCGGTCGGTGCGCCGTCCATTAAAATCCCGTTTTTTTGCAATCGAGCCACATCCTCACCATGCCCCGGCAAGCGCTTGTCGACCCCTTGGTAATAGGTGTCAGGCGTCTCTAAAAATTCCACGCCGCGCAGTTTGAGCGCTTCGATCGTCGTGTAAATATCTTTTGAGGCCAAGGCGATATGTTGAATACCTTCGCCGTGATACTGCACGAGATATTCGTGAATTTGCCCGGCTTTTTCGGTGCCTTCTTCGTTAATCGGTATTCTGATTTTCCCGCAAGGACTGGTCATCGCCTTGCTCTTCACACCGGTCACCTGTCCCTCAATGTCGAAGTAGCGCACCTCACGAAAATTGAACAGGCGCTCGTAAAAATCAGCCCACTCCGACATTCGTCCACGATGCACATTATGAGTGAGGTGATCCACGGCAATCAAGCCACATCCTTCGGGTTGAATATCCCCCATAAGGCTCGTTGAACTCAGGTCGGTCTCGTCTTGATTAATCGGCTCAAAATCCACGTCATAGATGGAAATGTCGCCAATACAGCCGACTTGCTTGTCGTCCTTGCCGCGCCAACGATCAACCAAGTAAAGCAGCGAGTCACCGATCCCTTTGATGGCCGGTATGTTGAGCTCCATCGGGCCACTTCTGGCGTCGTAGCCCCAGGCCCCCAACCGTATGGCGCGCTGAACCGCCGCTGCCGCATCTTTCACTCGTATGGCAATGGCACAGACCGACGGACCATGCAGGCGTGCAAAGCGCTGGGCGAAGGAGTCCGGCTCGGCATTCACAATGAAGTTGATGCCGCCCTGCCGATACAAGACCACGTCCTTGTGGCGGTGGCGGGCAATCGCCTTAAAGCCAAGCTGTTCAAAGAGCTTACGTA
>JAYUOT010000443.1:0-9413 GCA_043760705.1 Betaproteobacteria bacterium
CCTGGAGAATGGAAAATAGATCGAGAGAAATTCATGGCGCGGCGAGGAACGGCCATCAATGGGTGTTGAGAAAGCTTCAGACCCGGCTTAGGCAGCCAGTACGGCAAGAATCTCTTCGCCGAATTCGGTAAGTTTGCGGGCTCCGACGCCGGGCAGTTCTGCTAACTCGTTGAGATCCTTAGGTGCGTTTGCTGCAATCGCCCGCAGTGTCGCGTCATGAAAAATGACGTAGGCCGGAACGTTACGGGTACGCGCTTCATGGGCGCGCCATTGCTTCAAATGCTCAAACATTCTCTCCGAGCCACTCAATTCAGCGTCGGTTTTGGCGTTTGAGTTTAAGAAATTATCCGCGGCACTCTTCTTCCCACGGCGCTTGCGAGTCGCACCCGCCAAAGCCACAACCGACTCACGAAATGCTAGGGATTTCTCGCCTTTCAATACCGGCTTGGCGGCCTCTGTGAGTTGCAGCGCTCCAAATTTTTCATGATCCACGGCGAGCAAATCCGCGGCAATGCATTGACGAATAAGATTGCGCCAACTGCGGTCATCGAGATTGGAACCGATGCCGAAGACGCTGAGTTGCTTATGGCCCAATCGAGTAATCTTGTCGTTGACTTTGCCTTGCAAGACATCAATCAAATGCATCGCCCCAAAGCGCTGACCTGTACGATAGCAAGCCGATAGCAGTTTTCGCACCGGCTCGGTGGCGTCAAAAGTAACGGGTGGTGACTCGCAGTTATCACAGTGCCCACATCGCCACGGTGCGCCGTTCGTGCCTTGCGGTAACTCTTCTCCAAAATAGCTTAGTAAACGCGCGCGCCGACAAAGGGCGGTTTCACACAAACCCAGTAGGGCATCTAACTTGGCCCCCATCACCCGTTTGTGAGCATCACCTGCCTCGGATTGATCAATCATCCGCTTTTGCTGGACGACATCTTGCAGGCCATACACCATCCAGGCCTGCGAGGGCTCGCCATCGCGCCCGGCTCTCCCAGTCTCCTGGTAATAACCTTCAATACTTTTTGGAGCATCCAGATGGGCCACAAAACGTACGTCTGGTTTGTCGATGCCCATGCCGAACGCGATGGTCGCGACCATTACAATCCCGTCTTCACGTAAAAACCGACCTTGGTTCGCCCCCCGTATTTCATGGCTCATGCCGGCATGATAGGGCAGGGCCGTCACGCCTTCTTGCGTTAAGAAATGTGCTGTTTCTTCGACCTTGGCGCGTGACAGGCAATACACAATGCCCGATTCGCCCGCGTGCGAATCCTCGATAAAGCGCAGCAATTGCTTGCGAGGTTCGGTTTTCTCGGCAATCGTGTAATGAATATTGGGGCGATCGAAACTGGAGACAAAAACATGAGCATGCTCCAGCCCCAGTTTCTCGAGAATCTCCAGCCGAGTCTGGACGTCAGCGGTGGCCGTCAGCGCGATCTTTGGGACGCCAGGAAAGCGTGTGCCCAGCACAGAAAGTTGAGCGTATTCCGGCCTAAAATCATGTCCCCACTGAGAGACGCAGTGCGCCTCGTCAATCGCGAAGAGGGCGATTTTGCAGTCGTCCAGTAGGTTCAAGCACCGGTCCGTCAGCAATCGTTCAGGCGCCACATATATCAGATCGAGTGCACCTTCACGCAGTTTTCTTTCGACCTGATAGGCATCGTTTGCACTTAAGCTCGAATTAAGAAATGCGGCGCGTATGCCCACCGCTTCGAGAGCCGCGACCTGGTCTTGCATTAAAGCGATGAGTGGGGAGATGACGACACCTGTACCCGACCTGAGCAGTGCCGGGATTTGGTAGCAAAGCGATTTACCACCCCCCGTGGGCATCAATACCAAGCAATCCTCACCTCGCACCATGGCGTCAATAATGGCGGCTTGATGTCCCCTAAAAGATCGGTGACCGAAGTAAATTCTCAGCGCGTCCAAGGCCTCAGGCGCTTCAATTGCGCCATAGGTTTCACTCGCTTCGAGGGCAGAAAGCTTGGTCGAAGCCGCTGTTTTTAAGGCTTGAGAGGGTTCTAGGTTTTTCATAAGAGCCGGTATTGTCCCTGATTGCCAGTTTTCCTGCTTGAATCGAAAGGTCTAGCCGAAGCACTAGGCCCAGGGGATAGGGAACAAGTTTTGGTTCGGTGTAGCATTCAATGTCTGAATGAGAATAAATTGACACTCCCGCAAAACACCATGCGACGATGGCGTTTTTAGCCCGGCTCAGCATGCTTTGGCCTCCCTGGTGGCCGGTGTGGCGATTCTGGGTCATTGACTCGGCGATCCAATGCTCGCTCCCTGGAGACGCCCCGATCTTGATCATGTTTCGGTTCATTCGACTATCGCCAGTCACTCAAATAAATAGGTTTGTTATTGGAAGCTTTTCTCATTTCGACGGGTGTTGTGGCTCTAGCCGAGATTGGCGACAAGACTCAATTGCTTGCTTTCATTCTCGCCGCAAAATTCAGAAAACCCTGGCCAATCATTATGGGTATTTTGCTGGCGACCTTGGCCAACCACGGCTTGGCGGGCGCGCTGGGCGCCTGGATTACGTCCTACATGGGACCGGGGATTTTGCGCTGGATCTTGGGTCTATCGTTTCTCGCGATGGCAGCCTGGATCTTGGTGCCCGACAAATTCGAAGAAGGTGATGCTAAATTGGCCCGCTATGGGGCTTTCGGCACCACCCTGGTCGCCTTCTTTTTTGCGGAGATGGGTGACAAAACCCAAATCGCGACGGTCGCTCTGGCGGCTCAGTATGATGATTTTCTCTCCGTCGTGGCGGGCACCACCCTGGGTATGATGATTGCCAATGTGCCCGCAGTACTGCTCGGCGACAAGCTCGCGCACCGCTTGCCTGTGCGGCTGGTGCATACCTTCGCGGCGATTATCTTTGCGGGCCTGGGGCTTGCGACCCTTTTGGGCGCGGGTAGTCAGCTCGGATTTTGAAGCGATTTTCTGAGAGCAGTCCTCCGCTATGCCATCCCCTAAGAACCCTTTACTTCGGTCGCAAGCCAACAATCCACTTCATGGCGTGACGCTCGAGGCCATGCTTCTCGTTTTAGTAGAACGCTATGGTTGGTCAGGCTTGGCCGAGCGCATTCCCGTCAATTGCTTTGTGAACGATCCTAGTATTAAATCGAGCCTGAAGTTCCTGCGCAAGACGGACTGGGCCAGGCAAAAGCTTGAAAGCCTTTACTTTCAGGCCTGAACCGAAACGGCGCTTGGCGAGCGCTGAATCATCGCGGTTTTTGACTCGAACCCGCAGGCTGAGCTTTAATCAGTGCGTCCTTAAATGATTGCTGGAGCCGCTCGCCCAATTATCGCCTGTTATATTTCCATTCTGTCCTGAGGAGATTTCACTATGAATGCACGAGCCAGTTTTACTCGTATGGAAAATTGCACCCAGGAGGATTGGGAGCTTATCGTGCCTGAAGCCAAAAAAATGGTCAAGACCTTGCCTGATCGAATCATGGAGCATCTCAAGATCTTGAAAGGTGACTATGGCGGGTTCCCGGTGGATCGGTACTCTCATAGCTTGATGACGGCTACCTTAGCGTTAAGGGCCGGCCGAGAGGAAGAGTATGTGGTGTGCGCTTTGTTGCATGACATTGGTGACACCTTAGGCTCGTACAACCATCCCGATATCGCGGTGGCTATTCTCAAGCCTTTTACGAGTGATGCGAACCTTTGGATGGTGCAAAATCACGGCATTTTCCAAGGTTATAACTTTTTTCACCATATCGGTTTGGACCGCAATATGCGCGACATGTTCAAAGGTCATGAGCACTACGAGCGAACCAACGAGTTCGTCGAGCTTTTCGACAACCCCGCCTTCGATCCCGCCTGTCCCATGGAACCCATCAGTACCTTCGCGCCCATGTTGCGGCGTTTTATGGCCTCACCAAAGTACTCAGTCTATAAGGCTGCCCTGGAAAAAACTCAGGGGGTTTGGGCTTGCCAATGAAGCCTTTCATTGATATTGCAGAAACCGCTTTGGAGGGCCTCGCGAGTACCAGCGATCTGGGCAGCGTCTCTGGGATAGCACCATGATTTATAAACGCATCAGTCTCATTGGCGCCCCCACCGACATTGGCGCCGGTGAGCGCGGCGCCAGCATGGGGCCGGAAGCTCTTCGGGTGGCTGGCATTCACGCAGTCCTGCGAACTTACGACCTGGAGGTAGAAGATCTCGGCAACCTCAGTGGGCCTGCCAACCCCTGGATAGCACCCATTGACGGATATCGGCACTTGGCGCAAACCGTCGCCTGGAACCGTACCGTACACGATGCGATCTATGCCGAGTTGCAACGCGGCCGCCTACCGATTTTGTTAGGGGGCGACCATTCTTTGGGGATTGGTAGCGTGAGTGCCGTCGCGCGTCATTGCCGGGACACCGGCCAAACGCTACGCGTGTTATGGCTGGACGCGCATGCTGACTTTAATACCGATACGCTCACACCCAGCGGCAACATCCATGGCATGCCGGTGGCGTGTTTATGTGGTTACGGCCCCGAGGCTTTGATCGACCTGAGCGGCGTGGTCCCGGCCATCGACCCAAAGGCTATCCGTCAAATTGGAATTCGCAGTGTCGACCATGCCGAAAAGCGCCTAGTGCATGAAGTTGGCTTGGAGGTGTTTGACATGCGATTCATCGACGAAATGGGGATGCGCCACGCGATGGAATTGGCGTTGGCCGGGCTCGACGAAAAGACCCATTTACACCTGAGCTTTGACGTTGACTTTCTCGATCCCGAAATCGCGCCCGGTGTGGGCACCACGGTGCCCGGCGGTCCGACCTATCGTGAGGCCCAGCTGTGCATGGAAATGATCGCCGATACGGGCCGCCTCGCGAGCCTCGACGTCATGGAATTAAACCCGGCGCTCGATGTTCGTAACAAGACGGCTGTGCTGGCCGTCGATTTGATTGAGAGCCTGTTTGGAAAAAGCACCCTGATGCGCCACCCCTGAAGGTCCAGCCCTCTCTACTTCTAGACCGTTGAATCAGCTATCGGCCAGGGCTTCATAAACCCTCGCCTTATATTCAAACCAAAACGGATTCCAAAAACCCATGTAGCGCTGGGTCATCAACACGTTCACGACCCCAGAGGAGGGTGCAAAGGACCAGTGTGTTCCGGCTAAACCGCCCCATTGAAACTCGCCGACGGGTGAATTTGGCTGTTGCGCTGAGCTTGCCCGAGTCACTGCGCCGCCCAAACCAAACCCAAAGCTAGGCATCGCTCCAGTGTGAAAAAACTGAACGCAATGCTCTGGAGCGAGTTGATCCTTCAACATTTCGGTGAGCGTGGACGCCAATAGAAGTTGACCGCCAGTGATATGGACCAACAACTTCGCCATGTCGGCTTGCGTAGTGATCAAGCCACTTGTGCCGGCTTGACGAGGTACAGAAGTGATGAACGCGTTCGGCCAAGGCACATTTTCAAGGCGTGTGAGCCCCGCCAAACCAGGTTGCATATCGTCTGCGCCACGATAGAGAGCTGATAGGCGCGACACTTGATCGACGCGCAGTAAGTGGGCCGTGTCCACCATTCCCAAGGGCTCGAAGATCCTTGTCCGGAGCGCATCCGCGAAACTTTGGCCGGTGATGATCTCGATCAATCGGGCCAACACATCGGTCGCCATCGAATACTCCCAGCCACTGCCGGGTTGAAACACTAAAGGCAGAGCGGCCAGCTTGGGAATCATCTCCGTTAAGGTCGTGTCGGACTTGCGCACTCCCGAGGCATGATAGGCGTTATAAACCAGGGTGCCTGGATCGAAAACACCATGGCTAAGTCCCGCCTGATGACTTAAGAGGTGGCGAATGGTGATGTCTTTTTGCAAGGGTTCCGTATCAGAAATGACCGTTGCACCAGGACGCAAGACTCTTACCTTGGAAAATTCCGGGATCCATTTTTTGATTGGGTCGTCGAGGTGAAAATGGCCTTGATCGTAGAGCAAGAGTGCGAGGGTGGTCGTGACTAACTTTGTGTTGGAAAAGGCGCGATGGATATGGTCGGCGCGTAATTTTTGGCCTCGCTCGATGTCCGCAAAGCCTGAGCAAAAGCTGTCGATCCTTTCGCCATGCTTTAGGACCAAGGCAGAAACGCCGGGTAGTAGATTCCTCTCCACATGACGTTGAAGAACCTGATGAGCTTGGCTGAATGGAGTCGATTGCGAGGTCAAAATTTTGTCCTAAAGTAAACTATTTTTTCAAAGGTCGGCAGCATAGCGTGCCACCATCTCTGCTTGCGTTTCAGCGGCACCCTCGCCACCGATCTGGCTTTGCATCATCTCGCCCATCGAGGGCATGACCGAGCGTGCGACATGAAGCGAAGCATCCCACAATCTAGACCTCATCAAGGCTTTGGCACAGTGCAAGTAGGCCTCTCGGACTTGAACTTCGATGATCAGTTTAGGAGGTTTGCTGGCGTCTTGAAAGAGTGCCAGGAGGTCTGGGCGAGTGGATAGTCTCGCCTCACCATTGACACGCAAGGTCTCATCCACACCCGGCACCAAAAAAAGTAGGCCAATTTTTCCTGTGTTGATGATGTTTTCGAGGGTATCCAGGCGATTGTTGCCCGAGGCGTCCGGGATCAGAAGTGTGTGTGAGTTTAGTACTTTGACAAAACCGGGCAGCCCGCCACGTGGCGAGGCGTCCAGATCAGCATGAGAGCCGCAACTTGAGAGCACGACCAGAGGGGCTAGCGCGATGAAGTTTTTGCAGTGAATTTCCAATTCACTTAATTGCTTTTTGACGGAACGCTCTTTAGCCTGCGGGTAAAGTGACCGGAGCTGCGCGAGGCTATCAAGATCATCAGAAATCATAGGTTAAACCGGAGTTGAATTAGCTCGACCCATTGGATCAAGCCTGGGTGAATAAGCAGGCCATGAACGTGTCAAGTGACTGCACCTGGAAAAGCGTTAGAAATAGGTCTTGAAATCAAATAGCTTGGGGCGATCGTTAGCCAGCGTAATTAACCGTAACCTTACATCAGCTGTCCCTGCCGTCTGTCCACTGATTTTACTATCCCATCGGCCCGCTATGTCCTTGGTCTGCCAAGGTACACGGATGGGTGCCGTGCCCCGATAAAATCTGCATCTCAATCCACTATAATTTCAAAGACATTAATGATTGCCTCGGCCATAAAGCGGGCGACCAGGTTTTGATGGAAATTGGCAAACGTCTGCGCTCAGCGATTCGCGAAACCGACCTGGCCGCGCGTTATGCGGGTGATGAGTTTGTGCTGCTGCTAGACGATGTTCCTTCTTTTGCGAAGGCCGAGGAAATTCGCAGACATGTGGAGACCACCCTTCAGAGGCCGCTGGAGTTGATCGAATCGAAAGTCTTAGCCACCCGGCTGGTCGCTAGCGGAGCGGTGGGCTTGGCGATGTATCCCCAGGGTGGCATCAACCCCCATGAGTTGTTACAGACCGCCGACCACGATATGTATGAGCGCAAGCATCGCGCCCGAGAACTCGCACCGCTTACTTAGAATAGGGTCCTTCGTTGGCTTGTGCCGATCCTCGACGTCAGCCCTTGGTAGAACTTCTCGAACTCAAGTTCACTGGCAAATCCTATAGAGCTCACACGAGCTTGCCCTAACGAGGACTCCACCACCAGCATTTGTTGGTTTTGAACGCTATGCAGGGTCACCGTTTTAATGTCTATGTAAGGGATACTCAGCATGGGGCCTTTTAAGGAGGCTTTCGGAGCACTTAGATTCAACGGACCGAGCCTTAAGCTGATCGGTCCCTCCAGGCTTTTACGTAGCATGACCGTGCAGCACAGGGCGCCCACAGCAAATAGTGCCGCGACTGCCCAGAATATTAATGAAGCCTCGGGAGCAGAAAAACTCATTGACTTAAACCCGTACAGCCCTTCCTTATTGTCGGCGGCGAAGTAGGCTACGACGAGTGCAAGTGCTGCACAAAGCGCTAGACCGACCGCGTGCCGGGTTGCGGAGATGCGGTAAAGAAAAGTTTCTTCCATTAACTGCGCTTCTCGATCTTCGCAAAGGTGAGAACATGATGAGTTAACAAGCCGGAATCGGCACCATGAATTTCGACCGTTCCATAGGCGCTACGTTGACTCAACTTAAGCACTTTCGCGGTACAGGTCATTGATTCCTTGCGCCCCGCTTTGAGGAAGGACGTTTTCATGTCAGCCGTGACCCACTGCTCGTTGACGCCACGGGCACTCAGTATCGCGAGCCACATGGCGACATCGGCTGCACCCATGATGGTCATGCCATTGATGACGCCGCCTGGTCGGTCGTTGCGAGGAAGATAGGGGACATGAAGAACGCATTCCCCAGGAGCACAGGCCCTGGCCTCAAAACCCAAACCGTCTAGGAAACTCGCTTCGTTGAGCACTTTGTTGAGTGTCGCAACGCTGACGATTTGAGTTCGATTGGTGTTAGTGGCTGGTTCAAATAGAGCGTTGGTTGGACGCGCATTTTCAGGGATAGGCATGGTAGCGGAAAAACCTAGGTCGAGCGAACCCCTGCGGGCTTAACGCACCACTATAAACGACTCCATCACAAGGATAGCAAAGATCCCTCAAAACCTGTCATTACGGGTAGGCCAATGCAAGTTGTGGGAGCCATGGCCACCATCTTTGTAGAACTCTTGAAAGATTAAAACGATGCTTTGCACGACGAATCCGGCCACAACAAGCAAGAGGAATATCGTCATCACTAAGGAAATTTTCATAATCGCTCCTAGGGAACGGAGGCTACTTTAGAGGCAGCGTTTCACCGGGAATTTAAGTATAAACCCTTAGATGCGTTATTGCAAGAAAAGTTTTGTAACGATCGGAAACAGGCGTTTTCCGTGCTTTTATGGTGACGACATTGCCCAAGTCTTTCGCTATCGGCTATCCATATTGCCCAGAAACCAAATACAAGTAATCATCGAACGGTGGAAACCCAAGCATTCATACACACCAATGGCCCCAGAATTCGATTCTTCAACCTGTAAATAAGCCGTCTGCGCGCCTTGGGCAGTAGAAGGAGTTGCCGATGAGGTTTCCACTGTGCGTCGGCTTTGCCGGTCATTTCGTAATACGCAGGAAGCCAGCTAATTCAATGTCGTGGGGGGTCATAAGAAATGTACGCCGGGTGCTCGTTGCAAAGAGACTGCGTTGCAAGAGTATCAAACTATTTTCGTTTAAGCTGTCGTTACAATGAGTTTGTCAACCTGCCTTTTCTACCTCGCCGCCGTGGCTCTCCTGGTACTCAGACCCGGGCCCACCATGCTGATGAGCATGACCAATGCGATTTCCCATGGAGGGTTTAAAGCGATGGCCTCTGCGAGCGGGAGTATCAGCGCTGCTTTGGGGATGATTCTGCTTTCCTCTCTGGGCTTGGGCGCCGTGCTTGCCGCCTCAGACAGCGCATTTTGGATTCTCAAGCTCTTGGGGGG
>JAYUOT010000444.1:0-4358 GCA_043760705.1 Betaproteobacteria bacterium
GATGACGGAGCTGGCCAGCACAAAAGAAACCTCGTGCTTGAGCAAGTTAGAAAGCGTCTTGCTGGCATCCCACAGGAACTCATAACTTGGTGTTTGGGCTGCCTGCGTGGGGGTTGGAGGCGCGGGGCCTGGCTTGGGTTGATTGTCGTCATCGGTTTTATCTAAACTCATCTCGCCGCTGACTTTAAGCGGCGGCGACTGTGGTGCTTTTTCCCTTGGCGGGCTCAAGGAGTTTCCGGACTTGATGCTTCAAGATCATGGCATCAAGGACTGAGTTAATCGTTGCCAGTTCCTCAGGGAGTTCGATGGTGTCAGTAGTCATGCTTCATCCTTCCTAAAATCTAGTTTCTTCAGGGGCATTTTAGCTCGGTACGCGCCCGGTCGCGTTTCGGACAATTTGAAGCCATGCCAAGATTGTGCGGTTGTGCGGTTGTGCGGTTGTGCAGATGCTCAGCATAGGCCAAAATGCGTGCCTAGGCAAAAATCTTCTAAACCCACAGGTGCGGTTCTCTTAAGTTCCGCCCAATTTGTCGAATTGCTTCAAGAAATTTCTCTCCGGTACGATGAAAGCGTGTCGGGCGGATGACTGGACGGCTTGAATACCTATTCTTAGGTGGAACAGAATCCCTTATGTGATGCAGATCCTTCCTGACTAGGCTCGATCAGGGATGTTACTTGCCGCGCCGGCCTAGCGCTTGCCCAAAATAATTGTTTTCACCGCCATCAAATCCCCAATCTTACGAAGAGGCACAACCATTGACTCGCGTTTTTCGGCCGCGGTATTCTCGTTCCAAATAATAGTGATGCGGGTCGTGATGATCGCTTGCTGGCGCGTGCTCTCGTCAAAGTGATAGCCCGCGGCATTGAAGTTGCCCCAGTAGTTAACGAAGAGCCCGTAGCTGCCTGGCAGAGGCGCTGCACTTGAGAAGATCTCCGGGCCCGCGCCATCCACGCTGTCTACATCCAGGCCACCACCACCACTGAGCACCGGAGCGGCCCAAAACGCATGCTGTCCATCCGGGGTGAGCACATGTAGATCAACCTCAGCCTGGGGATCATCCCAGGTCATGACAATGCGCAGCTTGGCGGGAGCCTTGCCCGGGTTGGTTTCTAAAAACTGGGTGCGCTTGAGCACGACTCCGTTGGCCGATTTGACCTCGATGCTATTAGACCCATTACCAAAGGCCCAGGGCCGGGAGAAGCGACCTTGCTCATCGGTATATAAAGGCATGACATTGCCGTTGACGACCAATCTTGCCGGTCGATTCTGAGGCTGGTCCGTGGCCTTTTGTAGATCG
Organism: Betaproteobacteria bacterium; assembly: GCA_043760705.1. Taxonomy (GTDB): domain Bacteria; phylum Pseudomonadota; class Gammaproteobacteria; order Burkholderiales; family Burkholderiaceae_E; genus JAPOKJ01. The sequence goes on from JAYUOT010000444.1 coordinate 1,299, forward strand.
CTAATGATTCGCCCTCGAATCAGACTACGATTGCGTTGCCCGCCGCGATCTACCGGTGGTGTTGGATAGGCGAACGTAAGGTCATTAGGTCGATCAACTGTGCCGGCATAGTTCCAGCCGCCGTGAGGGCCTTCATACTGCAAGCTGGGCGTAGCGGTTTGAGACCTGGCCGTTTCAGACAAGGCAGGTTGCGTCACGCAAGTGGCACAAGCACCAATCAGAAAAAGGTAATTAAGCCGCATCTCAATAGACAAAGGATTTCACCAACATTAATTCGCCGGGCTTGCGCAGCGGCACTCGAAAGACTTGCCGCTTCTCATGCAAGCTACCCTCTTGAGTCACGATGGCAACTTCTGCGATGGTCAGAGCCTCGAGTATCTCACCCGCCCCAAAATAGTTCACATAGACGTGATACACCCCTTTTTGCGGTGCTGGTGCCGCCCAGATCTCGGGGCCAAAGCCAGTGGTTACATCAACATCCAGGGCGCTGCCGTCGCTCAGCACTCGATTGCCATAGAATGCATGGGCTCCGCTCGGCGTAATGACATGCAGGTCGAGATCAGTATTGTCGCTCGACCAAGAAAGCACCACTCGCATTCCAGGCACTACCCCGTTTGCGCCTTGCCCTTTGCCGGTATCGTAAAACTGTACGACCTTGGCCGTCCCCGGCTTAGCGGCCGAGCCCGGCGCACGCACCCAGACAGAATTGGAGCCTGAGCCAAAGGCATAGGGCCGCGCGAAGGTGCCACCTTCGTCCACCGATAGTGGCATCGCCACGCCATTGGCGACCAGGCTTGCCGGCCGTCTGGCAGGGCTGCTGTCTTTCTTGGGAGCAGCGGCCATGGCCTGGCCGATTTTGCCGCTGATCAGAGCGGGTGCCTCAGCGCCCTGAGTGTTGACCGAGCTCGCCGGATAGTTCACTTCTTGAACAAAGCCCGTCCTTGAACTGGTCGAGGCCCGCCAACCACCCAGTGGTAGATCGATGGAAACTTGAGCGTTCAGGTTGGCGGCGATTAGCAATAAGAGATAGACAGAGACTCTCATTTGGGTTCTCTCGAAAAATCGTTCAATGTGGTGGTATCAGCAAGCTGCCGCGCCCAGCGTTCGGCGAACTGCTCATCACTGCCCAGCGGATGATGGGCAAAAGCCAGGTGCATAAACTCGTGAGCAAGTGTGATCCGCCCTTCACGTGTCTGCCAGTGTCGGGTGTAGATGCGTGCTCGCCGCACATCGGCGTAGGGATGGCCAAAGGCCAGCTCGCAGACGTCAAAGCGGGTCGGCATCTCAAAACCTGGCACCTTGGCGAGTTGTCTACGCCAAGCACTTGAGGCCGTGGCCAGCCACTGGTGAGCCGCGAGCAAAGGCCGGCATTCGCTACTGGCATCTAACACGGACAAATGGGCGTTCGGCCAATTGTCTCGAAGGATTGCCGTGAATTTGCGGCCTTGATTGTTCTGCTGCACGGCCGCGTGCCAGGACATGACGCCTGGCGCCGCCCGATCTCGGTGATAGTGGACAGTAGTACCGTGGAGAATGAGATCGTCCGTTGCCAAGGCCGCCGCACGAGCGTTCCCGCTCGCAGGATTCAGGCTGACTCTTTGGGTGCGGCTATCGTCGGCAATGCGAAAGCAGCCTTGCTCAAAACTCGCGTTTTGCAGCAGATAGGTACGTGCCACCACGGCTAAGGCCTGAGCCGCCTCTGTGCGTTGCGCATCCGCCTCGCGATCAATGACTCTGGCAACATACTCATTCAAGGTGAAGCGCCCGCTCAAGCGTACCGTGCCTTGCGACTGCGCCCTTCCGTTAGGTGCGGCTTGCGCTTCGACAAGTATTTCTCCTGAAGCCGGGGTCGCATTCATGGAGAGGAGCCGGTCATTCGCAAGCCGGATCAGGTGGCGCCTGGTGAGCAGCCCGGAGCGAACTACATTGTGTGTTTCAGCATCGACAATCTCTTTCACCGGATAGCGGGTCAGAAAGTCAACGCGGACACATGGGCCCTCGGTCGAGACATTCTCACTGCGCGGCAGGTGGCGCAACGTGAGTGGCACGAGGCGGCGGAGACTATCTCTACTAGAGCCTTGGCCAGCCAGCCAAAAGGGTGTGCCGTCAGCCAACCAACCCGCAGCGCCTCCTAAAGAAGCGCCGTTGAGCTGCGGATGATCCCAGCTAAAGGTCTTAAAGCGAGGCCCGCTGCCCCAGGCCGCCAACACCTCTCCGGCGCCGAGATTGAGCGATACCGGGGCCAAGGCGAGACGGGCTGCATAACGAGTGCCACCAGAAATACTTTTCAAACCTTGCAAGAGCTCAGGCACTTCCAGGCTCATCGCGGACCGAAGGTTCGACAGCGAATGCAACCATTTTGGAGAGTCGTGTAACTTCCAAAAACGCTCCCAATCAGCCGCAGCAATGCCCAGGCGTGCGGGCTCAAAGTAGGTGCCGCAGGAGCGCGCTAGGGCCGCTTGTCGACCGACGCTTTCGCCGGCCTCGCAACAGTATTCATCGCCCTTCTTACGGATGCTGGCGGCGCTATCACAGCGATACAGGGGTTCATTGGCACTGGTGCCATGCAGGTAGGCAAACACAAAAAGCTTCCAGGTGCTCCCTAAGGGCACGCTCGACGGAAGATTAGCCGCACCTTCCAAGTGTCGTACTTGAACCTCTTGGCCCACGACCTGCCAGGCCAGCCAGGCTTCTTTCGCCAGAACGCCAGCACTGGTCAGCAGGGCCAATAAAACAAAGCAGATTCTGCCAATGCCCATAGCTTCTAATTTACAACGACTTTGCGTTCCAAGGAATTGTCCTTCGCTTGCTCGTGAGCCACTTCGCCCGGCTGATACATGAGATGAAAACGCGCACGAGGCAGGCTGTAGCTGCCCTTTTGTGAGAAGCGAAGAAGATGCGTAAAGGTTAAAGGCTTGTCACTCAGGAGCTGAACGGGTACCACGTAGCCACCAGTACTTGCCTCAGCCACCGCACGATTCACCGGCACCGGCTCAGTACGCTCCGGGAACTGCACCGCAAGGCCCCAGGTTGAAGGCTCCATGCTGGCTCCAGGAGGTA
>JAYUOT010000445.1:0-4357 GCA_043760705.1 Betaproteobacteria bacterium
ACGATGCCCTCACGGTCGACACGCTTAACGGTGCCGTTCAAGATCATGTCGCCACGTAGCATGAAATCGTTAATGATTTGCTCACGCTCGGCATCGCGAATGCGCTGCAAAATTACTTGCTTGGCGGCTTGAGCACCAATCCTTCCAAGTTCGGCAGGCTCGAGTTCGGACTCAATGAAATCGCCGATTTGAATATCGCCAATTTGCTTGCGAGCTTCGGTGAGAATAATTTGCAAATCATGATCTTCGAGCTCACCATCCGGCACGACTTGCCAACGACGGAAAGCGTCATACTCACCCGATTCACGGTCAATTGCAACGCGCACGTCGGTTTCGTCAACGAAACGTTTTTTGGTGGCTGAAGCCAGTGCACCCTCTAGCGCCTGAAATACGATTTCGCGCTGTACATTTTTCTCGCGCGCCAGCGCATCGACCAAAAGCAAAACCTCACGGCTCATCTTTTCTTCTCCACTCGTTTACACCACAGGAACCAACTTGGCTTTCTCGATTTCATCCAACGAGAACACCAACTTGGTCACTAATTCTTCGTGACTGGTTTTACCAGCACGATCTTGATCAACACTAGCCTTGGCGAGAACCTCTATCGCCTCGGCACGACTCGCCAACATCTTTTCCTTTGCAGCCAAGGCAGCCGCTTTTTTCAGGGCTGTTTTGCTGGGCGGTTTGGCCGAAGCCGCCGCACCAGAAGCCCCCTGTATTGCCGACCCACGCCGAGCTTTTCCACCCGCGTTTAAGTCAGCCTTTACCTGCTGCTTCCCTTTAACACCATGCAAAGGTATCGCACCCAATTCGAGAGCAAACTTGCCATCGACCTCAGCGCTCAAGACACCCTCATAATTTTTGCGGCCCTTGAATGCCGTCCTTAATTTCACCGTCACGGTAAAACCTTCAAAACGCTTGAAGTCAATCTCCTTGCGCAAAGGGCGATCCAAACCAGGCGAGGCAATCTCAAGCCTTTGATAGTCATAGTCTTCGACCATCAATACATGTCCCAACTGCCGGTTGACGGCCTCACAATCCTCAATACTGACGCGCTTAATGCTTGCATCTGCAATCGGCAACAAAGCGCGCGGGTCACTATCTTTCAGATCGATCGAAACGCGCAACAGCCCGCCGCCCACAAACTCCACATCCACGAGTTCATAGCCCAGACCTTCAACACATTCCTCAATGATCTTTTCGATTGCCGCCAATTTTGCCTTTTCCCACCCGTTTCCGCGCCCGCCACAAGACTCAAGTTGCCGCTCTGTCTTGCGACGCCATTTACGACAACTGTGAAGGCCATCACCCAAAAAAAAATGGGCTTGAAAGAGCCCATTTTTTAATGATTTGAACTCGCTACCAAGGTTGATTTAGTAGGAATTCCTGCGTTTTCGCAAAACACTCATTCGCGCCAACAAATACGCCCTACCCTAAATCAACCCCTCCGCCAGTTCCCTGCAACTTCTTGAAACCATCGACGTTCACAGGATATTCAGTGCCATCAAATACTTGAGGTCATAGAAGTCTTACAAACGGACAATAGAAGCGTAGAGGTTAACGAATTTGTCGCTAGCCTTCGATTATAGCCTGTTTTGGAACAAAAATGGCTATAAATCTAAGTCATTTGACCCTAAGTACTTCGGCAACGGCCAACGACTGCATTTAGAGCTTGTGGTGAGTCTGTGGTGAGCTCGTTTTGATTATTCGCCCTGATCGGGCATCGGCGTACCACCGGCCCCGCCGGTCGACCCTCCGCCCTGCCCCTCGGGAGGCCGTCTCGGGCCACTTCGCTGGGGTCGGCGCGGCTTTCCACGCACCGAGTTCTGACCGAATCCAGTAGCAGAATTCGGGTCGAAAAAGCCCGAAGCCTCACCTGACGTTGCATTGCCGTCATTTACGCCGCCTTGTACTTGACCCTGTACTTGACCCTCTGTCTGAGCGCGTGATCGACGCCCTTGGCCATCACTTTGATTGCCCACTTGAGCGCCTCCTGGTCCTCGACCGCCACCAGGCCCACGCCCTCGCGGGCCGTGCCCTGAGCCGCGTGCTTGGCCGCCCGGACCGCCCTGGCCTTGCGGGCCGCGACCCCCGCCAGGACGCCGTCCTGGCGCGCGGCCAGCGCCTAGCGCCACGTTACCATCGACACCGGCATTGGCCTCAAAGTTTTGGGAGAATCCCTGACCTTCTGCTTGTGCATTGCCTTGGCCTGACTGGCCCCCAAAAGCACCTCGTCCACCTCGACCCCCTTGGCTATTGCCCGTGCCGCCTTGACCACCTTGACCATTCCCCCGTCCCGGGCCACGCCCTAGCGGGCCGCCTGGCCGACGCCCGCCCGGCCCCCCTGGGCCGGATCCAGGCCCAGGGGGGCGAGGACCACGACCTGGTCGAGCACCCTGGGGTCGATCCTGTCCAGCGCCAAAAGCGGGACCCATCGGGCCACCAGTCCAGGGCCCCGTTGCGGCAGAAGGGTCCCAAATACCCGCTGGCGCGGGGGTACGGCCACGATCTTTAAAACTCCGGTTCTTACCTGGACCGCCCCCAGCTCCCGCTCGCACTCCGAAAGTTGGTGCTCCAGGACCACTTCGGCCTGCACCCTGCCCCGGCACGAAAGCACGACCGCGGGCGGGCTTGGCGCCCTTGGCGCCTTTGGATTTATCACCTTTGCGGACCACTTTGCTGATGCCCTCGAGGTGGGCATTCGCCGAACGCGGCTGCCAATCATCTTCTGCTTGCTCGCCCACTAACTCCGGCACAGAGTCATCAACGACCCCGGCATCCACATGGGCAGGAATCGGCTCATCCTCATAATAAACTCGAGAGGATTCATCATCAAAATCTTGACGGTCTTCGTCGTCATACTCGTCGTCAAGATCACGCTCGGCAAGCTTACGGCGCGCTCCAACGGCGGCGGAGAGTACCGCCTCAATCTCGGCCGGGTCGCGGCCCTCGCTGATGAGAACTTGCTTCTTGACAAGATTTTCCAGCTCAAAAACATCTCCTGGGGTGAGCTCCACCCAGCGCGTACGGCTTAAGCCTGGAGGCAAACCGATTGGCCCAAAGCGCACCCGCACCAGGCGGCTGACAATCACGCCCACGGCTTCCATCAGGCGCCGCACTTCGCGGTTTCTTCCTTCGGAAATACAGACTTTGTACCAGGCGTTTGCGGCCTCGCCACCAATCTCCGAAATAGAATTGACCTTGGCGATACCGTCTTCGAGCTGAATGCCATCAAGCAAGCGCTTCTGCGCGTCCTCATTAATTCGGCCTAAAACACGCACCGCGTATTCACGCTCCCAACCATAGCGGGGGTGCATGAGCTTATTGGCAAGATCACCCGAAGTGGTAAACACCAAAAGGCCTTCGGTATTAAAATCTAGCCGACCCACAGCGACCCAACGTGCGCCCTTAAGACGGGGCAGTCGCTCGTAGACCGTGGACCGGTGCTGCGGGTCGTCGCGAGTGCAAATTTCGCCGCTCGGTTTGTGATACAGCAAGACCTGGGTAGGAGTCGGCGCGTTGGCTCTCTTGAGGGTGCGACCATTGACCCGAATCTGATCGCTGGGCCCCACTCTTTGGCCGGTATGGGCTGGGCGCCCATTGACGGAAATTCGACCAGCCTGAATCAGATCTTCCATCTCGCGACGAGAACCTATACCAGCGTCGGCCAGGACCTTATGCAGTTTCTCATCGAATTCGCTCGGCTCATTGCGATCACGGCGACGGGTCGGGTCAATCGTTAGCCCTAGCGGAGCATCGACATGATGAGTGGGAATCGGGACAGCCGCGTCTTCCGGGCTGACTGGGCTGTCCATACTGCGATCCCGTTCGCTTTCCGGACGCGCAGCTCGCTCTGGGCGCGGACCGCGCTCTGGACGTGGGCCGCGCTCTGGCCTCGGGCCAAGCTCCTGCGGGCCACGTTCTCTAGCGCCCCGAGCATGCCTGGGTGGGCGACGACCGTCTTCAGGTCTTTGGCCTGCAAACTCGCTCGCAGGTGCATCGCCCTCTGCACGTTCAGGCTGCCCATCGAGCGCAGCCTCTTGGCCATTTTTCGGGGTGGTTCCCTCTGGAAATTGCTCCTGCTCGTGGCCAGGGTGTCGGCCACGCCTAGGCCCGCGAGGCGCCCGTTCTGTTCTCGCTGGACTAGCCAAAGACGGCCCTTCAAAATCTGCAACGGCTGGGGACTCCGTGGCGGAGGCGGCCGCTTGAGACGAATCGTTCGACGTTTGCAGCAGAACCTCAGCCTCTGGCTTGTGATTGACCGGGTCGTGGGTTAACTCATCCGCGCGTTCAACGGGCACAGCAACACGAGCCCTTGACTTGCGGGGCGCTTTCGGCGGGGAAATTGAATCGTCTA
>JAYUOT010000446.1:0-4355 GCA_043760705.1 Betaproteobacteria bacterium
GTGACCGCATCTTTACCGCCTTTGGCGCGCAAGGTCTTGACATCAAACATGTGCATATTGCGCATATGAGCTTTCAGGCGCTCGGGTGTTTGGCCCGTGTAACCAATGGTCCATACAGACTTATTAATTTCACGCAAAATTGATTCTGGCTCAGGCTCGCGCCATTCAATGCCATGTTTTTTAAACGTGGTGATCTTGTAGTTTTTAGACATCTTGTCGCCGAAGCCCAAACGGTCAGCAAAGGCTTGCATCAAGGTTTGGTCGGGCATCGACTCAAAGAGGGGCTCAATGACTTTCTCACGCCACTGAAGCGAGCGATTCGATGCCGTCGCCGATCCTGAAGTTTCAAACTGAGTCGCCGCGGGCAGCAAATACACCTGCCGATTGGGGTTGACTTGAGCTCCGTCCACCGGCATGGCAGCCATGGCGGCGCTGGCTGAAGGATAGGGATCGACGACAACCAAAAGATCGAGTGCATCGAAAGCTTTCTTCATCTCCAGGCCGCGCGTCTGCGAGTTTGGAGCATGGCCCCAGAACACCATCGCCTTGACATTGGAGTCTTGATCGATCAACTCGTTCTTCTCCAGCACGGCGTCGATCCAGCGCGACACCGTTGTGCCGGATTTCTCCATCATGTTCGGAGCGAATTGACTCTTGATCCATTCGTAGTCCACACCCCATACCGCCGCAAAATGCTTCCATGCGCCTGCGGCCAGACCGTAGTAGCCGGGCAGAGAATCAGGGTTGGGACCGACGTCGGTGGCGCCTTGGACATTGTCGTGACCCCGGAAGATGTTGGCGCCACCGCCAGACACACCGATATTGCCCAGGCACAACTGCAAGAGGCAAGAAGCGCGCACAATGGCATTGCCGGTGGTGTGATGGGTTTGGCCCATGCACCAGACGATGGTTGATGGGCGGTTTTTGGCCATCATCTCAGCCGCTTTAAAGACAGTGGCTTCGGGCACACCACAGGCTTCTTCCACCTTGTCAGGCGTCCATTTTGCCATCACTTCTTCGCGTACTTTGTCCATGCCCCAGACACGGTCATTGATGTACTTTTTGTCTTCCCAGCCGTTCTTGAAGATGTGATGCATCATGCCGAACAAGAAAGGAATATCCGAGCCAGAACGTATACGGATAAATTCGTCGGCCTTGGCAGCCGTGCGAGTGAAACGCGGGTCGACCACGATCATTTTCGAGCCGTTTTCCTTGGCATGCAACATGTGCATCATCGAGACGGGATGGGCCTCGGCAGCGTTCGAGCCGATATACATCGCACACTTGGTGTTTTGCATATCGTTGTAGCTATTGGTCATCGCACCATAGCCCCAGGTGTTGGCCACGCCAGCCACCGTCGTGGAGTGGCAAATACGGGCCTGGTGGTCCATATTGTTGGTGCCGAAGAAGGACACAAACTTGCGCATCAAATAGGCTTGTTCGTTGCTGTGCTTCGAGGAGCCCACCCAGAAGGTTGAATCGGGGCCTGAGGTTTTGCGCAGATCGAGCAGCTTGGCGCTAATTTCGCTCAGCGCCTGCTCCCAAGAAATTTTGGTGTATTTGCCATTGACCAACTTCATCGGCGTTTTGAGGCGATACTCACCGTGACCATGTTCACGGATCGCTGCACCCTTGGCGCAATGGGCACCCAGGTTGATTGGAGAATCGAACACAGGTTCCTGACGAACCCAGACGCCGTTCTCAACCACAGCATCTACCGCACAACCGACCGAACAGTGGGTACATACCGTGCGCTTGACCTCGATCTTGCTTGTGGCCGTTTGTGCCTGGGCTTTTTCAACGCCATCGAAGCTCAAGCCCGCAGCAGCGGCACCAACACCCACACCCACACCCGAGCGCTTCAGAAAGGAGCGGCGGTTGAGCGTATTTTCCAAGGCACTATTCAAACCCCGGAACAAACTATGGGCCAAAGCTCCTTGAGGTGCACTGGATAGGGCGGATGATTTTTTTCTCTGCAATTGCATTTTGTCTCTCCTGCTTTAAACCAAGGTGGTCCGGTAGTAATGTTTGACATGCTCGGTGACGTGATAACCACCACCCTTGCCCTTGGTGTCTGGCTTGGCGGTCAAAGTTGGCTCGGTCGGTGCTTGGCCTGCCGTAAGAATCACGGCGGCTGCGCCCGTTGTCGCTGCGCCCGCGCCCAGCAAGAACTTGCGGCGCTTGGTCACTGACACTGGGTTCGAATCGCGTTTAAGATCGGTGGATTTCATCACTTACTCCGTCACAACAAAAGGTATGGGTGTTTGGTTACTAGGACTTATTCTTCAAAATCGAATGACTGGCGCTCAATCGCGAAAAAGCTTCGCATCAAGCGGGCAGCATGCTTATAGAAATCGGTATTGCCATTGGATTCGATAGCGTCACCGGCCTGCTCAAACCACTCGGCGAGAAAACCCATGAAGAACTCTTTTTGCTCAATAATGGGCACACGATCAAGAATGAGGCGGCGCATCGAGGCGCACAGCAAGCTCAAATGGTCTTCGGTATCGGCAATATCTTCCTTGCGGGCATAGCCGAGCCGATTGAGCAAGGTGCGCAGATCGACGAGCGGCTTCTCATGCAAGAAGCCGGCCTGGTAAAACGAGGCGTTCAAGAACACCTCAGCCTTACCGGTGCCTACAAACACCAGATCGAACTCTTCTTTGAGCAGCTCGGGCCGCGCGCTCAGACTAGCCTGACACAGGCAGGCAAAGCCATGGTCAATCCCGCCAGGTTGCTCTTGACAGAGTGCCGCCACATCCAGGCCGGGCGCTAGCCCTGACAACTGAGCCAGGGCGGCTTGATCCAGAGGCGAACTAAACAGGCGACCGATCAGTCCGTACCAATCGGCACGTGCCAGATCTTCATCGCTGAGGGGTTGAATACGGCTGACGTCAAGCGCTTGCATGCGAACCCAGGGCTACTCGCCGCGCCTCACATCGTGGATGGAGGCTTGATCGGTCGAAGAATACATGTCCACGACGCGGCAATCTGAACACATTTTGAGGCGTTCAGCCGCGGGTCCTGCAAATGCACTATGGCCAGATAGTTTCGCGATCACATTCTCGATCATCATCAGTGTTCCAAAGGCTTTGCCGCATTTCACACAGTGAAACGGTTTGGCCTCATTGACCACTACTTGATGCTCTCTCCCCACCTCAAAATTCCAACGCGGCTCCAGATTAATTGCTTGCTCTGGGCAAGTCTTTTCACATAGGCCGCACTGGACACAATTTCGTTCTAAAAACCGCAACTGCGGTTTGTCTTCCCCGGACTGCTGGCCGTCCAAAAGTGCACCCTCTGGACAGGAACCCACGCAAGCCAAGCATAGAGTACATTTTTCGGCGCTAATACTCAAGCTGCCAAAGGGAGCCCCCGCGCTTAAGGTCACAACACTTGGCAAACCAACCACGGCCAAGGCATTGCTTGATGCTGAACTCGCAATGCTTTTGAGTCTTGTATCGACCGGCTTTTGCGCAAGTTTTTGGGCTTGCTTTTGCAAGTAGCCGACGGCCACTTCAATGGCTCGACGTTTTTCCTTGGGTACGGCAAACCCGGCCGGCTCGAAGCCCGCAGACAGTCCCGTCTCGCGCGACCAAGAGGAAGCGCTCGCAACGACGTTGGCGATGACTTGCCTTAGCCCCTCCAGGCTAGATTCTCCGTTCGCTTGGGCGCCCACCACGCTGACCGCAGTCTTGAGCTCATCAAATAAGGGCCCGACAATTTGGCCCACTAATTGAGCTTGAAATCTTGAGGCTTGGACATACTGCGGCGCAGCATTATCCGCAAACAAAATGACCACCCGACGTGCGCCGTACGCCAAGGCTGCCAGCATTAAGTCGGCGCCTACGCTGGCGACATCGTGCACAAAAATCGGTAACCAATGGGCGGGTAGGCCGCCTGTGGTCGCCGAAGTGCTGAGGCTGTTCAAACCCGTTCTGGAGCTTTCGTCCGCAAAAAGCAGGACTGGCGACGAGGCGGGTACGGGATTTGCCAACTGCCGATACACGGATAGGCCGCGTCGAATGCGTTCACCCACCCGATCAGTCACCGGATACGAATAACTCATCGCACCCGAGGGACACACCGTCGAGCACGCGCCACAACCCATACAAAGATGAGGCTCCACCTCCACTTTATCGCCCAGTGAGCGAATGGCTCCGGTCGAACAAACATCGATGCATTGATTGCACCCGAGGGTCTTGTTTCGGCCATGGGCGCAAATTCGTGGATCGTAGGAAAAGTACTTGGGCTTTTCAAACTCACCCACTTGCGTGCTGATCGACATCATTGCTTGGTAGGCCGCACCATCGTCCAAGCCAGGCCGGTAATAAGCTTGGGGCACGTGAAACTGG
>JAYUOT010000447.1:0-4353 GCA_043760705.1 Betaproteobacteria bacterium
ACGGGAACAAGGACTTTCATGAGCTTGACCTGAAGGAGATAAAAAAGGAATTTTGCCGTCAATTGAGGTTGACAAGCGAATGTTAAAGCAAGATAATTACATTGTCAACCGTGGTTGACGCCGTGGTTGATACGAACTTGGCGTCCAGATAGGCGCCTGGGTTGAGCTCTAAAGTGCATTAACGTCGCCCATTGTCCTCAAACTATTTTCCGTGGCAGAAAACCTAAAACAACTCCTCATCGCAAGCGCGGACTGGTTCGCGCAGGAAGTCATGAAGGGCGTGCAACACACCCCGTACGACTATCTGACACCGGCACAGAGCCGCTTGCTTGCCAACATGGGCGGCAAGCCGATGAGTATGGCCGAGCTCGGGCGTCGTTTGGCTATTTCGAGGCAGGCCGTACACAAAATGGTCGTGGAACTTTCCCGGCGCGGCATTCTTGGGCTTCAAGATGACCCGACTCGTCGTCACGGTAAGCTGGTGGTCTACACCGAGAAAGGCCGCCAACTTAATCGCACCGGCGCGCAGTTAATTGACAACATTGAGCAAAAAATCGGACAAAAAATTGGCCCCAAGGAGCTCGCCACACTGAAGCGACTGCTGGAGCAAATACGCTAACCGCACCGAAGCTTGAAGGTCGGCTCAACGGGTAGGCTCAACGCTGTTCCCGCACCAGCCTCAAGTAATAGCTCACCGTTTGCCAGGAGCTCATCATGTAGCCGTTGGTGTAGAGCATGGTCCAGGCATGGGTGGGCGTGCGCTCGTTCGCCGTAGCGCTCCAGACATAGGCTTTCGGCGTATCCGGAAACAACGCGGCGTTCAGTGGCGAACCGTGGCGGCTCATATCCATCATGGTTGAAAGTTCGATCATGGTGGGCATGCGCCATGGGCCTCCTGAGGACGCGACGCTTTTTGCCCATTCGTGTCCAGAGGCCCAGGCCATGGGTTGCGGATCACCTAGACAGCGCCCATCCTCATAGCGCATACCCTCCAGGCAACGGCGCCAAACCAGTTGCTTTTCCTGGTCGATCACCTCTTGTCCATCCGCAGAAACTTGAAAACGGTCGGGCGAAACTTTGAGAGCCTGCGCCTGCACAACCGAGCTCATACCAAGCGCAAGCACCCAGGTTGTGAGTTTTGCAAAAACAATCAAGCGACTGCAATACACACCTTCAGAATTCATCGTAAACATCCCATTTTCCAACTACAAAGTCCAATCAGGCGGGCGCTTTTCAATGAAGGCCTGTACGCCCTCAAGCGCTGAGTCGTCCATCATATTGCAGGCCATCGTTTGACCCGCCAATTGATACGCAGCCTCAATACCCATTTCAAGTTGCTGATAAAACAAGCCCTTCCCCGCCACCAGGGCCGCAGCGGGCTTGGCTAATATCAGAGCAGCCAAGCGATCTATTTCCGCATCTAATCGCCCCGGCTCTACGGCCGCGTTAATCAAGCCCTTCTCGAGCGCCTGTTGAGCGTTAATAAACTCTCCGGTCACCAACATTTCGAAAGCATGCTTGCGGGAAAGATTTCGCGACAAAGCGACCGACGGTGTTGAACAAAACAAGCCAAGATTCACCCCCGACACGGCAAAGCGAGCCTCGCTGGAGGCCACGGCCAGATCACACATGCCCACCAATTGACAGCCCGCTGCGGTCGCCAAGCCCTGCACCCGGGCGATGACTACCTGAGGCATGCGCTGAATCAACATCATCACCTGGGTGCAGCGGGCAAACAAGCGCTGGTAGTAATCGAGGTTGGGGTCGGCACGCATTTGCTTCAAGTCATGCCCGGCGCAAAAAGCCCTTCCTTCCGCCGCCAGAATAACGACCCTCAAATCGGCTTCGTGGGCGGCTCGGCTCAGCTCACGCTCCAGAGCCTCTAGCAACTCCTCGGACAACGAGTTAAATTGCTCGGGGCGATTCAGGGTCAGACGAAGCACTCGACCTTGCCTTTCGGTTTTCAATACTGAAAGTATCGACTCAGAAGATGGACTCATAGTGGTCATTCCAAAATATCCGTAATTCCCAAAAATCAGTGTGAACTTCGTCCCCACGCGAAGTCCAAATGCTACACCTTCCGTGCTTTGAAACGCACCGCTCATCGGCCAATGAACCATACAACCGATAGGCGCGCGCATGTAAGCGACGAAGTCGGCCAAAAGCCACGCCAAGCCGCGCTCGCCTACCGTACACTGCAAGAGCTCAACTGAAACAAGAACATGCTAGATAAAATTCAATCCGCAGCCTCTCAAGTGGGCAACATCGTGGTGGGCAAACAGCCCCAAATCAGGCTTGCCCTCGCCTGCTTGCTCGCCAAAGGCCATCTGCTCATCGAGGACTTACCCGGCGTCGGCAAGACGACGCTGGCGGCCGCGCTATCGATCACCCTGGGGCTTCAATTCAAGCGCGTGCAGTTTACCAATGACTTATTGCCCGCCGATATCATCGGCGTTTCAGTGTTCGAGCGCGACAACAATCGCTTTACCTTTCATCAAGGCCCCGTCTTCACACAAGTTTTGTTGGCCGATGAAATTAACCGCGCCTCACCCAAGACTCAATCTGCCTTGCTTGAGGCGATGGAAGAAAAGCAAATCTCTGTGGACGGCAAGCCGCGCCCGCTACCCGAACCATTTTTCGTGATCGCCACCCAAAATCCACAAGACCAAATCGGCACCTTCCCGCTTCCCGAATCACAGCTTGATCGTTTCCTGATGTGTATCGAGCTTGGCTATCCCGACCCAAAATCAGAACGCGCCATCCTGGAAGGCCAGGATCGCCGTCAAATGCTCGCCACACTCAAGCCGGCCTTGTCGCCCCAGGACTTGATGCAGGCACAACAAAAGGTGCGCGACATTCATTGCTCGGGTCCGGTGATGGACTACATTCAAAATTTGCTCACGCAGAGCCGTCGCCTGGCCGCGTTCTCGGAGGGCTTGAGTCCCCGTGCCGGCCTGGCCCTGGTGGGCGCAGCGCGCGCCTGGGCGCTGTTGGACGGTCGCAACCATGTGCTGCCAGATGATGTTCAGGCCGTCATCACATCGGTGGCCGGTCATCGTCTGAAAGGGGCCAAGGGCGCCGCAACCTCCCATCGCGCTCGCGCCGAGTTAGTGGCCGAGTTGCTCAAAGCCGTTCCGGTCAAGTAAAGCCCGGAGGCCGCACTTGTCACGAACCGCTGCTATCAAAGCGCCTAGCCGAGCCGAAACCTGGCTTGAGCGCCTGATCCCGCGTCGTCACCAAATCCTGGGTGACTACAAGCTCACCCAAAAAAACATCTATGTCCTCCCCACGCGCGCCGGGCTCATCTACGGGGCCGTGTTACTGGTCATGCTGATCGCGGCCATCAATTATCAATTGGCCCTGGGTTACGCACTGACGTTTTTCCTCGCGGCGGTGGCGATGGTGACCATGATGCACACCTTCCGCAATATGTCACAACTTGTCTTTCGACCGGGCCGATCCGACCCGGTGTTCGCGGGCCAAGTGGCGGAATGGTCGTTTATGTTGGTCAATCAAACCAAGACCGAGCGTTTCGCTGTGCAAGTGCTGGTCCCGGGGTCGGCCAAGCCCTACAGCGTTGATGTACCTCCCAATTCTGAGCAACTCACCACGCTGGCACTGCCGACCGACACACGAGGCATGATTCCGATGCCCCGCTTCTCCATGAAGACCACTTTCCCGCTCGGCCTGTGGCGGGCCTGGAGTTACTGGAAACCCATGAATCACTTCCTGGTCTATCCAAAACCAGAAACCGGTGCCATTCCACTACCCAACAGCGTCGACTTCAGCGGCAAAGGGAGCGCCCGCGCAGGTCAGCAAGACGATATCTCGGCCTTGCGCGCCTACCGGGAAGGCGATCATCCACGCCTCATCGCCTGGAAAGCGGTGGCCCGACTGGGTACCGAAGACCTGCTCTGCAAAGAGATGGATGGCGGCGAAGCCGGTGAGCTCCTCCTGGACTGGTGGCAGATGTCCGGCGGGCTCGGCGAGGAGCAAAAGATTTCGCGCCTCACGCGCTGGGTCGTGGACGCTGAGAAGGCCGGCCTGAAGTATGGTCTACGGCTGCCGGGTAAATCCCTGGCCGCAGGACATGGCCCCGCACATCAGGCGCAGGCCTTGGAGAGCCTGGCCCTGGTCGGCTCCTGAAGCACATGAGTCTCACCACGGGTTTACATCTCTCGGTCAAAGCGCTCGGCGGCAAGCTCGGCGGTCAGTGGGAGCGCGAACGGCGCGAAACTTTTTTCTTGCTGGGTGCGGTACTACTGACCGCCCTACCGCATCTTGTCTATATGCCACTGTGGATATCCTTGGTATTCGGCATGCTGTTTATGTGGCGTACCGGACTGGTAATTT
>JAYUOT010000448.1:0-4351 GCA_043760705.1 Betaproteobacteria bacterium
CGAATGTTCGTGACCCTCAAGCCGATGAATCAACGCGCGCCCATGAAAGATGTGATTGAGGGCATGCGAAAGAAGCTGCGTGAGGTCTCTGGCATCAATGTGTTTATGAGACCGATCCAAAATCTGCAGTTAGGAGGTCGGCCGAGTAAGGGGCAGTACCAATACATTCTGCAAAGCGTGAAGGCGGACGAGATTAATGAATGGGCGATTCGCCTACAGGAACGTTTGCGTAATGATCCGTTATTTCGTGACGTCACCAGCGATGCCCAGATGCGTGGTCTGATTGCTCAACTCAAGATTGATCGTGATCGCGCCAACACTTTGGGGGTGTCGATCGAGACGATACGTAACTCGCTTTACAGTGCCTTCGGCGAGCGTCAGGTGTCGACCATTTATTTGGCTTCGGACAGCTATCAGGTCATTATGGAAGTGGCCCCTGAAGCCAAAAAAGATGAGAGCGCTTTGGCTAACATTTTTGTGCGATCCAGTACCGGCAACTTGGTGCCCTTATCGGCCTTCTCCACCGTAGAGCGTACGGTCGGGCCAACCTCCATCAATCACGTTGGGCAATTACAAGCTGTCACGATCTCGTTCAACCTGGGTCCGGGTGCGGCCCTCGGCGACGCCACTGCCAAGATCGAAAAGGAGCGTGACGCGATGGGCATGCCGACTTCGATCATCACCAAGTATGGTGGGGATGCAGCGGTGTTTAAAAACTCTCAGGGTAGCCAAACCATTCTGATTATTGGCGCCTTGCTGGTGATCTACGTCTTACTCGGCGTGCTTTATGAAAGCTACATTCACCCGATCACCATTCTTGCAGGCCTGCCCTCGGCGGCGGTTGGCGCGCTCGGTACCCTGATGCTGTTCGGGCAAGACCTCACCATCATCGCCACCATCGGCATCTTGCTATTGATTGGTATTGTCAAAAAGAACGCGATCATGATGATCGACTTTGCACTCGACGCGCAACGCAATCATGGCAAAACGCCCTTTGATGCCATTCGTGAGGCCTGTATTCTGCGCTTCAGACCCATCATGATGACCACGTTGGCGGCCATGATGGGAGCCTTGCCGATTGCCTTGGGCATCGGCGCGGGCGCTGAGCTACGTCAGCCTCTAGGCTTGGCGGTGTTGGGTGGACTGGTGTTTTCTCAAGCAGTGACTTTGTTCATTACACCGGTGCTCTATCTTGCCCTGGATCGCTTTAGTGGCAAGGGCCCAGTCAAGACCCCAGAAAATCGGGCCTCGGAGGTTGCGCCTTCTAGCCACTAGGTTTTTGAAGGTTTCTTGCCAGCGTCTCGGTGGCTTGCGCCTTAATTGGTTCGTCCACGCGGACGTGAACCATTGTGGTGGTAGCCATAGCGGCCTCCTAGAGTCCGGGACCCGCTTCGCAAAAAATGAAGAAATGCGAGTCAGAAATCTGGGCCCCGACCTATCATGCCTCTCACTTTCAGATTAAAGAGGATGCGATGACTATCAAACTAAATGCCGCACTACTGTGTTTGGCAGGCCTCAGCTCTCCCGTCTTGAGCCAAACCGAGGCAGACCGGCGCTTCAAATTACTGCAACTCGACGAAATGACAGCGCCACAAAGAGCACTCTCTGACTCCATTCTTAACGGACCTCGCCGGGCCGTGGCGGACCCGAACCTGCCTGCACCCAAATCCGTAGGCAGTCCGTTCAACGTTTGGTTGCGTAGCCCGGAGCTGGGTGACCGTCTTCAAAAAATTGGCGAGCACATTCGTTTCAAAAGCACACTTGGGGCGCGACTCAACGAATTTGCCATCCTGATCACGGCCCGTTATTGGGGCGCACAGTACGAGTGGTTTGCCCATCACCGTCTGGCCATGCAGGCAGGCCTCAACCCGTCGATTGCGCAAGATGTGGCTGAAGGGCGGGTGCCCGCCGGCATGAAGGAAGACGAAGCCATTGTGTATCGCTTCACGCGGGAACTGCATCTCAAGCATTTTGTCAGCGACGAAACGTTCAAACTCGCGAAGGATAAGTTTGGCGAGCAAGGCGTGGTTGATCTGGTGGGTGTCAATGGCTACTACGTCCTGGTGTCCATGACGCTCAATGTCGACCGCACTCCCATTCCCGGCGGCAGCCCGGCCTTGTTGAAGCCTCTTGCAAAGGCCTTGCCCGACATAGAATAATGGCGCGGGGAGCGGCGAAGGCTCGTAAAACCGGTCAGATCCGGGCTGGCGTATCATCTCCAATCTAACCCAACTGAGGAGAACACCGTGGGACTACTGGACATGCTTTTGCAGGCTGCGAGCAGCTCAATGACTAACCACGACGACCATTTGCAGCAGGTCGCCCAAGAAGCGCCAAAGGATCTCCTGGGCCACGGCGTGGCGGAGGCGTTTCGCTCTGATCAAACACCTCCTTTCCCTCAAATGGCGGCACAGCTTTTTGGCCAATCCAACGGTGGGCAGCAAGCGGGCATGCTTAATTCGATTATTAGTGCACTTGGCCCCATGGCCATTGCAGGCTTGGCGGGCGGTGCCCTGAGCAAGATGATGGCTCCCGGTCAGACCCAAATTACTCCAGAACAAGCATCTCGTTTCACGCCCCAACAAGTACAAGAGATTGCGACTCATGCTCAGGAGCAACAGCCCAGTGTGATCGACAAGTTAGGGAATTTTTACGCCGAACACCCGACCCTGATTAAGACTCTGGGAGGCCTGGCTGCCGCCATCGCCATGTCCAAAATGAAGGACAAATTGACCGAAAGATAAGCCCTTTCAGCGGGGGCTGCGATAATGGCAGCATGGCCATTACCACTCACCCCAAGTTTAAAAGCACCCAGGAGTGTCTCTCGACACTCGTGGGTTTTAATACCGTCAGTAGCCAGAGCAACCGCGAGCTGATCGATTGGGCTGCCAATCGCCTCGAAGCCCTGGGCGCAAGCGTCCTGGTTCAGCATGGCGAGAACGCGCCCAATGCCGGGCCCAGTGAGGCTGGCAAAGCCAATCTTTTTGCAAGCATCGGCCCCTCGGATCGAGCCGGCTTGATCTTGTCCGGGCATTCCGACGTAGTGCCGGTTGCGGGTCAGGACTGGCATAGCGACCCCTTCAAGCTCACCCAGAAGGGTGATACCTGGGTGGCGCGTGGTTCTGCCGACATGAAGGGCTTCATTGCCTGTGCGATCGAATCCGCCACCACATTTGCAAACAGCTCCTTGAAACAGCCCATTCACATAGCGCTGTCCTATAACGAAGAAAGCAATATGCGTGGCATGCGTCAATTGGCCGCGCATTTATCCCAGGCCGCGCTCAAGCCCATGGGCTGTGTGATTGGTGAGCCGACCTCGATGCGGATGGTCGTGGCCAACAAAGGTGCGGCGATTTTTCGTTGCAGGGTGCAAGGTTTTTCGGTGCACTCTTCACTCCGTGACCAGGGCGTCTCGGCCGTGGAGCTGGCAGCGGAGGTCATTGTTTTTATCAACCAACTCCAGCAAAAACTGAATCTCGCCGAGCGACACGAGGGCTTTGAATTCCCACACACCAGTGTGCATGTGGGCATGATTCAAGGCGGAACGGCTCACAACATTACTGCGAAAGACTGCGAGTTCACCTTCGAAGTTCGGGCCTTGCCCGGCGTCTACGCGCAGGATATTGCGGCTCAGATCCGAAACTACTGCAGCGCTCACCTCGAACCCATCGCCAAGGCCGTGTCGCCCGAGTGCCGTATTGTGATTGATGAAATTATGGACGCTCCGGGCCTGGACGAGCGCGGTAATCTGAATTTGGCGCAAGCCCTTTTACCGGTGTGCGGCCATCAAGGTTTTGGTCGTGTCAGTTTTGGCACCGAGGCCGGCATACTGCAAGAAGTCGGTATTCCGACGGTGGTTTGTGGTCCGGGACAAATACGAGTGGCTCACCAGCCTGACGAATATGTCGAAATGGCACAGATCAACGAATGCTTATATTTTATGGATGCACTGTCGGCAAGGCTGAGCGCAAGTAGTTTGCTGTGATCACCTTTATAGTCATATGCGAGGTCTTGACCTTTTTGGCCTTCGCTTGGGTGCTTTTTCCACTATGGCGTACCCATATGAATGGGCCTTCAGGAATCGCTACGAGTGCGGAACGCTCCGGCAAGTTCGGCGAAAAGAATGCTTCGATTTCAACCAAAACGAGCGTCACGGCAGACGAACAAGCACGCCTCGCCGTTTACAAAGATCGTCGCCAGGAAATCTCCTCCGAATTGGAGCTGGGTCGCCTCAGCGCGGAAGAAGCGCAAAAACAGCAGGAAGATCTGGTCAGCGAGGTCGCCCGTGAATTTGGCGACACCGAAGTGGTGCGTCGCAGCCCGGTCAATCGCAAGAGCGCCTTAGGGCTAG
>JAYUOT010000449.1:0-9337 GCA_043760705.1 Betaproteobacteria bacterium
TTAACGTCAGCGAACCTAAGGCCGCCGATGCACCCAGTAGGATGCGACGCCGACGCCGACTGGTGCCCTGGTTGGAGCTTGCATTGGTCTTGGTGTTAGCCGTTTGGTCAGTCATGTTGTCCCCGCTGCCGATTGTGATTTTTATAAAGATATCATCTTTGGACGGACCACCGCGGCATCCCCAAGTGAAAGCGGATTATAAA
The DNA here is from genome assembly GCA_043760705.1 of Betaproteobacteria bacterium. Classification (GTDB taxonomy): domain Bacteria; phylum Pseudomonadota; class Gammaproteobacteria; order Burkholderiales; family Burkholderiaceae_E; genus JAPOKJ01. Next base: position 204 of record JAYUOT010000449.1, read on the forward strand.
AGGAGATTGATGACCGACCATACTAGTATGCTGAAGGGTGCGTTGTACCGATGTACCGTTATGACGTTATGACGTTATGACGCTCGACCCTTGTACTGACCACCCAGAATAATCCAGAACCCATTAGAAATAAGGAGCGCTTGATGACCAAGGACCCTTCAGCAGTCCATCCATCCACCCGTTCGAGTGCGTCCCGCGCGACGCACTCGCTTAACCGTCGCCAATTAATCCGGGCCAGCGCCGCTCTCACTCTAGGATCGAGCCTCCCCATCGGCGCGCAGACCGCGCCAGACTGGCCAAGTAAACCCGTGCGCCTGGTGGTGCCCTTTCCAGCCGGCGGTGCAGCGGATCTTGGCGCCCGGATCGTCGCCGTGCATCTTGGCAACGCCTTCGGCAAGCCGGTCGTCGTCGATAACCGAGGCGGAGCCGACGGTGCCGTGGCTGCGCTGGAAGTGATCAAGGCTCCCGCCGATGGTCACACCTTGTTCTTTGCGACCGCGACCTCGATGTCCTATGTGCCCTCGCTCAAGCGCCACCCGCCCTACGACCCGGTCGCCGATTTCACACCCATCTCGACCTTTTGTATCTTCACGTTTTATCTGATGGTCGCGCCGAGCTTGAAAGTTCGGAATATGGCGGAGTTCTTATCCTATGTAAAGGCCAATCCGGGCAAGCTCGCCTATGCCACAGGCAACAGCACCGGCATCCTTGCCCTGGGTCAGCTTGTTCACTCCAACAAACTCGATATGACCCACGTTCCTTACAAAGGCGAAGCCCAGGCCGTCATTGACCTCGTTGGCGGCCGAGTTCCAGTGATGTTCGCAACACCTGCGATCATGCCGCAACTGCTTAAAGAAAAGTTCGTGCCTATCGCCGTACTGCTGCCCAAACGCACCGCCAGCATGCCAGATGTACCGACCATGGTTGAAGCGGGGCAACCCTTGGTGAACATCATGCCCTGGGGTGGATTGCTGGGTCCGGCCAAAATGAGCGCTGATCTAGTCGAGCGCATTTCGCGCGATTTTGGGGGCGTCATGCGTCGGGCTGATGTGGGAGAGCAGTGCGAGAAACTTGGGCTCTTCCCTCAGCCTTCCAGCCCACTGGTCTTGGCTGATCAAATCAGAGATCAGCTCGCGGTCTGGGGGAAAACCATGCGCTCGCTCGGAATGCCACTGGAGTAGGCCACGCTCTGGGCTGCCTCTTTGGATCCCTTGAATGCGTCTCGAAGCCAGACAACTTTGGTGGGAATCATTAACAAGGTAGAATCTGCGCCCCGTCGACTCGCCTTTTTTTGAGTTCGCGCCTCCTTGGGCAATCTGCGCAAGAATAGCTTTACCCCAGGATTTCCGTGTTCAAGAATCTCGTTATCTTTCGCCTTTCGCCCAGTTGGTCTCCAAGCCTCGCCAGCGTCGCGGAAAACTTGGAGCCGATGCGCTTCCAGGAATGCTCTCCCTCCGAAGACAAGTCGGTGGGTTGGATCGCCCCAAGAGTCTTGGACGACGGCCCGCTGATTGAAGCAGTTGCCGGTCAGTGGATGCTGCGCTTCATGCTCGAGGTGAAGGCTGTACCTTCCAACGTGGTGCGCCGCATGGCTGACGAACGTGCCGCGAGAATTGAAGAGACCGAGGGCCGCAAGCCAGGTCGCAAAGAGATGAAAGACCTGCGTGAGGAAACCCGCATTAGCCTGCTGCCACAGGCTTTCAGCAAGCGCAGCGCCCTCTGGGTATGGATCGACCCCAAGGCCCATCGCCTGGTGCTGGATGCTGGCAGCGACAGTCGCGCCGACGAGGTCGTGAGCGCCCTCAACCAATGCATTGAAGGGCTGGGGCTGATGCGCGTGCAGACCACGCTCTCACCGGCAGTTTGCATGTCGACCTGGCTGACCGAGCAGGAGGCGCCTTCTGGATTTACAGTTGACCGAGAAACCGAACTCAAAGCCCATGATGACACTCAGGCGGTGGTGCGCTATAGCAAGCATGCACTCGATATTGATGAGGTTCGCGGCCACGTCCAAAGTGGCAAGGTGCCGACGCGCTTGGCACTCACCTGGGACGAACGGGTGTCTTTGGTACTCACCGACAAAATGCAAATCAAGAAAATCAAGTTTCTTGAAGGAGTGTTCGATACTGATCGCACTCAGGACAAGGATGAGCAGTTCGATAGCGATGTCGCGATCACAACGGCTGAGCTTGGGCGCTTGATTCCGGACTTGGCAGAAGCCCTGGGCGGGGAAATGATTTAGCGACGGCTTCGCTCAACAGATTCATCACTCATGGCCGTACATAAGAAGGCACTGATGGCCACAATCATCAGGCCAGCTGCCCAGGGCACCCATTGGGCGAGAGATGGCCTACGAGTCAATGCGGCGGCGCCTGGATATGTACGCACGGTGTTAGTCAATCGCCTGGTGGCAGGGGGCTCACTGGATGTGGGCAACATCAAGCAACGCACGCCGATGGGCCGAATGGCGGAACCGATAGCGATCGCACGGCGGCAAAATAGTGCAGGTTTTTAACTCCCCATCCCATTTACCCGCCCATGTCAGGCCTTGCTTAGGTGTATCTTCTTAGCGAAGCGCCACTCGAGTGTGCATTAAGATGTGACCGCAAAAGCGGATCAGCGCGTTAAAAAACAGGGAAGTTGAGAGCCATCATCGCGCTCTCGCCTAGCCCGAATGCAGTATCAATCTTGCGTTTGTAGTGGTATGCCTGAAGCGCGTAATGCTTCTGGAATTTTCAATGAGGAGACTTTCAATGACCGTAAATTTCAAACATTCAATAGCCGCTACGCTCGCGGCCTCTGCCTTCGCCGTGTCTAGTGCGGTCTCAGCCCAAGAGATCAACCTCAAGTTTCAACACATCTGGCCTGCCGCTGGTGCAACTCCCCTTCAAACCATTACTCCCTGGTGCAACAAGGTTGCCGCCGAGTCCAGCAACAAAATCAAGTGTCAGCTATTCGCTTCGATGTCCGCAGGGGGTACCCCTCCACAACTCGTGGACCGTGTCAAAGACGGTGTGGACGACCTTGTCATGACATTGCCGAGCTACACCGCAGGCCGTTTCCCAAGCTTGGAGGTATTCGAGCTTCCATTCATGATCAACCAAGCCGAAGCCGCTTCCAAGGCGGTTTGGGAATATGCCCAAAAATATTCGCTCAAGGAATTCCCTGGCACCAAGCTCTTGGCCGCTTGGGTGCACGACGAGGGTTATATTCATACAGCGGGCAAGCAGGTCAAAACTATGGTCGACTTGAAAGGCATGAAGATTCGCTCGCCTCATCGCTCGGGTCTCAAGATGCTCAATACCCTGGGTGCCTCAGCGGTCGCCATGTCGGTGCTCGGTGTGCAAGATGCAATCAGCAAGGGCACCATTGATGGGGCAATGGTGCCCTGGGAGGCGGCCGTCGATTTCCGCATTGGAGACGTTGCCAAATATACAACGGAGACGCCGCAATCACGCCCAGCCTTGTACACAGGCGTCTTTGTATTCCTGATGAATCAGGCCAAGTACGACGCCCTGCCCGCAGACCTGAAGGTCGTGATCGATCGAAATAGCGGCGCGCAATTGTCTGGCGCATTCGGTAAGCGCTGGGACGAGAGCTTGGCACCGGCCAAAAAAGCTCTTCTCGCAAAAGGCAACCAAGTGTATGTCCTGCCGGAAACCGAGGTGGACTCATGGATGAAAATTGTTGCCCCTGTGACGGACGAGTGGCTCGTGGATGCAGAAAAACGCGGCCTGCCTTCAAAAGCGATGTTGCAAGAGGCTCGCGACTTGCTCAAAAAATATAAATAAACAGGATGAATACGAACAACGCCTTGTGAACGTATTCGCATGAAAATTATTTTATGAAATGGCTCCAATGAAGGCGTTGCTTCGACGTACCTCTATGTGCGCTGCGGTGGCGGGCGGCTTAATCGCTCTGGCCGTCGGTCTCATGACGGTGTATAGCGTTGCCCAGCGCGCAATCATCACCAAGCCCCTCGCGGGAGATATCGAATTAGTGCAATTCGGTATCGCTCTTTCGATTTCGCTTTGTATTGCCTGGTGCCAACTCCATGGCAGCAATATTATTGTAGATTTCTTCACCCAAAAGGCCGCGCCAAAAACCAATCGCTGCTTGGATGGGACGGGGTGCGTATTCATGGCGCTCATGTACGGCGTATTGTCAGTGCGCACGCTCTTCGGTGCGATCGCAGTCCATAGCGCTCACGAAACCTCCCCGACTCTTGATCTACCCATGTGGTGGACTTACGCCTGTCTTGCCCCAGGCTTGGCGCTTGCCTGTATCGTCGCACTCACACAGGCCTGGATGCATTTTGCTCAACAAGACATGAGCAGCTTGACTGGCACTGCCGTCGATGATTTGTCAGAGTTTCAACGATGACTTTTATGACAATGACCCCGACCGCCATTGGTCTTCTCATGTTTGCTGGCATGCTAGTACTAATGGCGATCCGTATTCCGATCGCAGCAGCGATGTTTGTCCCAGGCGCACTCGGCTACTGGGCAATGACCAACCATAGTGCGCTACTGAATGTCCTCAAGGGCAGCTCGGTCGCGCGCCTCACCTTATATGACTTAAGCGTCATTCCGTTGTTCTTACTGATGGGGCAATTTGCCACTCAAGGAGGACTCAGTCGTGCCTTGTTTAACGCAGCCGCTGCCTTTGTCGGACATGTGCGGGGAGGCCTCGCCATGGCCTCAATTTTAGCAGCAGGCGCCTTTGGCGCTGTATGCGGCTCCTCGGTGGCGACCGCTGCGACCATCACCCAGGTCGCCTATCCTGAGATGAAGCGTCTGGGCTACAAGGGGCGACTTTCCACGGCAACCCTTGCCACGGGGGGCACCTTGGGCATCTTGATTCCGCCCTCGGTGCCCTTGGTGGTCTATGCGATTTTGACTGAACAAAGCATCGGCAAGCTGTTTGCTGCGGCCATGCTTCCCGGTATTCTGGCGATGCTGGGCTATGTGGCCGTGGTGGCCATGATCTGCAAACTGAAGCCCGGTCTCGCCCCTGCGGCTCTGCCTCTGGCTTGGTCCAAGCGTTGGGGTGCCTTGCTAGGCGTGTGGCCAATCATGACCATTTTTATTGCCGTCTTTGGCGGAATCTATGGCGGTATTTTTTCGCCGACCGAAGGGGCTGCCGTGGGTGCTGTATTGACTCTCGCTGCCGCCGTCATGAACCGTGAAATGAGCTGGCCCGCGCTATGGAAAAGTTGCACCGCCACCGCCGAAACCAGTGCCATGGTTTTCCTCATTTTTCTGGGTGCCGACATGATGAACGCCGCCCTGGCCATTACTCAAATGCCCTCTGCGGTCGCTGAATGGGTGACCGGCTTGCCTGTCTCCTCAATTTTCATCATCGCCGCAATTTTGGTCATGTACGTTTTGTTAGGCTGTGTGATGGATGAATTGTCGATGCTATTACTCACCATTCCTGTGATTTTCCCAGCCGTTATGAGTCTGGAGATCTATGGTCTCCCCCCGGAAATGAAAGCGATTTGGTTCGGCATTCTGGTGCTGATGACGGTCGGTATTGGCATGATTGCGCCGCCTGTGGGATTGAACGTCTATGTCGTCCACAATTTAGCCAAAGACGTGCCCATGAATGAGACCTACAAAGGTGTGTTCCCGTTTCTTGCCTGGGATTTAATTCGGGTGGGCCTCATGCTTGCATTTCCCCTACTTAGTCTTGGTTTGGTTAAACTACTCTTTACAAGGTAATCCACTCCGTTCGACCCAACCGTTGATTACGATGTGTAAAGCCTGAAAAAAGGAATTTCATGGGCTCAGATTTTTCGGCTAAAGCGGCAGCGATTTGGCTCCATCAACGCAAAGTATCGCGAGAGCCTTTTGCGGCGCTAAGCGGCGTCCATCTGCCGTCAACCATGAACGACGCCTACGATGTCGCGGATCAGTTCGTAAGCCTGTGTTGTGCTCATCAGAATGCCCGCCAGGTGGGCTACAAGATCGCCCTGACCACGCCGCAAATGAGAGCCTTCGTGGGGTATAGCGACTCGGTCGCAGGCACCATACTTTCAACAACAACATACCCCGCTGGTGCGGCATTGAGCACCCACGCATTTGTACGGATGGCCTTCGAGTGTGAAATTGCCTTTTTGGTTTCGCGCGAAATCACGGCACAGGATGCCTTAACTTCGACCAGCATCGCACAATGCATTGAGGCCGCCGCTCCCGCCCTAGAATTGGTCGACGATCTTAATGCTGATTACTCAGCCTTCGGAAACGATGATGGAGCCACCTTAAAAAGCTTAGCGGCCGGCAACGCCTGGAACCATGGGGTTGTACTTGGGCAATGGAAGCGCGATTGGCGCCGCATTGATCTTGGCGCACTTCGTGGCCAAGTATTGATCAACGGAGAGCTTCAAGGCGAAGGTCACGGTCGCGATGTCCTGGGCCACCCTTTAGAAGCCATGTGCTGGATCGCGAGACATCTTCTCTCGCGCGGAAAATCGCTGAAACCTGGGGAGTTTGTCATTACAGGAAGCCTGATCACCACCAAGTTCCCCAAGCCCGGGGATTCAGTACACTACCTCGCGGGCGAACTCGGCGAGGTTTCTATGAAAGTCATCTAGACAGGTACCAGCATCCCGCGCTGAACGGCCTCTCGGGCACCAATACTTTCAAACCAGCGTTTCACATTCGGGAACTCACCCAAATCGACCTTATGCCAATCATTTCGGGCAACCCAGGGATAGGTGGCAATATCTGCGATGGAGTATTCCCCTGCTAAAAACGCCGATTGGCCAAGCCGCTTATCCATCACGCCATAAAGGCGTTTGGTCTCATTGTGATAGCGCTCCACGCCGTAGGGTACCTCGACAGGAGCCGCTCTCATAAAGTGATGGGTTTGACCAAACATGGGGCCAACGCTGGCCATCTGGAACATAAGCCATTGCATCACGTCATATTTCCCACGAACTTTTTTGGGCAAAAACTTACCGGTTTTCCCTGCTAAGTAAACCAAGATCGCACCCGATTCAAACAGGGAAATGGGCTCACCTTCCGGTCCGGCCGGGTCCATAATTGCCGGGATTTTTCCATTCGGGCTATGGGCCAGAAATTCGGGGGAGAACTGCTCGTTCTGGGCAATATTGATCTTGTGAACTTTGTAAGCCAAGCCACATTCCTCCAACATAATTGAAACCTTGCGGCCGTTGGGTGTGCCCCAAGTGTAGAGATCAATCATTAGCGGACCTTCAAAAGAAAAATGTCAGTGAATCCTAGAGCGTACAACAATTGCACGATAGTTTCAGAATTCGATACCTTGAGTAGAGTTTCAATCTACCCCGCGCAAATCTCATGGCTTCAGGGTTTTTGGCGTGCACACTCAGCTCACAAGCATGTGCTTGGGTCATTTGGAATCTCATGAAGTCGAAACCTCGGGATCATTTTAGTGGAACTTTATTCAACTCGCGTTTTCTGCTGCGTCACACCGCGCGGTTCGCCATCTGCGCTGGAGCAGCGACCCTACTGTCGGCTTGCTATGTCGTGCCGATGAATGCTCCCTATGGCTCGGGGCCGGTCATTCATGCCCCAGCTGCGCCGCCTCCACAGACTTCGCTCACGTTTCTTGCACGCTTATACCCGTCAAATGAGCTTGCAACCGGCTATGGGATGGTCAACGCCGTGGTCACCAACGATCTTAATGGGCGCGGCACCTTTAGTACCAACATTAATGGCGAGAGTTTCAATGGTGAGGCCACGCGCGTTTCTAATTCAGCGCGAGAAGGTATCGCGAATGGCGCGGGAAATCGTGGAAGTTACATCACTTGCCGCTACCAAATGAACTCGGCAATCCTGGGTACAGGTCAATGCAAGCTCTCGAATGGAGCTCAATTCAATATGCACATTGGGAGCTAGAGACTTCGGGCTGCCACCCTGCATAGCTTTGGCTGGCAGCCCACTCGAACCTAGGGACTCGTTTTGTTCATCGCCAAGGGCTGAGGGGCTATCTTCATGTGCCCAACATACTGAAGAGCCTGGTGGATACGTACGGAGGGTACGTCGCCCTCGCGCATGTGGAGCAGATCGGCCGGACTGATCAAGCGCGGATCAGCATTTGTCAGCGCAAGCCCAGCCTGCCGGTAGGCCTCGAGAACAAACTGAGAGCAAAAGAATTGATCGCTACGGCCCAGACCCAATTGAATGCTCGCAATGCCGCGAATACAAAAATCACGAACCAAGGAGGGCACGAGCGGTAATTCACAAACACGCCGCTCAATCACAAAAGGCGATTGCAGCATGATTCCTGTGAAGTTGTACTTTTGCCCCAGATGCTTGGCGACAAACGAGTTGATCTTGCTGGTATGTTCTTCCGAGAGGCCTGGATGCCGGAAAGCCACAATCGTGACCTCCTCGGCAAGTAGATCGGCGACGCTTCGGCGCCGAATGCCCTCGCCTACCGCTTCAGCGACCTGTTGATTTCCCAAATACAACACCGCATGGCTCACCGGAGACTGCGTGATTAGCCGTATTGCGGCGGAGTTTAGTCCGTTATCAGCCGTGAGGATAATGTCGCCCGGACGCAGGGCTTCACCAGTGATTAGCTGGCCACCATTCGAAGGGTTTAATTCATTGCTTTGAAACGTAATGGAGGGTAACGCTCTCCCGTCACCAGGCTTCACCTGGGTGGCGCAGGAAACTAAAAGTAAGCACAGGGTCAAAAGGCCGAGGCGCATTGGTTGGAGATCCTAGTGTAGTCAGTCACAAATTCGTTCCATTAATACGAAGTGCAATGGGACTTTGATTTTTGAAAGGACGGCCGAATTTTAACAGATGGATCCGCTAAACTGGGTCGGACCAGATGCCCTACACACAAGTCGCCCTACATTTGACCCAACCCATAGAGGTTATCCATGTCGCTATTTGATCTTACCGATAAAGTTTGTATCGTCACCGGCTCCAGCCGAGGCATTGGGCGAGCCATTGCCCTTCGCATGGCGGAGCACGGTGCCAAGGTGGTGGTATCAAGCCGCAAAGCAGAGGCTTGCGAAACCGTCGCACAAGAAATCCGCGTGGCGGGAGGACAGGCGATGGTCATTCCTTGCAATATTGCCAACAAGGCAGAGTTACAAGCCTTGGTCGACAAAACGATCGCCGCATGGGGCGGTA
>JAYUOT010000450.1:0-4339 GCA_043760705.1 Betaproteobacteria bacterium
AACATGTTGTCGAGTCGAAGGACGCCGTCAATCTCCCCGGGCCGCGCAATCGCAATGCTTGAGCGGGCGGTGTAGTAGTTTGGATCGCCATAGGGCACGACGACCGACAAGCCGTCCACGGCGCCGCGCAACATGATCACCACTAACCGTCCATCACCCGGGTTTAGAGTGGCGGCTTGAGCCCTAGATGCCCAGATGCCTGAAGCGCCTAAAGCACTTAGGGCGCCCGTCGTCGTAGCGCTCTGGGCCAAAAAACTTCTGCGGGATGGACTCATGTGACTCATCGCTTGTGTATTTTAGTATCGATGCGTTTCACCCGCTTTGGGCCTCTAACGACGCATCATTGCGGGCCCGGCCAAGAGCAGGGCACTCGCAAGCGCAGGATCGTTCGCAGCCTCGCGCGCAAGGATTTTTGTGGGCTCGGACACCAGAGGGCCGAGATGACTTGCTAAGGTCTCCATCGGTATATGACTACCCATTCGTCCCGAGGTGAGGTGGGTCGCAAAGTTAATGCGCTTGGTCATCCCATCGGGGTTCAACCAGGCGGCCTCAGTATTGCGATAACCGTCGGGCGTTGGGCAACCATAAAGAGGCATACCCTGCGTCGCCATGGCTCCAAGGAGCGTCTGCAAATTGGGAGGAGTGACCCCGAGCGCACGTACCGTGGACAACACATATTGGTACGGCGTCTTGAACTTCACGCCAATATTGTCCTGGGCCCAAAACGACTCATGGCTCATCAGGCTCGTCAACACAGGAACAATCGCCCCATCACTCTCTAGAAACACCTGAGCCAGTCGAGCGACCAAGGACGGGCTGGGCTGATCGTTGACAAAATACTGTGCCAGCTTAAAAGCAATATGTTTCGCAGTGGAGGGGTGCTTTGCGAGAGTATCCAGGGCAAACTCACCTTCTTTTTGGCCTTGCGCCTTCACGCGGTAGCCTAACCACTCCTTGTCGCCCTGATCATGCACTCGTTCGTTAAACCAGAAACCTGGCATATGCTCTATGGTTCCAGGGCTGGACGGCGAGTCGAAACTTGCAATTCTGTGGGGTGGCTGAATCGACCAACCGGTCAGTATGCGCGCCAGCTCGGTGACATCTTTCTGACGATATCCACCTTCCACACCGAGGGTATGGAGCTCCATCAATTCACGGGCATAGTTCTCATTCAAACCACGATTGGCGCCTCGAGCATTGCTGGGCGTACCGGGGGCGACGCTGAGTGCGTTATCGAGGTAGTACAGCATGGCGGGATGGCGGGCCGTCGCGCCCAGCAAATCGCGAAATCGACCCAAGGCAAAAGGGCGGATGGCAAAGTGTTCGTAATGCCCAGTCATCACGCGCAAAAAATTCTTGCCTTGAAAAACATTGAAATGATTGAACCAAAAATCAACCATGACCTCTTCAAGTTGGCGCGGACTTTCTAAGGCCCTGAGCAAGCGCGATTCCATCGCCGGGCGCGCAATACTGTTGACGAAACGCCCTAAGGGTGAAGCCGTTGTTTGAGGACTTGGGTTCTGACCCTCAAGGGCGGTTTGAGCTTGTGCACGCTGCAAACTTCGAAACTCTTGCACAAGCTGCAAGGGGTGAGGTTTTAAAAACGTCGCTTCATCCAAGCGGGCGCTAAGAGTCTCTGGAAGAGCCATGGAACCTGGCGCCAATTGGCTCTGAATCCACCCCAAAGGATTGGCACCGACCGTGGCGATGTCGTGTGGGCGAGGCCCGAAACCGAGGCGATTCAGGAGATGCGCTGCAATTTGCTCAGCACTTAAGCCCTGTGTAGCGCTGGGCAATTTTAGTAAGTCAGAGGACGCAGCCGAGGCCAAGGGGGGGGCGACGGCTGGCAAGCCCATCGCAAAACAGTTCAGGGAAAATTGTACGGCCGTTTTCAAAGCTCGACGGCGAGGTCGCAAGGTCGCGGCAGGCGAGACCGCCGCACGGAGGTTCGAGGTCTCAGTCGATACGACACTGGTGCGCTTGTTCATGTCATTAGCATATAGCTTAGTCGGCCCGCACGACTAGCTTTATTGCGAAAAACTTGTAAGCAGCCGTAACGAACGCCAAAACGGGGAGAAAAACCAGGAAGAAAATTAGGAAGATTAAGAATGAGCACAAGGTGTACAGCATCGTCACCGACTTTATTACGCCTGAAACCGACACTTCGATTAGGTACTTCTGGGGCATGGCGCGCAAGTTCAATGCAGGCGATAAAGGTCTGACTGCGAGTAGTCGTGAAGGTCAGCGCAAAATTTTTAGTGAAGACCTTGAGTTGCTTGAGTATCAACAACTCAACCCTTCCGCTTACCCTAGCCGCAACTTGTTGAAACTTAATATTGATAGCGGCGGGGTGTTCATGCGTAGAGTGTTGGATCGCTTGATCGAGCAAGAAAAGCAAGGCGAAAAGCTCGATACAAGATCAAAGCTTTGAGTACATTCAGGCGCATTCGTTGCCGACGGTATAGCGCCTGGCTGAGACTTTAAGCCGCGAGCAACTCACAGCGCCTGATCTTGCTCAGGATCGCTCCCATACATTCTTTCGCCAAGATCGTATCGTAGTTCGCTTGGCAGCGAAGCCACCAGCCGTCGCTCAAACCAAAATACCGGCATAGCCTCAAATCTGTATCGGCCGTCACCGAGCGCTTGCCGGAGACAATGTCACCAATCTGCTGCGCGGGAACACCAATTTCCTTAGCAACTCGATACTTGCTCAAACCTAAGGGTTTCAAGAACTCTTCTTCGAGCATTTCTCCAGGGGACACTGGACGCACTTTACGCATGATCGCTTCTTTCAATGGCAATCAACAAGTTCAACATCTTTAGGCCCTTCATTTTCCCAAACGAAACAGACGCGCCATTGGTCACTGTCGCGGATGCTGTGCTGGCCTTTTCGATTACCCGCAAGCGTCTCTAAATTATTTCCAGGGGGCACCTTCAGGTCGCCCAAAACCAACGCGATATTAGTAACGCCAGGCGTTAATAACGTCAAGAGTTATTAAACCGCCGCCTTGAGAGACGTAGGATAATTCCAACACCAATGCTCGATGATGTCTGCACGAGGCTCGAGAACAAGAGCGGACTTGGGGCCAGTCCAGTGAATCAGCTCATGGGCTTTCACGGCGGCGTATCTCTGCGCCTCTCGAAACGCCGAAGGCGAGGGCAGTTGAATGAAGTCTGCACGAGGAGAATAAAACGCCCGATTTCCACCCTGCCTAAACGTCGCACCAGTCTTTGCAAAGAAGGCCTCGGCGGCCTGGTGCAGCTCGAATGGTGAAGGGGTAGGGGAGGGCACCGGCAGAAAAGAATCAGGCAAGCCCTCGATCTGATCCAGATTAAACACGGTGTGGCCCTTCACAAAGGGAATCACGCGCTCGGTGTCTTCACCTTGCGCATCGGTCTCGGTTTTAGTGAACTGATCGGCATAGACCACCAAGGAGCCGGTTTCGCCCTTGCGAACCTGAGCGCCAAGCGCCTGGGCTTGTTTGTAGGTCATCCACATGGACGCACTAAACCCACGGTCGATGGCTTCACACTAAAGAAGCACCACATTCAGGCCTCGATAGGGCGTGCCGTTATGGCGTAAAGGTCGGGTGATGGCTTGGCCTGTAGGTTGCGCGCTCCAAGGTTTTATCCAAGGGCGCTCGCCTTGCTCTAAGGTTTCGATGATGCGGCGAGTCACACGAGTGTAGACATCAGCCTGAAGGCTGGCTTGGGGTTCAAAGGTTTGTGTCTGGCCTTGGGATGGTTTGATCTGGCTCACGGCTTTTTCCTTTTAGGGCTGTGCGGGTATGCAAAGGCGCATACCGGCTTGCCCGTCGGCGAGGCCGGGGGTAGCAAAAGGCACGGGGCAGAACGGCCAGAAGGGGGATCACCCGGTCTGCACAAGTGAGCGAAGCGAAGCGCGGAAGATGGGGGAGGTCGGCCGGGCTGGCGCTGCAAGCGCCTTACCCTTGCCTGGCACGAGGGGCTGGCCCCTTAGGAATACTGATTTCGATAAGGCCGCCTTACTGGCGGTCAAATGGTTCGACTATCTCGTAGCAAGACATCTGCCAACATCTCTTATGGCCTAGGCTATTTTTCTCGTTTACCTGTTCGCGAGATCGGTGTAGATTCCTAAAAAGAAAGATCCATTTCAAATCTGATGATCGACAAATTGTTTCCAAAAGTTACGAGTCAAATCTACATAATATTTTCTTCAAAATCATCTATTTGAGGGATGGCCTTTCGTGTAGAAGGGACCTACACTAATTGCAAAATACCATTATCCCAATAAAGATACATGTGAGTCCAAGACAAGAGCATCAGGCAGTAGAGGAGAGCAACGCTAGGGGACCTCAGA
>JAYUOT010000451.1:0-4331 GCA_043760705.1 Betaproteobacteria bacterium
GGCTATTGAAGAAATGATCGCAGAGGAAGCCGCAAGCGGCGCCCAGGTCAAAGCGTGTTTCAACGGCGACTTCAATTGGTTCAACGTGTCCGATCAAGACTTTGTAGAGATCAACCGTATCGTCGGGCAACATGATGCAATTCTCGGCAATGTCGAAGCTGAACTGGCCTCGAATGATCTTTCAGTCGGCTGCGGTTGCGCCTATCCAGACGAAGTGTCCGATGTCGTCGTGGAGCGCTCGAATCGCATCTTTGAACGTTTGCACGGCACTGCTTTAAAACACGACGCCATACGACAACAGTTTGCGGCGCTACCGATGTTTGCTCGCTACCAAATAGGTCAGAGCCTGATTGGCATCGTGCATGGCGACTACGAATCCTTGGCTGGCTGGCAGTTTGACTCTGGCGCGTTCAACAGGACTGGCGGCCTCTCCGAAAGCATGCTACAAGCCTTTAGCCATGCGGGGGTTGAGGTCTTCGCAAGCAGCCATACTTGCTTGCCCGTGTTAAAGACCTTCGTAGAGGCCACCAAGCCGAATACATTTTCCAAGGCCGTTATCAATAATGGTGCGGCCGGCATGCCGAATTTTGCCGACACGAATTATGGAGTCGTGACTCGCATCAGCCTGAGGCCCTCGACAAAACACCTACTGTATTCGGCGACATTGGGTGAGCTCAGTGTCGAAGCCCTTCGAGTAGATTTTGATCATCTCGCCTGGCAAGAGCATTTCCTCAAGACTTGGCCTCAGGGCTCCGAAGCCTACGAATCGTATTTTGAGAGAATCTGCAAGGGTCCTGCCTACGGGCTGGGGCAAGCTTATGAGTTCAGTCACTTCCGGGACGCCGAGGCCCAGTGCCCTAAAAGCTTTGCCTAAGATCAACGTCCATAAAAAAGTTCCACAACAATGACCCAATCTCCGCAAACATTTTCGCTCACAACACGACCGGCGCCCGTCGCGGCTCAGATCACTGCCCAAAACACATGGTCTGTTTCGGCACCGCTAGCGCACCTCAAGGGCGTTCGCCCCACGGCGCCCATTTGGTTCGAGCAGGCGATCGCGATGACTCCCAGGCGAACTTTTTGCTCGGTTCAAGACGCTAACATTGAGACACTGACCTGGGGAACTCCTGGTCGGCCCGGTGTGTTGCTGATGCATGGCAACTCCGCTCATGCCGATTGGTACAGTTATATCGCTCCGCTTTTGGCCCATGATTATTACGTGGTCGCCCTATCATTTTCAGGGATGGGCGGCTCAAGCTGGCGCGAGCATTATTCGGTTGCACAATGGGCCGATGAAGCGCTGGCCGTCGCAGAATTCACCGGGCTGTTTGACTGCCCGGTCAAACCAGTGTTCGTGGGCCACTCTTTTGGTGGCTTTCCGGTGATGAATGCAGCATCTCGCTTCGGCAAACGATTGCGGCTTGCCGTAATTGCTGACACACCGATTCGCACCCGAGAAGAGCGCGAACAAAGATTGGATGAGCGCCCGCGACGCGACTTCAGGCCGCACCGCGTCTATCCCAGTGCTGAAGAAGCAATGGCTCGTTTTCGACTTCTCCCCGCGCAAACCTGTGAGAACTTGTACATTCTGGATCATATTGCACGGACGTCGTTGAGACCGACCTGCGCACAGAGTGGCGAAGCGAGTGGGTGGACCTGGAAGTTTGACCCGAGCCTCTTTCGCAGTTTCAAGATGGGCAAACCCGGTGCCGACCTGCGACAGTCGCTCTGCCCGGTCGCTTGGCTCAACGGCGCGCGTTCCTCGCTCATTGACGACCAGGTTCGCACCAATATTCAAACCTATTCCCCGCCAGGTACCTTAGTCTTCGAAGTACCCGACGCGGACCATCATCTAATGATTGATCAACCCCTGGCCTTTGTTGAAGCGCTACGCGGTATTCTGTCCCGGCACTAATCGTTAGTCTCTGAGATTCTCCTTTTGCGTTCCTCCCTTAAAAATCTTTTCAAACTTCTATTTTTTGTCTCAGCCTTCGCAGCGAACGTCGACCTCTCGAAGGCGTTCGCCGAGGGTAACTCGCCACCGAAACTTGCCGCACCATTCGAAGCGTTTCGGCGAGCGGGTATTCCGCTGGCCGACGTCAGCTTATATGCGGTACCGGTGGAACAGGGCGAGCCGGTTATTGCTCACAACGCCGAAAGCGCATTTGTTCTGGCTTCCACCGCAAAATTATTGACGGTCATGGCGGCATTGGACATTCTCGGATCGAGCTATCGCTGGCGAACGACGGCCTTCCTCAACGGGCAACTTGTGGACGGAGTCCTGACCGGCGACCTGCTCATCGTTGGAGGGGGTGATCCCATGTTGAGTAGCGACAAGCTGGTTTCATGGTTTCAACTCATGCAAAAGCGTGGCCTGAAGCAAATCGTCGGCAACATTGTTCTTGATCGTCGCCAATTTGCTTTCGTCGAGGGCGACCACCTCAATACGCCCGTACCCGCATGGCATAACCCCCACCACGCCCAGCCAGATGCGCTGGTGATCGACGAGGGCGTCGTCAAGGTCAATATCGTGCCGGGTCCGCAGGGAAAAACTATTGTGCTCGAACCGGCCATTGAGGGTATCGAAATCATTGATCAGTCAAAAATCATCGCAAAATGTAGTGCAGTGCGAAAGCCCATAGCCATCGAATTCGACGAATCCAGTCAAAATCACAAGCTCGTCATCAGCGGAGAGTGGGCGCAGGATTGTCCGGCCTTCAAGCTCGCAACCTCGCCTTGGGATCAAACCGAGTTCTCTCGTGCAGCAATTTACGCGGCCTGGGCCAAGTCAGGTGGCAAGCTTTCGGGCGCGGTTGTGGAGGCGCCACCCCTTGTGAAACCAGTGAAAAGCAAGCGTCCGATGAGAGCGGCGAAGGCCCCGAAGCTCCGCAAACCATTTTTAGTGCTCGACTCGAAGCCACTCGTGGAATCAGTTCGCGAAACCAATAAGTGGAGCAATAATTTGATCAGCAGGCATTTGCTACTGTCTCTGAGCAAGGGCTTTCCGCGAGAAGTAGCAACGCTCCAGAAAGCCCAGCAAGTATTTGCCCAGTGGCTGCTTCAAAGAGGCGTCACGGCTGAGGATGTCAGCTTGGAAAATGGCTCAGGCTTATCACGTAATGAACGCGCCAAGGCTCGTACTTTCGCGACCCTTTTAAAAGAAGCCTGGAGTACCAAGTATCACAAAGACTTCAAGGACAGCTTTCCGATCGTGGGTGTAGACGGCACCATGAGCAGCCGTTTGAAGCGCTCGCTAGCCACCGGAAAAGCCTTGATCAAGACCGGCACACTCAACGATGTTCGCTCCGTAGCGGGCTATGTGACCACCAAAGACAACAAGACCTATGCCATGGTGGCCGTCGTGAATCATGCCCATGCCAGTCGAGCGGTGCCGGCCCTGGACGCTTTCATCGAATGGTTACAGGCGACGCCCTAGACACCAGGGCGGCAGAAGGCATGCCGGGCTCACGTTCAGCGGCTCACCACTGGGCGACACCAAGCGCTGCCCATTGACGCACATGGCGTTCCATAGCAAGCAATTCGAAAGGTCCCGCCTAAAAAGAAGAAAGAAAACGATTCGGTTAAACAGGAGCACCGTCGATCCACCGGATTGCCCCTGTTCACCTTCGGCTAATCTGGGTAGGAGTGCATCGGCTGATGCAAGTGTCAATCGGTTCCACCGTCCCAGCCCTCGAGGCTGGCGTAAATCAACCCTCATTCAAGCCTAGAGAGCGTCTTCCCAGCCTCGCTACGCTGGTCCACCACAATCGCGATGGTAATTCTTGCGATACACACCAGTTTTTGAGCCTCGTCTCGGATCTCAATCGACCACACCTGGGTTGTGCGGCCGATATGCACGGGTGTGCATTTGCCCGTCACCCAACCGCTCGTCACTGCCCGTAAATGATTGGCATTGATCTCCAAACCGACAGCCGCAAAACCTGGTTCACTCGCGAAAATTGCGGCCACCGAGCAAAGGGTTTCGGCCAGTACGATGGACGAACCTCCGTGCAAGATGCCCATTGGCTGAGTGGTCCTGGCATCACACCGGCATACGGGCGCAAAGAAAGTCCGGTCCGACCTCCAGAAATTCGATACCAAGCAAGGACACTACGGATTGAACATGGATCGAATTGATTTTGTCGATGTCGATAGGGCGTTTGAAAGTGGAGGGCGTCATGATGAGAGAAAGGAGTGTCTTGAGATTAGACGAAAGGGTTGGAAGCGTGGGAGTCGGCGCAACCGATTGAAATCGGTTGGGGATGTTGGAAAAGTCTTGGGCGAGGCATATTGTCACGGGCGTTGAAAATAGATATGCCAGCGCAGCGCAG
>JAYUOT010000452.1:0-9285 GCA_043760705.1 Betaproteobacteria bacterium
ACGCTCAAGCATAAAGGCAAAATCTTCACTCCCGCTCACCTGCGGGCCTTGCAAAATGACTTTTTCTGGCCCGACCAACTCCAGCCCGACCTGACGCGCAAAGTTTGTCTCTTCAAGAGAGTTCACCAAGACCGCATAGCCTTCGCGCCATGCAATCTTGGCTTGCACACCAAAGCTCTCGGCCTGGGCAGTGATCACCTCTTTAACGCGTCGCTCGACCGTTTTTCGGACGTTGCGATCCAAGGCGCGCACGCTGATCTCCAAGGTGGCCGTGGCCGGAATCACATTATTGGCCAAGCCAGAATGAATCGCGCCGACCGTCACCACGGCCATCATCAGAGGGTCGACATTCCGTGACACTACGGTTTGCAGGGCCATCACAATACTGCTCGCAGCGACGATGGGGTCGGCTGCGCGATGGGGCATCGCACCGTGGCCACCTACCCCGGTCAAAGTGACCGTGGCGTAATCCGACGAGGCCAGTGCCGGGCCATCGCGGAAGATCAAAGTGCCTTGCGGCACACCGGGCGCGTTATGCATCGCGAAGATCGCGTCGCAAGGATAGCGCTCAAACAGTCCGTCCTCCATCATGCGAAGCGCGCCGCCAGCCCCCTCTTCGGCCGGTTGAAATATGAGATTGAGTGTGCCGTCAAAGCCGCCGTTTTCAGCCAGATGTTTGGCTGCGGCCAATAACATCGCGGTGTGACCATCATGGCCGCAGGCATGCATGACACCAGGTTTTTTGCTGGCCCAGGCCGCGCCGGTTTCCTCCAAAATAGGCAGGGCATCCATATCGGCACGCAGACCAATTTTGCGCTCGCCCGTGCCGCGCACGAGCTGCCCGACCACGCCGGTCCCGCCCACACCGCGCTCCACTTTGTAGCCCCAGGCCCCCAGGCGCTCGGCCACCAAGGCGGCCGTGCCATGCTCATCAAACGCGAGCTCCGGGTTACTGTGAATGTCTCTGCGTAAACTGACGAACTCGCCGATGCGCGAATTCAACGCGTTGAGAAGATAAGTTCCTACGTTTTCTCCAGCACCCATACGGCCTCCTTATACTCCTAACTATACCTCGCTTGGTTTGCCTCGGCTTGCCCTGAGTCCTATTTAGCGCGTTCGCGCAAGCGACCGACCACACCGCTGGGAAAGTAATACACGGAGAGGACGAACAACACACCGAGCCAAAGCAACCAGCGATCTGGCGACAAAAGCTTGGCCAACACGGGAATGCTTTCGAGGTTCACGGACACGATTCGCATCAGATCTTGTAAATAACTCTGAGCCAGTAAAAACAAGGCGCTACCGATGACCGCTCCATATAAGGTTCCCATTCCGCCAATCACCACAATCAACAAGATGTCCAACATGACCTCGAAGGATAGCGACGTATCCGGGCCGTTATAGCGCAGCCAAAGCGCCAGTAAAGCCCCGGCTAAAGTTGCAAAGAGGGCAGCCAGAACACTTGACCAGGTGCGATACAACACCGGACGAAAGCCAATCGCATCGGCCCGAAACTCATTTTCTCGGATCGCCTGGAGCACTCGGCCAAAAGGGGAGTTCACAATCCGCAGTAGCACCAGAAAAAGAATCAGTACGGAAAAGAACAGCACATAGTAGGTGATAAGCTTTCCATCCAAATGGACGCCCAAAAATGGCTTCTCGCTCAAAGAAAAGCTTGGACGCAACCACTCGGGCACCTTGAAACTCAGGCCATCTTCACCCCCTGTGAATTCTGAAAGCTGCGAGGCCAGGGTTTGAAAGGCACTGGCCACCGCCAAGGTGATCATCGCAAAGAATATGGCGCGCACTCTCAGGCTAAACAGCCCAATCAGGAAGGCCAGCAAGCAAGAAGCGAATAGGGAAGCACCCAGCCCAACGGCAAGTGACCACCAATCCGCGCCCAGTTTCGTGCATGCAATGGCAATGCCGTAGGCTCCGATTCCAAAGAACATGGTGTGCGCGAAGGAGACAATACCGGTATAACCCAACAAGAGATCAAAGCTGGCCACCAACAAAATAAACACCAAAATCTTCGCGGCCACACCCATCGCCTTTGCCCCTGGAAACAAAAAGGGCGCGAAGGCCAGCCCGATCAGCACCAAGACCAGAAGCAAGGCCACTACGCGGCTACGCGGCAGATCGTCTGAGAGTAAAGTTCGAAGAAGCATAGGTTGTTATCGCTTGGCGACCGGGTAGAGTCCCTGCGGTCGCCACATGAGAATCGCCACCATCAGGGCAATGTTCGAAAACAGCGCAAGCTTGGGCGCGAGAAATCCCGTGTAGTTGGCTAGTAAGCCGACCATCAAGGCACCCACAAAGCAGCCCAGCGTGGACCCGAGGCCCCCAATAATAATGACGATAAACAAAAGTATATTGACCTGTCCGCCCATTTGCGGAACAACGTTTTGTTGGTACAAGCCCCACAGCACGCCACCCAGACCAGCAAGGGCCGAGCCGGCCACGAACAAGCCGACAAACAGTCGGCGAATTCGATAACCCAAACTCTCCACCATCTCACGGTCTTGCACACCAGCGCGGATCAACAGACCCAGCTTGGTTCTACCCAATACCCACAGCAGACCACCCAATACAAAGGCGCCAATCGCGACCGCCATCAATCGGAACTTCTCAATGGCCGCATCCCCGATCAAGATTGACCCGCGTATCGCTTCAGGTAAAGGCAAAGGCACTTGCTCAGGGCCCCAGATGACCTTGATCAGCTCCTCACCGATGATCATTCCGCCCATGGTGATCAGAATTTGTTTGAGATGCTGGCCATAGACGGGTCGAACAAGCACCCGCTCGAACCCCCAACCGATCAAACCACAAACCAGCATGGCGGCAAGAATCGCCAAGCCAATGGCCAGCAGGTTCAGCCCAAGCTGGGGCGATTGAGTGAAATGCGCAAGAGGTGCGAGAACGGACGTCGCCACGAAGGCCCCGACCGCGATAAACACGCCATGGCCAAAATTCAATACATCCATGAGTCCAAAGATCAGGGTCAGACCGGAGGCAATGACGAAGATGATCATGCCCATCGCGAGACCCGCCACCGTGAGTGTCAACCAGCTTGATGGGCTGCCCACCAGGGGTAGAGCGAGCAGGCTGAGCCCAAGCAAAAGCGCCAAGGGGACCCAGTCGAGCCGCGGCGGACGAATCAATGTTTCAGACATGGGCTGGAGCCAAACTCAGACCAAGCAGTTGCGCCTGCAAGGCCGCATCCTCGACAAGCGCTTGCATCAAGCCTTGATGCACGACCACGCCGTTATCCATCACGGCCACATGATCGCCCAATTGACGAGCAAACTGAAAGTTTTGTTCCACCAACAAGATCGTCACGCCAGCGGCTTTCAATTGCCGAAAAGCCTTCACCATGTTTTGAATGATGGCTGGCGCCAGGCCCTTGCTGGGCTCATCGATTAGAATCAGTTTACGGGGCTCAATGACCGCTCGCGACACCGCCAGCATCTGCTTTTGGCCGCCGGACAGTAACCCCGCGGGGTGGTTCCAAAATGTCTTGATCGCCGGAAACCAGGCAAAAATCCAGGCCAGCCTTTCGCTATCGAGATGTTTGTCACTACGAGCATCACGGGCGGCCAGCAGCAAGTTCTCACGAACGGTGAGATCCGAAAATATGCCCATATTCTCTGGCACGTAGGCGATGCCTTGCTGGGCGATCAAGGGAGTCTCCACACCAGAGATGCGTCGACCTTCGAACTCGATGGTTCCGGCCGAGGGGCGCCACAAGCCCATGATGGTTCTCAGAGTAGTGGTCTTCCCGGCCCCGTTTCGCCCCAGAAGTAAAGTGGTTTGCCCGGCAGGCACCTCCAGATCGACACCGTGCAAAATATGATAGGCCCCGATATGGGTCTGCACGGCTTTGAGCGTCAGCATGAAGCGCTCCCTTGGGGGACAGAAGCTTCCAACTCGACGCCCAAATAAGCCTGCTGAACGATCGGAGAAGCGATCACGGTATTGGGCTCGCCGTCGGCCACCAATTGGCCGTTATGCAAAACGATGATGCGATCAGACAGCTCCCGGACGACGTCCATCTTATGCTCGACCAGTAGCACAGTCTTGCTCGGATCTTGCCGAATTTGCCGGATCAAGTCGAGAATGACAGGCACTTCCTCAATGCTCATTCCGGCGGTCGGCTCATCGAACATAAACACCTTGGGCTTCAGCGCCATCAAGATGCCCACCTCCAACTTACGTTGGTCACCATGAGGCAGGCTTGCAGCCTTTTCATCCCGTTTAGCCAGTAACCCAAGTCGCTCAATGAGCGCATCCGCCTCGTCGATCAGCGCGCGGTGGCTCGACCAGATCGACCACCAATTAACGCCCACCTGAGTACGAGCCTGAACCGCCAAGCGAATGTTTTCGTGAACACTCAATTGGGGAAAAAGATTCGTGAGCTGAAAGGCCCGGCCCAGCCCGCGCGCCGTACGAGAAGCCGCGGGCAAACCGCTGAGATCAAGGCCCTCAAGCAAAACCCGACCCGAACTCGCCTTAAGCTGGCCAGAAATGAGGTTGAAGTAAGTGGTCTTACCAGCGCCATTCGGTCCGACGATAGCCGTCAAAGTGCCAGGCAAAAATTCACAACTTACTTGATCGACGGCCACATGGCCGCCGAACTTGATGCTGAGCGCATCGGTGCGTAACACTGAACGACCCGCAGCTTTTTGGACTAGCGCTTATTTCGAATAGGCACTTGCATTTCCTCAGGCTTGATCTCGCGCACTAACTCTGGCACACCCCAGGGAAAAGCGGGATCTACCTTGATTTTGAAGTGATACATGCTTTGCATGGCTTGATGATCTTCCTTGCGAAAAGTCATCTTGCCCTTGGGAGTCTCGAAGCTCATCCCTTCCATGGCGGTAATCAGCTTCTCCGTGTTGGTACCGCCCGCTTTCTTCAAGGCTTCCACCACCGCGATGCCGGCCGCCATACCCCCTGCTGTGAAGAAATCAGGGGGTGACTTGAAGCGTTTGTAATGCTCCGTGACCAGCCAATTGTTGGCAGGATTCTTGGGGATCTGGAAATAGTAATAGGTGGAGCCTTCCATGCCCGGGAACTGCTTATAGGCGGCCATCGCCGGAAGAATATTGCCACCCGTGGCGATTTCAATCCCGAAGCGCTGTGGGTTGAGATCGGCGATCTTGAAGGGGTTACCACCGCCACCCGCCCAAATAATGAAGATGACCTTGCGACCCGGCTTGTCCTTGAGCGCGTCAAAAATTCTTTGCGCACCGGCGGTGAAATCTGTCGTCGTGGTCGGCAGATATTCTTCATGTGCAATCTTGGCCGTCTTCAGGGACTCTTTAAAGGCTTTCACCCCGTCGCGACCAAAGGCGTAGTCTTGAGCCAGCGTTGCAATCGTCACGCCCTGCTTGTCAAGAGCGACGGCGTTCGAGATTGCATCCTGAGAAGAATTGCGACCCGTTCTGAAAATATAGCGATTCCATTTGTCGCCGGTGATCGAGTCCGCTACAGCAGGCTCAACCAGGAGAATTTTCTTGTACTCTTCTGCAACCGGCAACATCGCAAGCGCGACCCCTGACGAAGTTGGGCCTACTGCGAGATCCACTTTATCGTCGCCATAGGCGGCAGCCAACAAGGATTTGCCGAGATCGGGCTTGCCCTGGTCGTCCTTCTCGATCACCACGATTTTTTTGCCATTGACCTTCATGGCGCCGCCCGTGGCGTAATCCAGACCCATCATAAAACCGACCGAGGTCTGCTTGCCATAAGCTTCGAGTGGACCAGTCTTACTGTGAATGTGGGCAATGCGAACTTCATTTCCAGCCTGCGCCCAGGCCAAAGGCGCCTGGACCCAACTCGTGACCGCGACCAGGCCAACCAGCGCACCATACTTAATCATTGCTACCTTACCCATAGAACTTCCTCAAATAACCAAAACCATTGCATCACTGCACGCCAGTCACGGCGCTCAGTCAAGCTGAATACCTGTTGCCTTGATGGGCTTTTCCCAGCGCTGAAGATCGGCACGTTGTGCGTCCACCAATCCAGCCGAGCTCGAACCGATTACTTCCAGGCCGAGGTTCTTCATCTTGTCCATATTGGCCGGCTTTTTGATCGCGGCCACCACCCACTGGTTCAAGCGCTGCACCATAACAGCACTCATACCGGCCGGGCCATAAATCGCGAACCAACCGGTCGCCTCCATGTTGACGCCGGACTCTTTGAGCGTCGGCACCTCGGGAACCTGCGAATCTCGTACATTGCCGGTCACCGCAATCAGGCGGGCCTTGCCGGCGCGATGCAACTCCACGGACTCCGAGACCACGTCAATCTTGTACCCGATATGTCCGCCCAACAAGGCCACATTGGCCGGAGCACCGCCCTGGAAGGGCACATGCACCAAACTGGTCCCAGAGATTTGCTCCAACATCACTCCGAGAAAATGAGGCAGGGTTCCCTGCCCCGAGGATCCGTAGGTCGCGCTCTTTGGATCCGTTTTGGCATGGGCCAACATTTCGGCGACGGTCTTGACATTGCTTGCGGGGCCTGCCGTAATTCCAAATTGAAAAACACCGAGCTGTGAAATCGGTGAAAAATCCTTCACAGGATCGTACTCAAGCTTTTTGTAAACATGGGGAAACACCACCATCGGACCGCTCGGCGCAACGATCAAGGTCTGTCCGTCCGGCTTGGAGTTCTTGGCTTGTGCCAAAGCGATGCGCCCGGCCGCACCCGGCTTATTTTCAACAATGATGCTGCTGAAATCATCACGCAAGGAATCCGCCAGAAGTCTTGCGATGACATCGACCGAGCCCCCTGGGGGATAGCCGACGAGAATTTTCAAGGGCTGCTTGTCTTGCGCGTGAAGCGTCACACTACAGAAAAGCGCCAAACCGAGGCCAAGCGACTTTAGGCTCATCTTAAAAAGGTGTTTCATACGGTCTCCATCATAGTTCTTGAATAATGCCTTGCTTTCTGTGCAGTGCATAGATTCTACAAGGCCAAGGCCAAGGCCGAGACCCAAGGCCCACTTCAAATTCCAAGGCAGCCGAACCGTTGGGGCACGCGAAGGGCGACCCGAGCAAGCGAGATCATGACTTGGCATTGCCAATAATGCGTTTTTGCATTATTATTGCAATTATTGTTTAGACGATTATGCGAGCACCATGGCTACACTAACGGTTACCGCAAGGGGGCAAGTGACCTTCAAAAAGGAAGTGTTGCAGCATCTCGGCATCAAAACAGGGGAAAAGATCGAGCTTGATTTGCTACCCGATGGTCGGTGCGTTCTCAAAGCGGCTCAGCGAACGGGAACGATTGACAGTTTCATCGGCTTGCTCTCGGACCGTACAAAGAAAATCGCCTCCATCGAAGAAATCAATGCGGCGAGTGCCCTGGGCTGGGCTGGCAAGAAGTGAAGGTTTCCGTCGATACCAACGTCCTCGTTCGCGCCGTGATGCGTGATGATCCCGCTCAAGCGCGCATCGCTGTCAAGACCTTGAAAGATGCAGAACTGATCGCGATCGCACTGCCCTGCCTCTGCGAATTTGTGTGGATACTGTTTAGGGTTTACAGCTTGCAATCATCCGACGTAACAGCGGCGATTCGCGCGCTCCTTTCCGCCGCCAATGTGGAGGTCGACCGACCGGCCGTTGAAGTTGGCCTGGCGATGCTAGAAGCTGGCGGGGATTTCGCCGATGGCGTGATTGCTCACGAAGGAAACTGGTTGGGCGGTGAAACCTTCGTTTCTTTCGACAAAA
Source organism: Betaproteobacteria bacterium (assembly GCA_043760705.1). GTDB lineage: Bacteria > Pseudomonadota > Gammaproteobacteria > Burkholderiales > Burkholderiaceae_E > JAPOKJ01. The sequence goes on from JAYUOT010000452.1 coordinate 7,743, forward strand.
AAGCAGTTTCACTTCTCAAAGCGCAAGGCCAATCTGCACGCCTTCTATGAATGAATCTCGTGCTTATTTCGAGCCCTTGGCGCAAAGCCAGAAAAAAAGCTTTGGGAGTCGAAGCACGCGGTCACACCGCGCAGTATTTTTCCTGAATCTCTTGGTTAGCGAGAAGCTCTGCGCCTCTACCAGAGTGCACAATCTGCCCCTGGTCCAGAATATAGGCGCGGTCGGAAATAGACAGTGCGCGCTCGACGTTTTGCTCGACCAGCAGCAAGGTTGTTCCCTGCTTTTTGAGGCGCACAAAGAGTTCAAACATTTCGTCCACCAAGATCGGCATGATGCCTTCGCTCGGCTCGTCCAAAAGGATCATTTTGGGCTTGACCATCATGGCCCGAGCAATCGACAGCATTTGCTGCTCGCCACCCGACAAGGAAGTGCCTTCCTGATACATGCGCTCCTTTAAGCGCGGGAAGGTTTCGGCAATCTCGTCCACCCTCTGGTTTAAATCATGCTTATGACGGCTGCCTAAGAGGCCGAGCTGCAGATTTTCACTGACCGTCAAGCTGGCCACGATGCGGCGATCTTCCGGCACGTAGGCCAGACCGCGATGGTAACGAGTATGGGGCGGACTCGCCAACATCTCTTGGCCCGCGAAACTCACCTGGCCGGTGCGCTTGGCGACCAAGCCCATGATCGTTCGCAGCGTCGTCGTCTTGCCCGCGCCATTGCGGCCCATCAAGGTCACGATCTCACCGTGGTTGACTTCGAAAGAAATGTCTTGCACCACATGACTACGGTCATACCAGGCATTGAGGCCTTGCACCTTAAGCATTTCCTGCGGCCTGGGCTGAAGATTGGGTGGCGCTAAATTCACCATTAATTTTGCCCCAGATAAACACGCTTGACCTCTGGGTTGCTGCGAATCTCTGCCGGGCTGCCTTCAGCCAGCAATTGACCTTGGTGAAGCACGATCAAGCGCTGACAAATCCCCATCACCAACTTCATTTTATGCTCAACCAAAATTACGGTGCGCTCGGCGGCCAGGCTAGTGATCAAGTTCATCATCACGGAGGTTTCCTCGGGCGACATCCCGGCGGTGGGTTCATCCATCAACAGGAGCTTCGGTTTGGCCGCCAAGGCCATGGCCACTTCGAGCGACCTTTGCTGCCCGTGCGCCAAATCGGCAGCAGGCTTGGTGCGGACCTCAAGCAGTCCGACTCTTTGCAACAGCGCATCGGCACAATCGCTGAACTCGGTCAGCTCACGACGAGGCCGCCAAATGTTGAAGCGGCTACTCATCGCCTGGGCTGCGACTCTCACATTCTCGTGCGCCGAAAGTTGCTTGAATACATTGGTGATCTGAAAACTCTTGGCAATGCCGTGACGCGCATATTCATGTTGTTGGAGCGCGGTGATGTCGCGCTCTTCAAACCATACCCGACCCGAGCTTGCGGGAATCGCACCACTGATGACATTGAAGAAGGTACTCTTGCCTGCCCCATTCGGTCCAATGATGGCGGTCAGTTGGCCCGCGGGAAACTCAATGCTG
>JAYUOT010000453.1:0-9280 GCA_043760705.1 Betaproteobacteria bacterium
TTTTGACCGCTGAAAAGCCTTCATCCAGCAGAGCCTGCGCTTCATCAATCAGCTTGGCCTCTGGCATGATCCCTAGCCCCTTGGAGTTATAGGCACGAATCGGTTTTGGAGAAGAGCCAAGCAAGGTTGACAAAGGAAGATTTTTCGATCTGGCCAGTGCGTCCCAGGCCGCCATATCAATGCCGGACTGAGCCAAGCGCAGCAAACCGGCCATGCCCAGCAATGTAAATTTTTCGGTTAACTTGCGCTCGATCTCGTAAGGCGCCAAAGCATCACCCGCGAGCAAGTCCGAGAAGGATTGCACCAAGCTCACCAGGGGTTTCAGGCTGACCGGTGAGAGGCCGATCAAGTAGGCATGCCCAAACACTCCCTGATCGGTTTCGCAATCAATGAGCACCAGAGGAGCCTGCACAATGGCCCCGGTGCTCACGTACAAAGGCAAGCTCATAGGCACAATCACGGCGCGCGCGTTGAAACGCTTAATTTTTAAATCTGCTTTCACTTTCGTCCTCTTTAATTGCTGGAAGCTGGTCTGACCGAAATCCGGATCATCCGCCCAAGCTTACTACTGTCCATCTAGAAATAGCGCTGGGTTGATCATCTGACGGTTCAAGCTCACCGACCAATGAAGGTGAGGTCCGGTAACCCGGCCCGTGGCTCCTACTTCACCGAGCTTGGCGCCGCGCTGAACTTGATCGCCGACCTGCACCCCAGACTTGCTGAGGTGACACATCATGCTCAACAAACCTGATCCATGGTCGACCCATACGGTTTTGCCATTGAAAAAATAGTCGCCGACATCAATCACCGTCCCCGCCAAGGGCGAGTAAAAAGGCGTACCGGTAGCGGCGGCAATATCCATACCGCTATGCGGATTACGGGATACTCCGTTAAAGACCCGCCGCAGCCCAAAACTTGAGCTCTGCCGCCCCTCGGTGGGTGCCGCCATACGGAAGCTGTCGGGCAGGGTTGGACTGGGCTTCGAAAGCAAGGCGGCGATATGAGTTTTTTCGCGCTCGTAACGAGCTAAATCCTCAGGAGATAAATCAACCATGGAAGGAGCGACGGTGAGGCGCTGTTCACGATAGGCTTTGCGCGCGATCTTGAAGTCAATAGATGCCCCGCTCTCAAGCTCGATTTTGGCCGGTCCGGGCACAGCGCCGAGGCCCAGCCCCACCACAGCAAACCACTCCGCTGAGCTTGATACCCCAGGCTGACGCATAACCATGACAGGGACGCCTAAATAGCTCGCGACCGGCACGCTCGCACTGGAGGTGCCAAGATTCAAGATTGCAATACCCCCCGGCACCCGCTCTTCACTCGGCAAAACCCCTCGATACAGTCCACCTGCTTGCGTCGTCTTCTGGGCCGCTTTCTCTTTACCCTTTGCGAGAATCACTGAGGGCATCAAGAAGGTCAAGGCCCCTAAAAGACTCAAGCATTGTCTACGCTCGTCATCATGCACGATGCTCGCTTTGACATTTTTCTCAAACATAGGTGATGGCTTTAAGAACGGGCCCGAGGCGCACCCGTAAACAAAGCTGCTGCGCGAGACTTGATCTCGAGCAATTCGTCCGGACTCACGGTGTATTCGCCTGTGCTTTTGTCTACGATGACGCTGAACTCAACCTCGCGTCCCGCATTGGAGAGCATGCCGGAACTAAATTCATAGTCCTGATGCTTCCAGGGCAAGCCCTGTGTCGCAACGTCGTACTTCTGGTATTCAACGTCATAGATTTCACCGCTGGCCAAGTCCAACAAGCCCGTCGCCGTAATCACTTTGGTGAACAGGTCATCCGAAATCACGATCGGTACTTTTAAATCCACGATACTTCCTCAATGACTTCCAAAGCGCCGATTGTAAGTCCAGCTCGATATTTTCAAAAAATAGACCGATTTGGACTAGCGCATAGTGCCAACTTCTGCCCGGTCATCGCGCGCCATGAGGGCCTTTGAACGCGCAAACCGGGCAAAGCCACGCGGTACACTTCAGCGATGAGTATATTTAGCTATTTTGAATCCCTGGTGCGCAACATCGACACCCCCGCAGGCACGGACGAGCAAGGGCCGCCGCCGGGCCTACTTGCCTTCTACTGGCACTTCATCAAGCAAACCCGCTGGCTTTACTTTGCCATGCTGGTCACCGGTCTTTTCGTCGCTTTGGTAGACACTTTGATTCCGGTATTTATTGGAAGAATTGTCGGATTGATGGCCGCTACCGATCGCGCGACCGCGTTGCAGGAGGAGTCCACCGGTTTGATTGTCATGGCCTTTATTCTCCTTATCGGCCGCCCTCTCATGATGACGATTGATAGCCTGGTCCGTAACAATGCGGTGATACCAAACGTGACGACCCTGATTCGCTGGCAAAGCCATTGGCATGTACTTCGCCAGAGTTGGTCGTTTTTTCAGGACGATTTCGCCGGACGTATTGCGAATCGGGTGATGAACACCGCCAACTCACTACGTGAGACCGTTGTCTCGTCCATTCGAGCGGTATGGTACATCCTGGTGTACGGCATCAGCGCCTTGATCTTAATGCTCAGCACCGACGTTTGGCTGGCCCTACCCACCTTGGCCTGGATGAGCTGTTACCTTGTGTTTCTTGGGTACTTCGTGCCTCGCATGCGAGATCTTTCCAAACTAAGTAGCGAGGCAAGATCGGCAGTGATGGGACGGGTGGTGGATAGCTACAGCAACATCCTCACCGTCAAGCTTTTCGCGCGCGCCAGCGATGAGGACGCCTACGTACGTGAGTCGCTTTACGAGCATCGCGACCGGATCGCTGCGCATATGCGTCTGATCACAATCTTCATGTTCGTACTCAGCATGATGAATGCCTGCCTGTTAGTGGGCACGACCGCGATCGGCCTTTGGCTTTGGTATCACGGCCAGGCCAGTGCCGCCGTAGTCGCCACGGCCTTGCCCCTCGTGTGGCAAATTGCCAATATGGCCGGCTGGGTGAGTTGGGAGGTGACGGGCATTTTTGAAAATGTTGGCGTCGTGCAGGAAGGCATGGAAACCATTGCGGTGCCCAGGCAACTGATCGACAAGCCTCATGCCAAAGAACTCATCATCAACAAAGCTCGAATTCAATTCGAAGCGGTCGACTTTTCTTATGGTCTGGCCAGTAAGGGCAAGGCGCCCGTACTGCATGGGTTTAATCTCGACATCGCTGCCGGTGAACGGGTCGGAATCGTGGGACGCTCGGGTGCGGGAAAGTCGACCTTAGTCAATCTGCTGCTGCGCTTTCACGACGTTGAAGGAGGACGCATTTTGATCGATGCTCAGGATATCCGAGAAGTGACCCAGGAGAGCCTGCGCCGATCTATTGGTATGGTCACCCAGGACACCTCGCTGTTACACCGTTCCATCGCGGCGAACATTCGCTATGGTCAACCCCAGGCCACACAAACTGAAGTCGAACTGGCGGCGGAGCAGTCTCAAGCGCATGATTTTATCGAGCAGTTAAGGGACTGGAAAGGGCGCGAAGGCTACGAGGCGCGCTCAGGCGAGCGTGGTGTCAAATTATCCGGCGGTCAGAGGCAAAGGGTGGCCCTGGCCAGGGTCGTGCTCAAGAACGCACCGATCCTGGTGTTGGACGAAGCCACCTCGGCGCTCGACAGCGAAGTCGAGGCCGCTATCCAGGAGCAGCTCGAATCCCTGATGGAAGGCAAAACTGTCATCGCCATCGCCCATCGACTCAGTACGATTGCTCGCATGGACCGGCTTGTGGTGATGGATCAAGGACAGATTGTGGAACAAGGCTCTCATGCGCAGCTACTCGCGCATGACGGAATTTATGCCAGTCTTTGGAATCGGCAATCAGGGGGATTTCTAGAGGACGGTATTGTGCCTAATATTGTCTCTGCAATTTAGGTTTTTTTGAAAGCCCCGTTTTTAAGTTTTGTATTGCGCTGGCCTGGCAGACACCCTGCTTCGTTGAGGTTGCTGGAACATGCTCACCCGTAACCTGATCAGGTCGGCGAGGCACCCTGCGGAGCGGGGCAAAGGAGGAGGGCCGCCAGGGCCGGGGGACACCCGCGGAGTTGGAGCAGATCAGTTGGCGCACGCGCCAACCTGCGGAAACGGGGAGGGCCTATGAGCGCTCCACTTGGGTGCCTCCCCGGCCTGATCGCACACCAATAACCGCACCTAGCAACGTCGATTATTGAGATCAATTCAGGTTCGAACGTATCAACCATTGCTCAAGTCTGGACAGAAACAAATCGTCAGCCCGAGCTTCATTGCCGTCTGAGAAGCGCGCACTATGAGGGTGGAGAATCACATTGGGCAGGTTCCAAAGTGCAGAGTTTGGAGCGAGTGGCTCGTGTTCGAACACATCCAGGAATGCGCCACTCAAGTCTTCGCTTGGCAAGGCCCGAACGAGCGCTTCCTCGTCAACAATCTGACCTCTTGCGATATTGATCAAACACGCAGACTTGGGCAAGAGGCGCAGATTCTCCGCATGGATGAGGCTTTGGGTTTTGGGAGTCAAGGGGCAGGCGACGATCAGCCAATCCGCACGGGGCAATACCCTGTCGAGTTGCTCCGGCCCTGTCGTCTCAAACCGACTGGCAGGCAAGCGTGCTTAGATATTCAGCCACTTCAATCCTACAGAACTTTAGAGCGCGTCGTAAAAAATGCGCGTATCCGGCAGGATGGTTTGCTTGGTGGATCGGCCAGTTACGTCCCTGGACACAAAGGCGATATCCGCCGAGCTTGAACTCACACCCACAAACTGGACAAGCGTTTGCGGTGATAGGCGGTACCTTAAGGACTCGATACGCCCTTGCAGGCGCTTGCGCGCCTGATCAGACATGAGAACCTTGATGAAAGCACTTGCCAAGCTTAGTCTCTAAAACTGGCCTCCATGCGATCAAGCTTGCGTAGAAGTGCGGGCCACTCCATGAGTCCATAGGGCCGTCGCGTGCTCGGCTGATAATTATTCCAGGTTTCCTCAAGAACTGGCCCAGCCACTTCTTGCAAGGGCGTTTGACAGGACATCGCACCGATTTGCGCGCGGCAAGCCAGCTCTAAGCGATGCATCCAATTAAACGCCTCGCCAATCGACTTGCCCACGATGAGTGCGCCGTGATTGCGAAGAATCAAGGCCTCGCCCTGCCCCAGATCCTCGATCAGCGAAGCTTGCTCGGCAGTATCCAACACCACGCCTTGATAATCGTGATAGACGATTTTCAAAACCCGCATGGCGGTTTGGGTGAGGGGCAATAGTCCACAAGCCAGTGAAGACACTGCCATCGAAGCCCAGCTATGGGTATGGACACGCAGGCCACCTCAGGTCGCACACGGTGCACGGCACTATGGATGACATAGCCAGCTTTATTGATGCCTTAATGGAGCTCACCAAAATCGGGCTGGCTCAAGATGTTGCCGTCATAGTCCACCTTGATCAGGCAAGACGCAGTAATCTCCTCGTACATCATGCCGTAGGGATTAATCAGGAAGGCGCCCTTTTCGCCCGGAACATGGGATGAAATGTGATTCGCCATCATGTCCGACATACCGAAACGGGCCACCAAGCGATAGCAAGCGGCCAAGTCGACGCGAGCCAGCCATTCCGCCTCAGTACATTGGCCTTGCATGGATTTAATTTTTCTTACGCGACTCTTAGCACTAGCTTCTTGCCGCAAGCATCCACGTACTTTCGAACGGTGGCAATCGATGGCGAATGCTTACCCGTCGCCAGCGCTCGCTCTAAACGTGCCACTGCGGGCGCCTGAGTGCCCATTCGAAGCGCTACATCCGCTTGGGTAAGGCCAGCAGATTGCCGAGCCTTTAGGAGCGCATCAAGCAACACGCCCTCTTCGCGTTCGATTCGCTCCACTTCGGCCTTTACTCCGGGGCGCTTCATCAGCTTTTTCACCAGTTCTTGATGTGTTGTCATCTTTCAACTCCTTCATGCGCGTTTGCGCAGTTTCCAGATCGGCCATCGGCGTTTTCTGGGTTTTCTTGATAAACGAATGCAGCATATAAATCTTTCGATCTACTTGGGTGCAATAGAAAACCCTGGCGATGCCCTCAGCTCCCTTTAGCCGTAACTCAAATAAGCCCGCTCCGAGCGCTTTCGTATGCGGCTCGCCTAGATTCGAACCAAGGGCAACCATTCGGCCAGTAAGCACAATGTATCGCGCGGCCAGGGTATCCGGCAACGCCAAAATCTCGTTTTCCACGGCCTCGCTAAAATAGTGGATCGAATAGTCCGTGCTGAATCATAACAAATATGTTAATCAGACGCAATAGTGGCAATTCGATTTGCCGTGAAAATCTGGTGTTGCCTGAAAAATTTAACGTCTCAGCTGAGCTGCAAATTTCAGGGACGGGGTTTTGTGGGAAGCTGAAAGCGCTCACAAAACGACGGCACTGGAATTTGTCAGTTGGAACGTCAAGTGTGCGCCCAGCATGGGCGCGAATTTATGGGGTGCAAGTCCTCTGTGGGAGAACCGAAATGAACTCATAGAGATCATTGTAACCACTAGCCGAGAGTCTTGGGCTGGCTCGCGAGGGCTGGTCTGGAGAAAGGCTGAGTGCAAACGTGCGAGTCGACGAACAGAAACCCCATATAAGGTTTATAGCGTGTGGCGACCAGGGCCTCGATTTCTGCAATGAACTCCTCACCAAGGCCAACTCGCTCTCCGTTGTACCAATCTGCAGCTTCATCGAACTCGTACTGCGCAAACCTTCGAAAGGTTACTTTCACTGGCGCTTCGCTAACCTAGATCGCGCACTTGCGAAAACTTCATCAGCAGAGATCACATCGTCTGGATTTGCGTCGTCGTCGGCGACCCGACGGCCCAATTCAATACGCTGAGCGTCGGTCATCTGAAAAGCTTCGGGTTCCGAAGCGATGCTTGCCCAAATCTCTTGGACCAAGGCGACCCGGTCAGCAATTGGTAGGGCATCGATCCCTAATGCTTTCGCAGAAACTGCCATAGCAAACTCCCCAAAACCATTAATTTACCACTATGAAAACAGGTGCTGGAAAATTAGGTATAACGGCTCACATAACCTGCAGCCAGCCGCTGTTGGCTGAGCCAAGATTGTGCACAATCTTCTGTGCACAATCTTGGCGAATCTCGGTATTTCAAGGCTGTCAGGTTCATGGTAAAGTCAGGACTCGCAACGGCTCACTAAGCGATAGACTACATCAATGAACGCCAGAATTCACCATATTCTCGATGAAGCGCTTGCTTTAGAACAAGATGAGCGTTCGGCACTCGTGCTCGCGCTCCTCGAGAGCTTGGATGAAGTGAGCGAAGATGGTGACATAACGCCCGCGTGGAGTGCCGAAATTCGGGTACGCAAAGCGCAACTTCAAGCAGGGACAACTAAGGCTGTTCCCTGGGCCGAAGCCAAGGCTAGACTCCTCGCTCTGTGACTGACTGCACAGTTGAGCTTGCTCCCGAAGCGGAGCAAGACATAGCCAGCGCCTTTGCCTGGTACGAAGAGTACAGCGTCGTGTCAGCCGAGAACTGGCGAGCCAAAATTTTTGAGGCCCTTGACTACGTCGGTCGCTCCCCATTGCGACAAAAATCTGATGACGAAGGAAACCGGTTTTGGCGTGTTGCAAAGACACGGCACTCAATCGTTTACGAAGTGAATGATTCAACCGTCACAGTTCTTGCGGTAGCCCACCATCGCCGCGACCCAGATTATTGGCGCAACGAACGGGAATAAGCGCCGACAAATTCGCGTGTGTGGAAAAACTTAACTAGCGAGTTTTAACGGCCGAGATCAGCGGCGCGCGGCCGACGTGTGCAAAGTTCAAAGTGTGCGAGGCTTGTCCTTGCACACTTTGAATCTTTAACCAGTGCTACGCGCGTCCGTTCTATCGACTGGTTATGCCTGCCGCCAACGAAGCTCAGCTTAGGAAGTTTCAGCCAGAACTTATGCAAAATTCCAATTCCACATACGAGGCCAATACCCGAGCCTCCAAATTTTTCTTGAACGGAGGTAAAGAACATCTGAGTTTTCTTCCAATATTTACTACGCGGCTCGCTTCCCCGACTTGGTCGACTGCTTCTCGACATAGGCTCTAAGCACTCCATCTATTCTCGATTGCCAACCTGCGCCACTCGAACGGAAATACTCAAGAACTTCCTGACTATATCGAATTGAAACCAATTGCTTAGGACTATCCGACTTTGGCCTGCCCAGAATAGCCTTAATTGGAACCATGCGCTTCAATTGATTAGCAGTTAACGGCTTAGCGTCCGGGTCCAATTTCGCGCCACGAAGAATCTCGCGATTCTCTGCATCGGACGGAACCCGAATAGAACGCTTAACGATAATTTTTGACATAGTGGAGTACCTCCTTTTTCTCTGCCTTACGAAGGCTGATTACGCGCCTCTTTTCTGCGGTTAGATCAACATAGGCGATATAGTGCAGGGTATCGCCCATAGGAACAAGCGCGACCATTCTCACTTCGTCATACTCGAATCGATCATCCACCCAAGCAAAGGCTTCATCCCATGCCATATCTTTGGTGATAGATAAAGACAGTCCATGGTTGGTTTTGTTTAGCTCGTCTTTCGTTGGATCAAACTCGTATTCCATACTTTATTGTAGCTACGTCAAAGACGAATGTCAATCAACATGGAAACGCGACTTAGGACGCCGATTTGGTGCTGGCTTTACCCGCATAACGGCCGACTTGAACTGCAGCCAGCAGACGCTTGCCGAGGCCAGAAAGGGCAAACTCTTCCTTGCCCTTTCTGGCCGAACCTCGGTGCTCCATGGCTGTCAGTTCCAAGCTCTGGTTGGACGAAGCCGCTACGCGGAGTAATTTTCCGGCGTTCTGCCGCGTTGATTGCTGACACGAATTAACCTGCACGCTCACCTCATCAAATCCGTTGGGATGATTTTGCACTATTCGTGAAGGCACCACAACATGACGACCACAGACACCCGCGCTGAGTTTGATCAGCGCTACGTTTCTCATCTCAAACACCTCAGGCTCAAAGGCCTGCAACCCAAGACCATCGATGCGTATAGTCGAGCCATTCGGCGCATGGGCGAGTATTTCAAGTACGACCTAGGCGACCTATCGTCTGAACAGCTCACCAACTACTTCAGCGAACTGCTGGGCACCCACTCCTGGAGTACCATCAAGCTCGATCTCTTTGGCTTCAAGTTCTTCACCCAACATGTTTTGGGCAAGCCCTGGGTCAGGCCCCACCTCATTAAATCCCCCAGAACCCAGCGCCTTCCCGACATCGTCACCATCGAGCAGGCTCAGGCCCTCTTTGCGGGCACCCG
>JAYUOT010000454.1:0-4305 GCA_043760705.1 Betaproteobacteria bacterium
TAGCCAATAGCAAGTGCTATTGGCCGCAAAATCCGCCTTGTAGCCCATCCCAATTCAAGGGCCAAGCATCCACGCGATTAAATCCGCGCTTCCCTAGCGTGACGGGCCACTCTGGAGTTGCCGCGATTAGAGCGTGGCGATTCCGCTTAATGACAGTTTTAGTTTGACGAGCACTTCGTCGGCCACCACGCTCACGTCTTTCCAGTCACCATCACCGAGTTTGAAGTCCAGGCGCTTCAGCAAGAAATTGCCTTCGACCAAGGTAATGCCTGCCTTCTGGGAAAGCTGTACGGTGGTCGTGATCACGCGTTCAATCCCTTTGATATTCAACTTGCCCGAAACCTCAAACTTTCCCGTGCCTAAAGGTTTGGCCGAGGTCGATTGAAATGTCGCGCTCGGGAATTTCGCAAAATTAAACCATTCTGGCTTGCGCATTTCGCGCACTGTTTCGGCATCACCCACGACAGCGCTGCCGATGTCCACATTGAAACTGATCTTGCTGGCCGCGGCTTGCTTGGGGTCAAAGCTCACTTGCGCATCGAACTTGCCGAAACGGCCATCGACAGGCACGCCCATTTGCTTGCTGGTAAAGGTAATCGTACTTTGCTCGGGGAGGAGTTTGGCCTGCGAGGCATTGGCGCCGCCTTGCGCTGGTGTTGCGGCACTGGTTTGAGCGACAACCGTCAGGCTCATGCTCAGCGCGAAAACAGCAAGGCCGGTGGCGAACGTTTTGGAAACATAGGTACTCGGAATACTCAACATGGAAAGCTCTGAAAGATGCGTGAAAGAGAATAAGCGTCGGGCTATAGGGTACGACTATAACGACAAAGCGCTCGACCCGGTGGACCGACCTTGAGTCGAATAATTTCGGGAGCTCAAGGTCTTCAAACCTTACCGGTCCACAAGTCCAGTAAAATCATGGGCTTCACACTTGGAGCTTAAGCATGTCTGACTTTTTGTCCGCCTACCGCGCGCACGCGGCCGAACGCGCCACCCTTGGCATTCCACCGCTGCCGCTCACGGCCAAGCAGACTGGCGAACTGGTTGAGCTTTTAAAGGCCCCACCTAAGGGTGAAGAGGCGTTCCTGGTGGACCTGATCACTTACCGGGTGCCTGCCGGAGTGGATGATGCGGCGAAAGTGAAGGCTAGCTATCTTGCAGCCCTTGCGTTCGCGAAAGAGACCTGCGTGATGATTTCCCGCGAAAAAGCCACGGAATTGCTCGGCACGATGTTGGGCGGCTATAACCTGACCCCTTTGGTCGAATTACTGGACGATGCGGTATGTGCCCCAGCCGCAGCCAGGGCGCTGGAAAAAACCCTGCTGATGTTCGACCAGTTCCATGATGTGAAAGAGAAGGCCGACAAAGGCAATGGCCATGCCAAAGCCGTCATCAAAAGTTGGGCGGAGGCTGAATGGTTTACCTCGCGTCCTGAAGTGCCGAAAAGCATCATGATTACCGTGTTCAAGGTGCCAGGCGAGACGAATACCGATGATTTGTCCCCTGCTCCCGATGCCTGGAGTCGCCCAGACATGCCCTTGCATGCCTTGGCCATGCTGAAAAATACCCGTGAAGGCGCAGCCTTCAAGCCAGAAGAAGATGGCAAGCGAGGCCCTGTTAAAGCAGTCAGTGATCTCAAGGCCAAAGGCCATGTGATTGCCTATGTGGGCGACGTGGTGGGTACTGGCTCGTCTCGTAAATCGGCCACAAATAGCGTGTTGTGGTGGACGGGCGAAGACATTCCCTTTGTGCCCAATAAGCGTTTTGGCGGTGTTTGCCTGGGTAGCAAGATTGCGCCGATTTTCTATAACACCATGGAAGACTCGGGTGCCTTGCCCATCGAGTTGGACGTCAGCCAAATGAATATGGGCGACGTGGTCGAACTGCGACCCTACGACGGCAAGGCCCTGAAGGATGGCAAGGTGATTGCCGAGTTCTCCTTCAAGAGCGATGTTCTGCTCGACGAAGTGCGTGCGGGGGGTCGTATTCCCTTGATTATTGGTCGCGGCCTGACGGCCAAGGCGCGTGAAGCTTTAGGCCTGCCTGCCTCGACTCTGTTTCGCCTGCCTTCACCTCCGGTTGACAGCGGCAAGGGCTATACCTTGGCACAAAAAATGGTTGGCCGTGCTTGCGGTATTCCCGAAGAGAATGGTCAGCAAAAAGGCATTCGCCCCGGCACCTATTGTGAGCCGCGCATGACCAGTGTGGGATCACAAGACACCACGGGTCCCATGACACGCGATGAGTTGAAGGACCTGGCTTGCCTCGGTTTTAGCGCCGATCTGGTGATGCAATCCTTCTGCCACACGGCCGCCTATCCCAAGTCGGTCGATGTCAAGATGCATCACGAACTGCCCGATTTTATGAGCAACCGTGGCGGCATTAGTTTGCGCCCGGGCGACGGCATTATCCATTCCTGGTTGAACCGTATGCTGACCCCCGATACGGTCGGCACGGGCGGCGATAGCCACACTCGTTTCCCGATCGGTATTAGTTTCCCTGCGGGCTCGGGCCTGGTGGCTTTTGCGGCCGCGACCGGTGTGATGCCTTTGGACATGCCTGAGAGTGTGTTGGTGCGTTTCAAGGGCAAGATGCAAGCTGGCGTCACGCTGCGTGACTTGGTCCATGCGATTCCCTTGTATGCGATCAAGCAAGGCCTGTTGTCGGTCGCCAAGACGGGCAAGGTGAATGTCTTCTCGGGGCGCGTGCTGGAAATTGAAGGTCTTCCCGATCTAAAGATTGAGCAGGCCTTCGAGTTGGCCGATGCCTCGGCAGAGCGCTCGGCCGCCGGTTGCACGGTCGCCCTGAACCAAGAGCCCGTGATTGAGTATCTCAACTCCAATATCGTTTTGCTCAAGAGCATGATTGCCAATGGCTATGCCGATGCGCGCACGATTGGTCGGCGCATTAAGGAAATGGAAAAATGGCTCGCCAACCCTAAACTGCTCAAGGCCGATGCGGATGCCGAGTACACCGCCGTGATCGAGATCGATCTCGCCGAAATCACGGAGCCTATTGTGTGCTGCCCGAACGATCCGGACGATGCCAAGACCCTGAGTGATGTGGCCGGTAGCAAAATTGACGAGGTGTTTATCGGTTCATGCATGACCAATATCGGACACTTCCGTGCGGCGTCCAAACTCCTGGAAGGCATGCGTGATATTCCCGTGAAGCTTTGGATGGCGCCACCCACCAAGATGGATGCCCAGCAGTTAACCGAAGAGGGCCACTACGGTGTGTTCGGCGCAGCCGGTGCACGTATGGAAATGCCGGGATGTAGCCTTTGCATGGGTAATCAGGCGCAAGTGAAGGAAGGCGCCACCGTGATGTCCACGTCCACTCGTAATTTTCCGAATCGCCTGGGCAAGAATACCCATGTGTATTTGGGTTCGGCGGAGCTTGCGGCCATCTGTTCCAAGCTGGGCCGCATTCCTACCAAGCAGGAATATCTGAATGATATTGGGGCTTTGAATCAGTCAGGCGACAAGATCTATCGCTACATGAACTTCGATCAGATGCAAGAGTTCAAGGATCAGGCGGACACAGTGAGTGTTTAAAGGATTGTCTCGCAATCTTTTGGGAAAGCGGGCGCGGAGTTTAGCGCTCACTTTTTTCGTTGTGTCGGGCTCGGGCTTCATGGGTCTGGGCCGCGCTCATGCTGGCGCCCAGCAATACGAGCCACTGAGTGCTTCGGTGCAAACGGCGATGGCCGCCGCCATCGCCGATCAGTCTGCGCCTGAACCTCGGTTTGAATCGGTCGAGCAAAGAATTGATTGGCTGGCTTTCACAGCGCAGAAACTTCCGCGCAAATGGAAACCTGAGCATCGTGAGCGCGTCGAGTTTTTGTTGAGCTTGCGCTATGAAGCGCAGCGCGCCGGACTCGACCCCGAGTTGGTACTCGGCCTGGTTGAAGTCGAAAGTTATTTCCGTCGCTACGCCGTTTCAAGTGCGAGCGCGCGCGGCTATACCCAGGTGATGCCCTTCTGGACTCGTGTGCTGAGTGATGGGGATGCCACGCAGCTATTTAAGATGCGCGTGAATCTTCGCTATGGCTGCATCATTCTGCGCCACTATCTGGATATCGAGCGCGGGGATTTGTTTCGAGCGCTGGGCCGATATAACGGTAGCCTGGGTCGTCCCGAATATCCCAACGCCGTCCTCGCCGCCTGGAAAAAATGGCAGATGCCCAAAAAAGCCGCGGGCAAGTAATTTTCTCCTCCGCGTAGGATCAGGTCGGCGTGGCACTCAGCAGAGTGGGTGTCCCCCAGGCCTAGTGGCCTTCCTCCTCAACCCCGCTCTGCTGAG
>JAYUOT010000455.1:0-9246 GCA_043760705.1 Betaproteobacteria bacterium
GCCCGCACTTTCCAAATTCCCCGTCCGTTTCGCCGTCTCTCGATCTTGGAGAACGCTACCTTGGCTGCGTATTACGGTGCCAGCGAAACAATTTCACGGGGCGAAGCTGAGAAGCGCGCCCTCGATGCGCTCGAGCTCATCGATCTGCCGCGCAGCCCTAATGCGCAAGTCGATGGGCTGGGCGCAGCCGGCCTGAAGAAGCTGGAGATGGCCCGGGCGCTCGCAACTCAACCCAAGATCCTCTTGGCGGACGAAAGCCTAGGCGGCCTCGACGAGCAGGAAATGAATCAGGCGGCCGATATGCTCAAGCGAATTCGCGATCAGCGCGGGGTGACCATTATTTGGGTGGAGCACATCATGGGCGTACTGATGCGGGTGATCGACCGCTGCATCGTGCTCGACCATGGTGAAGTGATTGCCCAGGGCGCCCCCTCCGAGGTGACTCGCGACCCCAAGGTGGTCGAGGTGTATTTGGGCACAGATGCCGAAGCGGTACAGGATCAGATTGCGGCCCAAGACCTCAGCGCGACCGCAATGTCAGCGCATAAGTCATGAGTGGACCCATCTTATGAGTCACGCCCATGAGTAACGCTACGCCGATGTTGCAATTGAAAAACATCTCGGCCGGTTACGGTTCGTTTCAGGCCCTGTTTGACGTCTCGCTTGAGGTGAGAGCGGGCGAGGCGGTCGCCGTGATCGGCCCCAATGGCGCCGGTAAGTCCACTTTGCTGAGGGTCATCTCTAAGCTGATTGAAGCGCGCGCGGGCGAACTCATCATGGAGGGCAAAGCCTACAACGCGATTGCTGCTCATGAGGTCATCTCTCTCGGCATTGCACAAGTCCCCGAAGGACGGCGCCTGTTTCCCAGACTGAGCGTCGAAGACAATCTCAAAATGGGAGCCTTTCTGCCCTCGGCACGTGCCAAATATTCACAAAGACTCGAAATGGTCTACGATTTGTTCCCCAGAATGAAGGAGCGCCGCTTGCAACTGGCGGGTACCATGTCGGGGGGCGAGCAGCAAATGTGCGCCATTGGCCGGGCCTTGATGAGTGGTCCGAAGTTGCTTCTGCTGGATGAACCCTCGGCGGGACTCGCACCAGTGATCGTGCAGTCCATCTTTGAGGTCATCCGAAAGATGAGTGCGGAGGGTTACACCGTACTCATTGTCGAGCAAAATATTCAGCAAGTGCTTAAAGTCGTGAATCGCGCCTACTTGCTTGAGACTGGCAAAATTCGAACCAGCGGCAATGCCGCCGAACTCTTGGCCAGCGATCAGATTCGCCGCGCCTACTTGGGTGTGTGAGCGTCATGGCTGATTTTTTCGATATCTTCCTTCTTGAAGCGGTCATCAACGGTCTCCTTTTGGGGGGCTTGTTTGCGCTGCTGTCCTTAGGACTCAACCTCATCTTCGGTGTGATCGACGTGGTATGGATTTGCTATGCCGAGCTGATCATGGTCGGCATGTACATGATCTACTGGATGCACATCACCATGGGAGCGCCTCTGGCCTTGGCATTCTTGGCGGGCATCGTGTTCGTGGGGCTTCTGGGTGCACTCATGCATCAGTACATTATTCGTCCGGTATTAAACGCCGAGCCGATCAATCAACTACTCGTGACGGGCGGGGTACTTTTCTTGCTACAGGCTCTGGCGACCGTCACGTTCGGCGTGGAGTTTCGCAGTCTTGGCGTGCGCTTACCGGTCTTCAGTATTGGTGAGATGAATCTGTCACTCAGTCGAATCATTACCTTTGTGGTCGCGGCCGTGGCCATTGTCGGGGCCTACTTTTTCTTGACACGCACCTATGTCGGGACAGCCATTCGTGCCATCAGTCAGGATCGTGCCATCATGCCCTTGATGGGCGTCAATCCAGGCCGCATTTATCTTCTCACCTCTGCCGTGGGGGGTGCCTTGGCGGGCCTTGCCGCCTGTCTGCTTGTTCTGCAGTATGACGTTCATCCGGCCATCGGTCTGTCCTTTGGTCCCCTGACCTTTCTCATCTGCGTGCTCGGCGGCCTCGGCAATTTGATTGGCGGGTTCATCGCCGCCTTTCTTTTCGCTCAGTTCATTTCCGTGGGCGGTTTCATGTTTCAGCTGGAATGGGGCTACGTCATTGCCTTTGTCTTCTTTATTGCCTTCATGTTTTGGCGCCCTGAGGGCATTCTTGCCAAGCGCCGCTAAAGCACCGTTAGCCGATCTCAGCCACTACCAACCCAGCGAAGCCCATCCCACCGAAAGACCATGAACAAGTCCATTGCGATCATTCTTCTAGCGGTCTTACTCATTGTTCCCCTGACGGGAGTCGGTAACTACCCTTTGCATTTAATGATCATGGGCCTGCTCTGGGCCTATGTCTATACCAGTTGGGCCATCATGGGACGGCTCGGCATGGTGAGCTTCGGGCACGGCGCTTTTCTCGGCATTGGTGCCTATACCGTGACCATGCTTTGGAATTGGTTCGGATGGTCCCCCTGGTTTGGCATGCTGGTGGCCATCGCGATCACTCTGCTGGTGGCCTACTTGATTGGTTACCCGTGTTTTCGCTTCAAAATTGTAGGCCACTATTTCGCCCTGGTGACCCTGGCACTATCGGAGGTCACGCGACTAGTGATTGTGGCCCTACGAGATATCACCGGTGGATCCCTCGGGGTCACCCCCAAGACGGCGCTGAGCGCGGGCAGCACCTGGTCTTTCAGTGGCATGCAATTCACCAGCAAAGCCGTATGGTTCTACATTATCTTGGCCTGTTTTCTCATCGGACTTTTTATTTGGCACCGCGTCGACAAGAGCATGAGCAGAATTGCACTCGAGGCCATCAGCGAAGAAGAAGATGCCGCAGCCTCGATCGGAATTGACGTCACAAAAACCAAACTTCGCATCACGATGCTCTCTGCAGTGATGACCTGTATCGGTGGTGTTCTGTATGCCCAGTATCAACAATATATCAATCCTGAAACGGTTTCCGGGATTGGGGTCTCGCTTCAAATGGTGTTCGGGGTGATCGCGGGTGGCATGTTTGTAATGCTCGGGCCCATGGTGGGCGCCTTCTTGCTGCTGGCACTCTCAGAATCGCTGCGAGTCTTGATCGGCAATCAAGTCTTGGGTATTGATCTCACGATTTACGGACTGCTGCTGATCGTGTTTATTATCTTCATGCCCAAAGGTATTCTCGGCTCTTGGCTGGCCAATACGGGCAAGAATATCAAGCATGACACCAAGCCCAAGGCTTAATGCCAGGGCGGGGTGACATCAAGTCTTGGCCGCCGCCGTCTGGCCAGCCATCAATTCGACCTCGGCAAATTTGATTAAATGCCGATCATCATGATTCCAAGGATGAAATCCTGGCAGAAAAAAAGTCAACCAAGCGGGAAGCAGACGGCGAACGATGCCAGGGTTACCGAGCGCGAACCATAAGATTCGCCCGTGCACCCGAAACCCTGACAAACCGTCCTGGCTGAGCAAGTCGAGCATCGCAATATAGCGATTCGTCCAAAAGTTTCGGGTCGTGAGAAGCATCATGAGGGTCTTCACCTTCCATCGCTTCCAGCGCGTCCAGTCGCGGGTCGCGTGCAACCAGGCGTCATAGGCCACGCCCTTGTGTTCGATTTCTTCCATTGAATGCCAACGCCATAAATTCCGGATCTCCGTGTCAGCCCCCCGCAAATGCTCGTCCTTCGCAATAAATTGCTGTGCCATGATCGCTGTATAGTGCTCAAGCGCCATGGTGGCGGCAAGATTCAGTATTTGGGGCCGATCTTTGGTCAAATTCAGGGATTCAATCACCTGAGCCTCCAGGCGCGATAGGTCGTACCCGGCCTCAACAACATGCTTATTGAAGGCCACGTGTTCGCGCGAGTGCACCCCTTCTTGCTTGGTGAATGCGTTGATGTCCTCAAGAAGTTTGGCGGGGGCGCCTTCCCGAAAAGCGCGAACACTCTCGATAAAGAACGCTTCGCCACGCGGGAACGTCACGGACAGGGCGTTGTAGAAGGCCGTTGCAATCGGGTCTTCATTCAGCCACCAACGCTTCATGGCAAGGTCGCGGCCGAAGCGTCGATCACGGGGCAAGATCTTCAGATCGACAGGCGTCTTTGTCACCCATTCATTCATTTCAAATTCCTCAATCACCTAGTCAAGCAAGACCCGTTCGCTAAGCACGGATCTCACATCCATTTCAAATTCTAAGCCAATGATCGGTGGCTTGCAAAAATGCCAGCTTAGCCCACAAGGCATTAAACCAGCGCTTGCGAAGTGGGTTGCAACAAGTGCATGAAAATCATGCGTGGTATAGATCTGTGCGGCCGTCAATCGGTCCCACACGCCGCCGAGCCCTGCGCAGCGCTCCCTCATGGTACGCAATACGAACTGCACTTTCTCCGACAAGCCGGCTAGCGAAAGATCATCACGCGCGACGATGGCTTGCGGAAACGCTTGGCCCTCCGGCCATTCGCCGCTGCCCGCCACCACATAGTCTCGGTCCTGAACAATCAAACTTTCCGGCACAGTGTAGGTAAACGCGTGAAATAGGGGTGTCAGCGGCGCATCAAAGACCGGACACACGTTACTTCTTGCGACCGGATTGAGCCCCTCCCGTACCAATCCCCACGCTGTTAATATCTTCACGTATTCAACATTAAACTCGTGAAACCCAGCAAAGCTAAATTGGCGTGGCGAGCGCAGCTCAAGCGCGCAAAGAGCGGTTAAGGGGCGACCCACGTCCTCCAAATGACGGGCGATTCTTTTAAACCCTGAGTTCATATCCGGACCGTTTGCAAGGCGAACTCGGACCAGCCGAGATCCTGGTGCCGCGATCACCCCGGCCGAATAGGGAAATCCACCCTCCAGGAACTCGAAAGCCCCTGCTTTGAAGTGATGTAAGGTCGACATATTAAAACTCCATGGGCATAAACTGATGCAAGCGAATGTTCCAATCGAGCAGAATCGGCAGCAAACTCATCTTAAGGTTATTTTTTAATTGTGATCTCTAACGTTTTAAAGTCTCCGCTTAAGAGACGTCTACTTGGAAATTCCATGCTGCTCAGCTCCGGCTTCGCACTTGGCCTACCGGTCATGGGCTGCGCAATTAATCCCAATTATGACCACAACGGGGTCGATGCGCCCGTCCTGGACAACTTAGAGGCCGCTTCAGTTCACCAAACCGCCCCCTGGGCTCTCGTGCTGGGCTCCGGTGGGCCTCGTGGCTTTGTACATATCGGTGTGCTCAAGGCCCTCGACGAAATGGGCGTGTGTGCGCCAATGATTGTGGGTGCCTCGGTAGGCTCCATCGTCGGGGCCCTCTATGCGAATGGTAAATCCGCCATGGAAATTGAAGAACTCGCGCTTAGCCTAAGCGTGGCCCGCTTTACCCGATTGAACTTGGGCGGCAAAGAGCGTTTAGCGGGTTCGGCGGTTGCGGACTTTGTCAGCGATCAAACTTCGAATCGCCCCTTAGAAACTTTCAAGACGCGCTTTCATGTGGTGGCCGTGCGTGCGGCTGATCGACAGGCCGTGTCTTTCGGTCGGGGCGACGCGGGAGTGGCCGTCCAGGCCTCCTGCGCCATTGAGGGCACTTTTACACCGGTCACGATTCGTGGTCAGCGTTACCATGACCCCGACCTTGTTACTGCGGTTCCCGTTCGCTTGGCTCGACGCCTGGGTGCCAAGCGAATCCTGAGTGTAGATTGTTCCGCACACGAGGACAAGGCCCCGCCGGAAGCCGCTCGATACAAAGAGAGTGATTTACGAAAGCGCCTGCTCACCATGGTCGATGTCAAGGAGGCCGACCTGAATCTGCATCCCTCCTTCGGCTACTGGGTCAGCATTTCAGAAGAATTTCGCCGGCGCGCCATTCTGGCGGGTTACCGTGCGACCTTAGAGAAAGCCGACCAGATTCAAAAGCTCGCCTCTTAAAACTTGCCCTTGACCAGATACATCGCAATCCAAGGCTGCCACACCACCAGAGCAAGACAAACCAACATCATCAGGATGAAGGGCACCGCCGATTTAATCAGCAAGCCGAAGGGTTGCTTGAAGGCGGACATGGCCACGATCAAATTTAACCCCACGGGTGGCGTTAGATAGCCAATCTCAAGATTTAAAATCATGATGATGCCGAAGACAATCTTGTCGTAACCGTAAGCCTCGGCCATCGGTGCCAGCAGAGGTGCCAAAATCAAAATGGCCTCACCCGTGGTCATCAGGCAGCCCACACCCAGCAGCAGGACGTTCACCAACAACATAAACATGAGCGGGCTAGTGATATAACCTTGCATGAACTGCACCATGGCGGCCGGCACATGATGCTCGATCAACACAATGTTGAGGCTCAAAGCCACGGCCAGCACGGGAAACAGTGACCCGCCAAGTTTGGAAGTATCCAACACCACTTGGTAGAAGTCTTTTAGCTTCATTTCGTTATGGACGAAGGTTTCGATGCAGATTGCATAGACCAGGGCCACGGCAGCCGCTTCCGTTGCGGTGAAAAAGCCGCTGTAAATACCGCCCAAAAGAATCACCGGCATCATCAAGGCCCACAGGCCATTGCGGCAGGCGAGTTTAAATTCTGAGGCACTGAATTTTTGCGCCGGCATCTTGCGGTTAAACCAAACCGCATAGATCGCAAAAACAATCAAGAGCAAAATTCCGGGGCCAACACCGGCCAGAAACAAATCAGTCACCGACGCTTCGGTGACCAGCCCATAGATAATCATGGGAATAGAGGGCGGAATAATAATGCCAAGGGTGCCTCCGGACATGATCGTGCCTAGAGAAAATTTGGTGTCATAACCACCGGCTTTCATGGCCGGATACATCACGGTACCAATCGCCAGCATGGTGACAATACTGGAGCCAGAGATCGCCGCGAAGATGCCACAGCTCAGAATCGCCGAGACCGCCAGTCCACCCGGCAACGGTCGCGTGATCGCCGCCATAATATCGATGAGGCGCTTGGCGGTGGAGCCTTGGGTCATCACATTGCCACAGAGAATGAACAAGGGAATCGAGAGGATGAGTTCCTTATCCAACCCAACCCACATATCCTCAATGATGTAGTCCAGTTGGCCCTTACCCCAAACGATTTGCACGAAGGCACAGATCGCCAGGAGAATGACCAACAAGGGCTGCCGCAAAAGCAGCAGCAGGAACACCATGCCGAGCAACAACAGCGCGGCGCTCATTCTTGGAACTCAGGAGGTAGAGGACGCAGACTGGGCCAGGCCGCAAAACAGAAGTAGCGCACTCCCGCAGATAAAAAGCCGAGTGGAATGGCCAACTGAAAAGGCCATACGGGGATGTTGAAGGCTTGCGCTCGAAGTCCGGTCGACATCGTGGACTGGACGAACACAAAACCGTAATAGGCCACGCCCATCATGAATAGACCGGTGAGCAGGTCGGCCAAGCGATCCATCCCCGGCCCCCAGGTCTTGGGTATCCAACCAAAGCCGACTCGGGGTTGCAAATGACTCGCCGTTGCGGTCGCAATGCCAATGCCACAAAAGCTTCCCAGCACCAAGGCATACACGGAAAGCTTTTGGGCACCGTAAACGCCGGTGGCTCCTTTGATGTCCAGCCACTTATAGATTGGGCCGAGCAGTTCACGTCCCAACACGTCGAGAATGAGGAGCCCCGCGATCAGACTAAACGCTGCTACGGCGATCATGCACTCGCTGCGATGCCAAAGCTCTACAAAGCGCCGAGCACCCGCGGGCGCCGGCGGAGGAGTTACCAGCATGTTTCGGGCGCTTGTCTACTTGGTGCAGGCTCGACGACCCGCTTCCATGGTCGCAAAGAAACTCTCGGCCGAGCCGCCCACTTCTTTTACAATTTGAGGATAGATCGATTCGGTCGCTTTGCGCCACTCGTCACGCTGTGCCTGAGTAATGGTCAGTGCCTGACCACCCGCTTTTTCATGCATACCAAAAAGCACATTCTCGAAATTACGCACTTCTGAGCGCATTTCGGCAGCGGGATGACGGGCCGCCGCACGCTCTAAGGCGTCCTTATGATCTTTGCTCAGCTTGTCGTAGACCGATTTATTGATGAGGGTCAATCCCGGTGAGTCGTAGAGCGCAAGTCGGGTGATCACCGGCGCCACCTTGGTCAGACCAGACGGAAGCGCAAGCGTGATCGGGGTCATGACCAACTCGCCCAAACCAGTTTGCAACGCCGGGATCCATTCGGGCAGCCCCATCGGGTTGGCATTGGCACCATGAGCCGCATAAAACATCGCCTGGGATTTATTGGCGTAAGAAATTGCCTTGGCACCTTGCAAATCTTTCGGCGATAAGTAGGGCTTTTTGCCCACCATATCAATGGTGCCGACCTCGGTCCAACTCAAAAACTGGATGCCCTTTTTAGCGAACAAGTCCTTCACGACGGAGGTCATGTGATTGTCCAGCACACAGTCCAGCTCCGCGGCGTTCTTGAAGAAGAACGGCATCACCAGCAGAGAGATCTCGGGCACGATCAAGGCCGCCGACCCTGAAGAGTAGCCGCCCATATCGATGCGGCCCCGAGCGACCTGTTGAATGGTGTCCTGCTCACTGCCCAATTGGTTCGCTAAGAAAGGTGAAATCTTGAGGCCTCCCTTGCTCTCCTCATCCACCTCTTTGACATAGCGTTCGATTTGCGTCGCCCAGGGATTGCCCTTAGGAGGAGCGCCCGAGGAATAACGAAGCTCAAGCGGTTTGGGCTGAGCTTGGGGGAGTAAGGGCATTGCGCTCAGACTCACTGCGGTTGCAAGAGACGCAAAGACTGCCGTCTTTTTCATAGTCCTGTCTCCAACACTTGGTTTTATCGTTGCGCTCGCCGTTGAGTGGCGAGTTGTTATTTCAAACCATTCTAGTATGAATCAACAGGTCAGGGAAGCTCGTTTTGGAAAATCTTAAGATGCGGCGCTTATGCTACTTCGCATAACTGTAAAACCCTTGGCCTGTTTTGCGCCCCAACATTCCGGCGTCGACCATCTCCCGCAACAATGGTGCGGGGCGATACTTACTGTCATTAAAGTTGCTATAAAGCACGTCCATCACCGCGAGTTGCACGTCAAGACCAATCAAATCGCATAGCGCCAGAGGACCAATCGGGTGATTGCACCCCTGGCGCATGCCTGCGTCAATCTCCTCGGCACTGGCCAAACCTTCTTGCAAAGCAAAAATGGCTTCATTGATCATCGGACAAAGAATCCGGTTCACCACAAAGCCCGCGCTGTTCTTGACGCCAATAGGTGTTTTCCCCAGCACCTT
>JAYUOT010000456.1:0-4301 GCA_043760705.1 Betaproteobacteria bacterium
AAATATTTGTGCCAGCCCGACTCCAAGAGCCAAAACCCGGGATTGGCTTTGCTGCGCTCAGCTTCGGCCAACACCGGAAGCAGAGGAGTGACGCAAGACGAAAGTAGTCCGACACTGGTAGATAGCGGCTTGACATAGCCTATTGAGTTTTTTCCTTTGCTTGAGTGCACTAAAAGGTCAGCAGGAAGCGGGTAAATTGGCGTCGGCTTGGCACTGCCCGCACGCCTTGAAAGTTGAAAGGCTTTGATATAAAACGACCCTGGATGGCTTGGGGAACCAAGTTCAGAGTCCTTCGCTTGGTTGTTCGAAAACTGGGCGAAATCAACTTGCTTTGCACTAAGCAGAGCTGTGCGAATTGCTCCGGCAGCGACCGAAGGCCAAGGCGGCACAAGGCTTTCGCCGAAGCTACCCGCATCGCCGAAGAGTTTGTTTCCTCGCAGGAAAAGTACGTCGACGGGGTCGATAAAAAGCGAGCTCATGCGAGCACTCCTGCCTCGGACTCTTCGACAGTGGCACCCTCGATTTTACGGACTTCTCGAACCAGGAACTCAGCGCAGATTAAAAAACTGCTCAGCTTTTTGCGCCAGTGACGAGAGGCCTGCCCCCCAATGTTATTTGAAGAATCATCTCGCAATGCCGACGAGGCCATTGCTTGGCAAAGTGAAGGTAATTGATCACGCGCGGTCTTATCCGAATCCGAAGTTTGCCGTTCAAATTGATAACGCAACATTTGGCTCAGCATGCTCTCTGGAATGTCATCGGGTAGGTCCGTCATCCAGGCCAGACAGTGATAGACGGCGCGCCTCGATACTGAGTCCAGGGCCAAGAAATCGCGCGTCCTGATCAACAAGTCAATGGCATCGTCCCACTTTGCGGTGAAGTGCGTGGTGCCGCCTCCCCGCTTCATAAGGGACACCGAAAATGCATTGCGACCGCCCTCGTTCTTTGCACGCTGCTCAGCACTACGCAATTCGCGTAAGGCGACCGACAGCGGGGTCTGGTGATGTACGATCACAGCGCCCGCCGACGCGGTGGCGTTCTCCCCCATCATACGCATGACGCGCCCGTCCAGATAGGCAAAGCCGTTTTTAAGTTTTAGGCTATCGCCGGTGTCTTGAGACTGCACACTTTGGCGCATAGAATGCTGGCCAGAATAGGCAAGTCTCAAGCGATCCATACATGGGAGAAGGTCCGCAACGCTCATCATCGCCAGTACGTCGTCGCCCCCTGAGTAGATAAGCTTGCCCATGAACTCCACTTCTACAATGTGGCGCACAACAGTCTGTGAAAAGTCGTTCAATGCTGCTGAAATCGCGAGATGCCGATTGGGCGACAAAGCCCGCTTGGATTGCCCGTACTTTTGCAATTGGGGATTAGTTTGGGCGTGGCGCTCGAAACCAACTCTGACCTGCGGGTGAAAGCTTTCTGCATAGCTGATGGCATGCTTGGTACTGCCGCTCAAAATTTCCCCTAGCCTGTCGCCATCGAGCAAAACAAGGGCATAGTATGTCTCTGGGCGATGCGTGGTTTGGGTCAGCAATTTCAGGACGGATTTTCGAGTGCATTCATCCTCGGGATCATTTTCCTTGAGTAGATCAAATAGCGCAGGAACCTTTTTCATGATGGCTAGAGTTTTTAAACGGTCTCCTGCGAATTTAGCGCGCACTAGCTTTGCAGGCAATGCAACTGACTCAATACCGTGCTTATCTAGAATCGCCTTGAGCTCGAGCTTGTTCGGCGCGTCAGCCTTCAGCCAAACACTGAGGGTCTGGGATAGCGACATGGTGTGAGTAGACACCACAAAACGTTCGAAGCTTTTTCCGGTAAGGCTACTGGCCTCCTCCGCAAAAATGGTGGGCCACAATCGTTTGATCGCAGAGAGTGCGCCTAGATGCTCGCCGGTCTTGGCCCATGATGGCTTGCTCTTGGAGATCTTTGCCCATAGGGTTTCAGTCCTTTGACCGGGCGGTAATTTTAATTGGCTAGCGTCTTCCGTAAGCCATTCGAATTCACCTGTGAGAGAATCGCGCCAGCCTTGCTGCGACAACGCATCGAAGGATCGGACGCTTTTCGCGGAGGCCAATAGGCGTTCCGCTAGATCGTAGATAGCAGGATATAAAACTCCAGGATTGGGAGAAAAGAACGTTGTTCGATCTTGCCAACTCTGATCGGTGCCTAGGACCTTCCATGCCTCTGAATCAAGAAAGCCAGCCGATTGCCCAGCGGCACTGCCGCTGAAGGGCGCTAGAGCGTCTTGCAAAGCTGAAATATCAAGATCATTTTGCTTCTCGATATTTCTCGGCTTAATTAGCGAAAATGGCACTGCCGCCCAATGCACTTCCGGGAAGCCTTGAAGTTGGGTTTTAACTTGTTGATACGCATAAACACTCTCGTCCCGAGTGCCTTCTTGGCTCATCAGCCCGCTTTCTCGTAATAGTTGATCCACAGTCTCAAAACCTAAGGTGAGCAACCAATCTCGTACCGCTTTTTCGCACCGCTCTGCTAGTGCCTTGGCTTGCCCACTCGGTACGATCGCTACAAAGCGGTTAGGCAACGCCGCCGAAAACAACGGGTTTGAGTCAGTGTCGCCAGTCTTGTTCCATTCGCATTGTTCAAATAGCTGTGCCGGAAGTTGACACTCTTCCTTAAGCCATAGATCAACCTGAGGGATACCTCGCAACCTTGGAAAGAGCACCGCATCCGGTCCAATCGCCTCGCAAATCGGTTTGATGGCTTCCCAGGCCAAACGAGACAATAGATGCGATCCCGCCCATAGGTCGGAAGTAGATCGCGCCGCCGCGATAAACCCTTGGACTGGTCCTATGCTCAGAGAAAGTAGGGTCGCCTCGTGCTTGTCATCTGCCGCGAACGCACCAGCAAAGGCCGACGTGAGATCGAGATGATCCCAAATGGAGTGGTCTGGAACACGGGTGTCGGCAGGAAGCAGTTTCCATAATTCACCGAGCTTGCAATGGTCATGCTCTGAACTCATCTCGGGGCCAAAACGCCAGAAGGTCAGCAGTAGTTTTTTCCAGTTGTGTTCGCCTTCGCTTTGTGCGCCCAAGGCAACCATTAATGCGCTGAGGTGATCAAAGGCACTTCGCTTGATGTCGTGGAAGTCTGTGTCGTTCAACGACACGAGGTCCGCTTCACACCCGCTCAATGGGTGGGTAAGTATTGGTTTCTTAGTCCATCGAACCTGCGCAAAATCGGCAACCTTAAAGGTACGTTCCCCAAGCTTCGTTTCAACGTCGATCTCTTGCATCGGCCACTGCGGCCGATCCGCCGCCGCAGCCCACCAGTCTGCACGTTTGACAATGTCGTAAAGGGCGCGCGGAATGCCATTTTGGAATAGAACTTTGTGCAACACTTCTGCGTTATCCGGGTCGATGTGTTCAGCCGGTAGCTCGTGAAATCCCAGCAAACGATGCACGGCGCGACTAGTACCGTTTTCGTGACCGGCCGGATCACGAAGTAGCACGAGCGCCTTCTCCGCGGGATCATGCAGGCGCGCATGCAGTTTGGTCTGCCAGACTTGGTTATTGGTCATAGTGGAGCTTAGCTGAGAATGCGGGTTAGTTTTTGAGCGGGGTCATCGAGAATCTGGAACACACGCCGCCATACGCCTTCGATTTCTTGGAGATTTGGCTCAAATTGCTGAGGTGGTAGGTGCGGCATATGAAAAATTACTCCCGTCAGTTTGCCGTTGCTTGTAGAACGAGCCTTGAAACGTAAAGTGTTGGGTAGGCGCAGACTTTTTGGACCGCCCGGCTTCTTTTCCCAGGCGCTCACTGAATGCTTCGTAACTGGGTAACTTAACCAATGCCGCTCATGAATTTTTCCGTCAACAGGTGTTTCTGGGAATTTGAAATGAGTCCGCAATTTGATTTTAATTCGCGCCAAGCTTGTCACAACATCTTCCCATCTATCCAGCGGCTGGGTTTCCCAAATGAGAGGGTGTCCTTCAATGTCCTGGCCGATTGCATGCGGCCAATCAAGTCTGAGGCAATCGCTAAGTGTGCGCAGGGGCAAAGAAAATCGCATGGAATATTCGGACAAGTCAATATTCTCCGGTGTGAGAGAGAACGATCCCCATGCGTTCCTACTTCTGCCTCCTAGAGCTCCGAATTTGTGCAGAAGATTGAACGCAAGCTCAAGCTCCTGTGCACTCGTTTCAGGATAAGCGATTGAAAGCTTTGCTTCGTCCTCACTTTTTATCGCGGGTCCTTGCTTCAATGCAACACTCCCTTTGTGGTTAACTAAGGGACCGAACCCTAGATACAAATCACTACCGACCTGCT
>JAYUOT010000457.1:0-4296 GCA_043760705.1 Betaproteobacteria bacterium
CCTAATGGGGTGATAAAGGGGTTCTAATGGGGCCTAATGGGGCCTAATGGGGTCATTATTGGCCCTGACTGGGGTCCTGGCTGGAGTTCGAATTTTGAGGTCCTAGCTTGGGAACCAATTGGCGGTCGTCGTGCGAGGTTGCCGTTTGAGCCACAATTGCGGGTCGAGTTCCGGGGTTTTTGCGCCGGTCGTCAAAAAGCCGCCTCGGATCATCGATTTGATATCAAACCGTGATCTCTGCTATGTTAGCTTTGCCACGGCATATCGACTGGAATGAGGTAGCGAATAGGCCCTTTCGCCAACTTAAGGGCCGACCCACCCTATCTCGATCCGAGGCGGTCTCAGTATGAAACGGCGTGAAGCAATCTTTCAATTCTCAACACTTGCACTAGGCATAGCCATGTCAACATCCTCCCATAGCGCTCCCACCTACACTCCCCTCACCAAATCCAAGGCGGACTGGAAGAAGCTGCTTCCGCAAGCCGCCTATGCCGTCTTGTTTGAGGAGTCGACCGAGCGCCCCGGCAGTAGCCCCTTGAACGATGAAAAGCGCAAAGGCACTTTCATCTGCGCAGCTTGCAATTTGCCACTATTCACCAAGGAGCAAAAATTCGAGAGCGGCACCGGCTGGCCGAGCTTCTTCGATGCCATTCCCGGAGCGCTAGGGCAGAAACGCGATTTCAAAATGATCCTGCCACGCACCGAGTATCACTGCGGTCGTTGCGGCGGACATCAAGGCCATGTTTTTAATGACGGCCCCAAGCCTACTGGACTGCGTTACTGTAACAACGGTGTGGCTTTGCAATTCGTGCCGACTGAGGACAAATTGCCGGAGCTGCGCACATGAAATTCTTGAATCGCTTCTCTTGGTCCGGTATTGGCCTCTCTCGTATTGATCTCGCTCGGATTGCCCTCTCTTTAGGTCTGACCCTCAGCCTCGCCGGTGGCATGGCCCCAGTGAATGCTCAGGCACCGAAGAATGCGGCGCCGAACGCTGGGACACCGTCCGCAAGTTCGCCCTCTTCAAGCACTGCAACGAACCCGTCCGTGGCTAGCGGGCAAACGGCCAGCGCCGTGTTCGCAGGCGGCTGTTTCTGGTGTACGGAATCCGACTTTGAAAAGTTTCCTGGCGTCATCAGCGCCGAGTCCGGATACATCGGTGGCAAGACCGCCAATCCGACCTATGAGCAAGTTAGTGCAGGGCGCACTGGGCACACCGAGGCGGTGCGGGTCGTGTATGACCCGAGCAAGGTTAGCTACTCGGCCCTGTTGGAATTCTTCTGGAAAACAATTGACCCCACCGTCAAAGACCAACAGTTTTGCGATCACGGCAACCAGTATCGCAGCGCCATCTTTTATGAAAACGATGCCCAACGCGGGGTGATCGAGGCCAGCAAGGCCGCACTTCTCAAGGCGGGTCCTGTGAAAGTCATCCATACAGAAATCGCTCCGTCCAGCACCTTTTATGTGGCCGAGGACTATCACCAGGATTACTACAAGAAGAATCCGATTCGCTATAAAGGTTATCGCTACAACTGTGGACGGGATGCGCGCTTGGCCGAAGTCTGGGGTCACAAGAAGTAATCGCGGGTGGGGTGAGTTGCCCTGGCGGCGTCAGTGATATCTGGCGCCGTCATTTGCTCGACACGAAGGTAAACTCTAAAGCGAGTTTAGTCCCTTTTTGTCAGCGAGCCTCTGCCTACATGACCTCTGCAATGCACTTCGGCGTATTCGATCATCTTGACGCTAGTGGTCTCGATCTAGGCGAGTTTTACGAGAACCGTCTGCGCCTGATCGAGGCCTATGACCGGATCGGCATGCATGTCTACCTCACCGCCGAGCACCATGCCACCCCCTTGGGCATGTCGCCTTCGCCCTCGGTGTTTCATTCGGCGGTAGCGCAACGCACCAAGCGCATTTTGTTCGGGCCGCTGGTGTACACCTTGGCGCTCTACCATCCGCTGCGCTTGGCGGAAGAGATTTGCATGCTCGATCACTTAAGTGGCGGGCGCTTTCAACTCGGTGTGGGGCGCGGCATTTCGCCCTTCGAGCTTGGCTACTACGGCGTGGGCATGGCCGAGGCCCAGGCACGTTATCTCGAGTCTTACGAAGTGGTCATGCAGGCCTTGGCACTTGCGCAAAATCCAGAGGCCTCAGCGCGTGAGTTGAGCTTCGAGGGTAAGTATCATCAATTTACCAAGGTGCCTCTCACTATGGCCCCCAAGCAAGTACCACACCCACCGCTTTGGTATGGCATCGGCAACCCTGACAGCGTGCCCTGGTGTCTGGCCAATCGCTGCAATGTGGTGAGTAATGGACCGCTGGAGCACGTGCGAAAAATTACCGACGCCTACCGAGGCCAGTGGCACGCAGCCGGACATCCTGCCAGCCATTTACCGCTGATGGGTACTACGCGACACATGGTGATCGCACCATCGGCACAAGAAGCAAACGACATCGCCAGAACGGCCTATGCGCGCTGGTACGAGAGCTTCATGTATCTGTGGGTGAAACATGGAACCAAACCCTCGGCTTACTTCCCTTCGAGCTGGGACGAACTCGTTGGCGCAGGTCGCGCACTGGCGGGCACGCCTGAAACAGTACGGGAACAACTCGCTGCTCAAATTGAAATATCGGGAGTGAATTTTGTATTGACGCGATTTGCCTTTGGCGACTTGTCATTCACCCACTCGCTGCGCTCGGTCGAGTTATTTGCGCGGGATGTCATGCCCTGGATCAGGGACCGAAGCCTTCGAGCGGTTTGTCCGGAAAGACTACGCGCGCCGGAAGACCTTGACCACCGAGATTGCGATTCGTAGAGACTAAATTCGCTCTCTCCTGGGTCGGCGGACCGTCTACCGTGAGCCTGACGTCGCGCTAGGGCATTCTTTTATACTATTCCAATGTTTGAAAAGGATATTACGTGGAGATGACCCCTCAGCCGACCCAGGCAATTTCGGATGCACAGATTGACTCCTGGATCGAAGGCCTTCAAGTACAGCGCAAAGCGCTTGCCGCAGCACAGGATCAATGGAAAGCCTTTGTTCACTGGATGAGCGCTGAACAAGTAGAGGCCCTACGTCCTCATGCGCAAGCCCGCCTCACTGGAGCGCTAAAAGGTGCCGCGGTTGCCGTCAAAGATATTTTTGACACGACCCATCTGGTCACCGAATATGGGAGCCCCATTTACAAGGGTCATCACCCGGCGACACCCAGCGCTGCGGTGCAAAGTATTGAACGCGCAGGGGGTGTCGTGCTGGGCAAATCTGTCACGACGGAGTTTGCTTTTTTGGAACCACCCCCTACGCGCAACCCCCGCGCCCCACTTCATACCCCTGGCGGCTCGTCTTCTGGTTCGGCCGCGGCTATCGCGGCGGGCCTGGTGCGTTTTGCGATTGGCACGCAAACCGGCGGCTCGGTGATTCGACCCGCCTCCTACTGTGGCATCGTGGGCTTCAAGCCCAGCTTTGGGTTAATTAATAGTGCTGGCTTGAAGCCCTTCTCCAGCTCGCTGGATACGGTGGGCCTGTTCGCGCGCAATGTCTCGGACTGCGCCTTGCTTGCGCGGGCACTGATACCGTTAGCGGCCCACCCTGGTACCGCGCCTCCCAGATTAGGAGTCATTCGGCACTATCCCTGGGGAGCGCCTAGTGCCGAGTATCAACATGAGATCGAACGAGTCACGGCCCATTTGAGAGGCTCCGGCGTGGAAGTGCTCGAGGTGCAACTGCCTGCGTTGATTCACGAGGTGTACGAGGCTCACGCCGTGGTGCAAGGTTATGAAGCCTGGCGGGCTTTGGCCTACGAGTTCGACACCCAACCGGAGCAGCTAAGCACTCTCTTGCGAGACTATTTGCAGGATCAGGCCAGCATCACGGCCGCCCAATATCATGAGGCATTGTTGAGCTTCGAAAAGGGTCGACTCTGGGCTGATCAGGCCTTCGCAAGCCTCGATGGCTTGTTAGGCGCCTCCGCCCCCGGCGTGGCTCCCCTTCCTGACAGCACGGGCTCATCGAGTTTTAATCGTGTCTGGACTGCAATTGGCCTGCCATCGATCACGCTGCCAATCCCGCGCCCACAAGGCGCCAAAGTGCCAGCGCTCCCGCTAGGCCTGCAAATTCTCGCCGGCCGTTTTCAGGACACGTTCCTGCTCGAGCGCGCGGCACAGATTGAGGCGCTGCTGAGCTCTTTAAAATAACGCGTCTGTCAACTAGGACTTAGCCATCATGACCTCTCGCACAGTAGAAAGAATCGTTCTCGGCCAAGCCACCAGCGATGGTGATGGCGTCAAGCTCA
>JAYUOT010000458.1:0-9223 GCA_043760705.1 Betaproteobacteria bacterium
GTCATGAGATGCGAGCCGAGCACTTCTTTTTTGTAGCGCTCAAACACATCGGGCCACACGATCACATTGATGGCGCCGGTTTCGTCTTCCAGGGTGACAAAGATCGTGCCTTTGGCGGTTTCAGGTCTTTGTCTATGGGTGACGATGCCGCTGGCACGGGCCAAGCGGCCATCGGGGAAAGTTTTGAGGGTTTCGGCGGGCAGGACGTGAAAGGCTTGCAGTTCACCACGTAACAAGTCGAGCGGATGACGTCCCATCGGAATGCCTAAGGAGCGATAGTCGGCCACGGTTTCCTCCGCGTCCGAGGGTGGACTGATCCACAGCGGCTCCTCGCTAAAGCGTGCTTCTTTGAGGACTCCGGGCAGGCTTTGGATGGCGGCCACTTCCCAGGCCGCTTGGCGACGATGACCGGCCAGGTTTTCGAGAGCATTGGCTCGAGCGAGCGCTTGTAGGTCGTGCTGATTGAGCTCACAACTGCGCGCCATGTCCTCGACGTCGGTAAAAGGGAATTCGGTCACGAGGTGACGAGTGTCCAGGTTCGATTCTTGTTGGACTTGCTGGCGTCTTAGCTCGCGCACCCGAAGCACACGCCTGGCGGCGTCTCGCGCTAAGCCGCGAACACTGTTCAAGCCCAGCCGCACCACCTGATGATCTTCGATGACTGCTTCGCCCTCACTCACCAAGACATCAACACCCCGCACTTCCACGCCATGAGCGCGAGCATCTCTGACCAACTGGGCCGGGGCATAAAAGCCCATGGGTTGGCTGTTGAGCAGGGCTGCTAAAAAAGCGGCGGGTTCATGGCGTTTGATCCAGCAACTAATGTAGACCAGCAGCGCGAAGCTGGCGGCATGGCTCTCTGGAAAACCATACTCGCCAAAGCCCTCCATTTGCTTGAAGATACGATCGGCAAAGTCTTGGGTGTAACCCCGCTCGAGCATGCCGTCGATTACTCTTTGATAAAAATGATGCAGACCTCCTTTGCGCTTCCAGGCGGCCATGGCGCGGCGCAATTGGTCGGCCTCACCTGGAGTAAAGCCAGCCGCAAGAATAGCAATTTGCATCACCTGTTCTTGAAAAATAGGGACGCCCAAGGTGCGAGCCAGAGCGGGCTTGATTTCTTCACGCGGGTACTCTACGGGCTCCAAGCCTTGGCGGCGACGTAAGAAAGGGTGCACCATGCCGCCTTGGATCGGGCCGGGACGAACGATGGCGACCTCAATGACAAGATCATAAAACTCACGCGGCCGCAGGCGGGGCAGCATACTCATTTGGGCGCGTGATTCAATTTGAAAAACGCCGACCGTATCGGCTGCGCAGATCATGTCGTAGGTGTCGGGGTCTTCGGCGGGGATTTCTTGAATCATCATGGCGCGTGGCCGGCCTTGCGCATCGCGCAGGCCTCGTCGCATACCGATGATCTCAAGTGAGCGCCGAATCGCCGAGAGCATGCCGAGGGCCAGGATGTCGACCTTGAGCAGCCCCAGAGCGTCGAGATCATCCTTGTCCCATTGAATGACGGAGCGATCCACCATGGCGGCATTTTCAATCGGCACCAGGCGGCTGAGTTTGTCGCGCGCAATCACAAAGCCACCGGTATGTTGTGAGAGGTGGCGAGGAAAGTTCTTGAGCGTGCGGGTGAGATGTATCCAGTGCTCGATCAAGGGTGAGCCCATATCAAAGCCTGCTGCGCGCAGTTGCTCGGGATCGATGGTGCTGTCCCACCACTGATGCGATTTCGCGAGACTGTCGATGCGCTGGGCATCTACATTGAGTGCTTTGCCAATATCGCGCACCGCCGAGCGTGCCCGGTAGGAGACTACCGTGGCGGTGAGGGCGGCGCGATCTCGTCCATATTTGTTGTAGATGTATTGCATCACCTCTTCGCGACGTTGATGCTCAAAGTCGACATCAATATCGGGTGGCTCGTTGCGCTCTTTGCTGATGAAGCGCTCGAACAGAACGCTCATGCGGGCCGGGTCGACCTCGGTAATGCCCAGGCAATAGCACACGGCAGAATTGGCGGCTGAGCCCCGGCCTTGGCACAGAATGCCTTGTCCGCGCGCGAAGTGAACAATATCGGCAACCGTGAGGAAGTAGGGCTCGTAATGCAGATCAGCGATGAGCTTGAGTTCGTGCTCAATTTGCTTTTTAACGCTGTCCGGCAAGCCTTGGGGATAGCGCTGCGGCGCGCCGCGATAGGTGAGGACTCTGAGCCATGAGGTCGGTGTTTCGTCTGCGGGTACGATTTCCTCAGGGTATTCATAGCGTAATTCGTCCAGACTGAAGGTACAGCGCTCGGCAATGCGGGCTGACTCTTCCATCAACTCAAGCGGGTAGAGCTGGGCGAGCCGCAGGCGGCTGCGTAAATGCTGCTCGGCATTGGGCATGAGGGCTTTGCCAGCGCTCGCCACCGAGGTGTTGAGGCGAATCGCGGTCATGCAGTCGTGCAAAGTTTTGCGCGAGCGCAGATGGAAATGTACGTCTCCGGCCGCGACCAGCTTGAGCCTAGGAGCCTGGGCTGCTGCCTGCGTTCCCGCTGGAAGCGTTTCATGAGGGGCTACTTCAGCAAGTTGCTTAAGACGCTGCAAAAGCTCTTGGTCATAACCCCGTCGCAGCATTTCACACACGGCCCAAAGCTCCGGAAAGCCTTGCTGTAGGGTGCTCACTTGTGCCTGCCACTGCGTGTTGGATTCATTGATGTCGGGCACCCAGAGTGCGAGGCAGTCTGCAAGGCCGGCTGTTATGTCTTGCGCAAAGATTTGGTAAAACCCTTTGTCGGCACGTCGGCGACAAGTGGTGATGAACTCCGATAAATTGCCATAGCCTTGGCGGTTTTGCGCCAGTAAAACAAGCTTGGCGGCCGAGCCCGGAAAGACCTCGTGCAGGGAAAATTCACTTCCCATGATGAGTTTGAAGCCATGCTGCTTGGCTTCGATGTGGGCTCGTACCACGCCAGCAAGCGAGCATTCATCAGTAATGGCTAGCGCCTCATAACCCAGCTCTTGGGCGCGCTCGATCAACTCCTCAGCATGAGAGGCGCCGCGCAAGAAACTGAAATTACTCAGACAATGCAGTTCAGCGTAACGGATAGGCATGGTTAATCGGTAGGGTTAATCGGTAAGGTTCGTGGACATGGTTATTGGTTAAACATCACACTCGGTATGAATCAAATTTGCGACAAAAGAGTCATGTAACTGTATAAATATACAGTAATAAGTATTTTACTGAAATGCAGGAGTTGCGCTGTCCTCTACAATCCACCTTATGAAAAGTCTTTTGGTCCTCACCCAGCCATGGCCGCGCGTTGAACGCTTGGCTGATCAACTGTGGCAGGCCGACATTCCGAACTTGGCGATTCCGTTTAGCAAGATTGAGCCGCGCTTTGATCAGCCCCTCATGCTGCAAAGTTTTGATTGGGTGGTGGTAGTGAGCCCGAGTGCTGCTGAGCGATTGTTGGCTCTAGCGCAAGCCTATGATCCCGATCTCCCGATGCCCCGCTTCGCCTGTGTTGGACCTGGTTCGGTCTCTACGCTCAAGGAAGGCTTGCAAAGCTTGGCTTGGCCAGACCCCGAGATTGTTTGGCCGGAAGACAGCCATGACGCCGAGCATTTAATGGCGGCCGATTTCTGGGGCGATCTCAGCAATCAATCGATCCTTGTCGCCCGCGCCTCTAAAACCAAGACGCCCTGGGGGGCCATGTTCCGGGAGCGACGAGCCAGTGTGATGGAGGCCGAGCTTTATGAGCAAATTAGCCTGGAACCGGATTGGGAATTTGCCGTGCCCCGTTTAAAGCGTTTTATTGCCGACCCCAATTTCGAAAAGGTGGTTTGGTATATTTCGCAAGAGGGGGTGGCCGAGCGCTTGGCCCAGGAGGTGCGCAACTTATCCATTGGCCATGTCACGCAGCGTGACGTGGCCTTGGTCCCACATCAGCGTATCAAGAATCTTTTAGGCCGGCTGGGCTGGGCGCAAATTCAAGTCGTTCAGCCGGGCGCCGATGGCTTGGTGTCGGTCATGCGGGCCTCAGGCTAAAATGCACGCCATGGAGCCGCGTTCTTGAGAGATATCCCCACATCCCCTTTGCATCCTGATGCCTATGTTGCCGACGCCAAGCTTCCCGCTCGGCCGGTCCCTGCGGGTTCCCATGCTTCCTCGGGAGGGCGGCGCTTTTGGTTCGCACTCGGCGTGGCGGCATTGGCCCTGCTGGCCTCGCTTTGGAGCGTTCAACTCAACCGGACTGACTCTCAGGAATTGGCCAAACGTCTTCAGCTTCAGGATCATCGCCTGGTCGAAAGTCAGGGGCAGACTAAGCTTTTGCAAGAAACCCTTCGTGACGCTCAAGCTAAAATCAGCATCATGGAAAACCGGGTGAATGAGGCGGCCGGTCAGCAGGCTCAGCTCGAAAAACTCTACCGCGCCTTGTCCAACGACTCTTTAGACGTCGCCTTAGCGGATCTGGAAGGGGTCATTCTTCTCGCCGCCCAACAAGCGGCTTCGGGAGGTAGCTTGCAAGGCCCTCTTATTGGCCTACAGGCTGCTGAGGCAAAACTTGATCGACTGGCCGACCCGAGCTTGGGCAACCTGAAACGCGCCCTCGGCAAAGATGTCGAGAGAATTCGATTGATGAGTCAACAAGACACGGGTGGCCTAGCCCAGAAGCTTGAGGCGATCAGCGCGCAAGTGGATGTCCTGCCTCTCCTGTCCGAGGCGAGGCGCCCGGATAATGGCTCTCCTGATCGACTGATCGGACCCAAGGACGGTGAGAAAAAAGCAGCCGACAACAAATCGAGCGCCACGAAAGCTCTTGATCCGAAAGCGGTGGATTCAAAATCGACTCCGGGCAAAGCCTCTACGGTTCCAGCCTCGGCTGAGGGGCCCTCCAGCACACAGAGTTTTTGGGGCCGTGCGCTCGATATGTCGCTCGGTAAGGGCAAGGTGGTCGGACAAGATTGGCGTGACTTGATTCGGGTCACTCGTATTGAGAATCCGGATGCCGCTTTGCTGAGTCCCGAGCAGGCTTATTTTGTGAGAGAAAATTTACGCCTTCGGCTTTTGAATGCTCGAATGGCCTTGTCGTCGCGACAAGAGAGTGTCCTCAAGGCGGATCTCGAGCGCTCGCATGCCTGGCTCAGTAATTATTTTGATGGACGCGACAAGCAGGTGGTTTTAGCTCAGGAGCAAATCAAGCAGATTCTTTCGTCTCGAACCACCAATGAGCCTACCCTCAGCTTTGAAAGCTTGTCGGTGGTGCGAACCATGCGCAGTTTGCGTGAGGGGAAAAAGTAGTGTGGCAAAAGTACATGAGGCCAAAGCACGGATGCCCAAAGCACGGGTGGCCGAATTACGGGTGGCCGAATTACGGGTGGCCAAAATTAGGGGTCGGCCTCGCCAAGCCTGAGCGTGCGGACTAAGCCAAGATGCGTCGCCTAGTGGTTATCCTTCTTCTCGTTGCGCTCGGCGTTGGGCTCGGCATTTTGTTGCGCTTTAATCATGGCAATGTGGCCGTGTTCTGGCCACCCTATCGCCTGGATGTTTCGGTCAATTTCGCGATGCTTTTTTTACTGGCGAGTTTTGCGCTGGGCTACTTCGTGATCCGCGCGCTCAACACGACCCTGCGACTGCCAACGGTGGTTCGTGACTACCGCGCGACTCGGGCGCGCAATCTTGGCGTGCAGGCTTTGGCGGATGGCGTGGTGGCTTTTTATGAAGGGCGCTTTGGGCGCGCTGAGCGCTTGGCGGAGAAGGCGCGTCAGGTCACTGAGTTAGACGCGGCGGCCTGTTTGCTGGCGTCGCGGGCTGCGCACCGTATGCGCGAATCGGAGCGCCGCGATCAGTGGTTGAGTGCTTTATCTGATGAGGGCAAGCATCAGCTTGCTTTACAAATGACCCGGGCCGAAATTTTGCTCGACGATCGTCAAACCCAGGAGGCCCTGGAAGCACTTGATTTGGCTCATCAAGCAGGCGGCCGTCATGTTCAGCAGCTTCGTCTGGCCTTGCGTGCGCACGAGCAAGCGGAAAATTGGCCGGCGATGTTGCGAGTGCTGCGTCAGATCGAGAAAAGTCGGGCGATGCCGGAAGAGGTGATTCAAGGTCTGAGCGCTCGTGCCTGGCGCGCGCGTATCAAGGAAGCTCAGGGTTCCCCGGATCGGCTCAAGGCCATCATCAAGGAAGCCGGTAAATCCCTTGATCGGCCCGAACTGATGGATGCCAGTGTGGATGCACTGATTCATTCTGACGAGCATTTGCAGGCGGCGCGATTGATCGAACGCAAAATGGCTGAGCAGTACCGACCCGGCTTGGTGCTACGCTATGCTGAGCTAAACCAGCCCCCCGCTCGCGAACGACTAAGACTGGCTGAGAGCTGGTTAGGCGCTCAAGGCGAGGAACCCGCTTTACTGGAGGCCTTGGGGAAACTCTGCGCAAAAGAAGCGCTCTGGGGCAAAGCCGAGGACTTTCTGGTGCGGGCTCAAAAGAAAGATGCCGGGTCGGGCGCTGTGCTGGCGCTTGCCGATGTGTACGAAAAAATTGGACGGCCGTTCGATGCCGCTCAACTTTACAAGACCATCGCAACCCGGAAAGCTTAAGGCGGAAGGCACTAGGTCGTGCCACGCTCGTCGAGCGCGAGCAAGGCCGCCTGGTACACGGCATCCGCTTCGGTCGTACTCGAGACCGAAATGCCGAGGTTGCGAATCAAACCATCTTGAATACCGTAGATCCAGCCATGCACTGAGAGTTCCTGGCCGCGATCCCAGGCGTCCTGGGCAATAGTGGTTTGACACACATTGGCGACCTGCTCAATGACATTAATTTCACAAAGCTTATCGATCGCCTCAGTATCGCCGCAAACGCAGTTGAGGCGTGCAGAATGTTTTTGACGCACATCTTGCAGATGGCGCAACCAATTGTCGCTTAGTCCCAATCGATCACGACGCAGGGCAGCACGCACGCCGCTGCAGCCATAATGGCCGCACACAATGATGTGACGCACCTTCAACACGTCGATTGCGAATTGCATGACCGAAAGACAGTTTAAGTCGGTGTGCACCACCAGGTTAGCAATGTTGCGATGAACAAACAATTCGCCCGGCAAGAGCCCGACAATTTGATTGGCGGGAACACGACTATCTGAACAGCCAATCCAGAGGTATTCAGGAAACTGTTGTCGGGCCAGTTTGGAGAAGAATTCAGGATCTTGCTGGCTGATTTTAAAGGCCCAATCCTGGTTGCTCTTAAGGAGGGCTTCAAGCATAAGTGGCGATGTTTAATATCATATTCGACAGTGTACTAAACTCTTCATCAATGCGTCCCCAATACGATGCCGTGAATCATCTTTTTGTAGAAAGTCGCCTTTATGACCTCTGCTTTATGACTTCTGAACTGCTCCTTCCCAGCTTTGCCGACGTTCAGGCCGCTTCTGCACGCCTGAAGGGAATCGCGCATCGCACGCCCGTTCTACGCTCCAGCTTTGCGGATGAAATTTTTGGCGCCGAAGTGTTTTTCAAGTGCGAGAACTTTCAACGCATGGGTGCTTTTAAATTTCGCGGGGGCTTCAATGCTTTGGCGAAATTCAGCCAGGAACAGCGCCAATTGGGTGTGGTTGCCTTCTCCTCTGGAAATCACGCTCAGGCGATTGCTTTAGCCGCTAGAATTTTGAAGATGCCTGCTGTCATCGTGATGCCCCAAGACGCACCGGCGCTCAAAATCGCGGCCACTCGTGGCTATGGCGCGCAGGTGGTGTTGTACGACCGATATCGTGAAGATCGCGAGGCGATCGGTCGTCAGTTGGCCTCCGAGCGCGGTCTCACCTTGATTCCCCCATTTGATCATGTTGACGTGATTTCGGGGCAGGGCACGGCTGCTCTGGAGTTGATTGAAGAAGTAGGTCCTCTCGATGCGTTTTTCACGTGCTTAGGCGGGGGAGGCTTATTGGCCGGTTCTTGCTTGGCTGTGAAGGCCTTGTCACCGTTCTGCAACATCTATGGCGTCGAGCCTGAGGCTGGTAATGACGTACAGCAGTCTTTTCGGACTGGCAAACCCGTCAAGATTGAAGTGCCTAAAACCATTGCCGATGGCGCTCAAACCCAGTTAGTGGGCAAGATTACTTTTCCGATTATTCAGCGTGATGCCAGCGATATTCTTACGGCGACGGATGCACAACTTGTTC
This sequence comes from Betaproteobacteria bacterium, assembly GCA_043760705.1. Lineage (GTDB taxonomy): Bacteria > Pseudomonadota > Gammaproteobacteria > Burkholderiales > Burkholderiaceae_E > JAPOKJ01. Next base: position 8,168 of record JAYUOT010000458.1, read on the forward strand.
AGGCGATGCACTTTTTTGCTGAACGCATGAAAATGCTGGTGGAGCCTACTGGAGCACTTGGGTTTGCGGCGGCGAGATTTGCAGCGGAGGAAGGTAGGCTCGATTTAAAGGGCAAACGGATCGGCATTGTGATCAGTGGTGGCAATATTGATATCCAAGCCTTTGCGCGCTGGATGGCCGGACTGGCGAATTAAATTTCCTTGTCGCTAAAAATTTTTCTTCCATAGAGTTTCATGAAGTTTGATCTCATTGTCTTTGGTGCCACAAGTTTTGTGGGCAAGATTGTCTGTCGTTACTTGCTTGATCATTACGGCAATGGTTGCGACAAAGATGCTTTGCAATGGGCCGTTGCTGCACGTTCCAAAGAAAAGCTTGGCGAGCTAAAAAAAGAACTTGAGTCGGAAGGGTTTGTCGTCAAGGGCTTGCGTCAGGTCCTGGCCGATGCCTCCGAAGAGGACAGTTTGCGTGCGATGTGTGAGCAAACCAGGGTGGTCATTTCGACGGTGGGCCCCTATGCTTTATATGGAGAGGCACTGGTCAAGATCTGTGCTCAGGGCGGCACCGACTACTGTGATTTAACCGGAGAGCCGCAATGGATTCACGACATGATTGCACACTACGAGGCCGATGCAAAAGCGTCTGGCGCTCGTATTGTTCACTGTTGTGGCTTTGACTCTATTCCTTCCGATCTCGGCGTTTGGCACTTGCAGCAAGCCGCGCAAAAACTTTACGGTGAACCGTGTACTCAGGTACGCATGCGGGTAAAAAGCATGAAAGGTGGCGCTTCGGGCGGCACCGTGGCTAGCTTGGTGAATGTGGTCAAGGAGGCGAGTGGAAACGCTGCACTTCGTAAGCAACTCAAGGATCCCTATAGTCTTTGTGGACCGAACCATGCCCGGGAGCTCAAGCAAATCGAAGTCCGTTTTGCGGCCTACGACGAGGACTTTAAAGTTTGGGTGGGGCCCTTTGTGATGGCTGCAATCAACACCCGTGTGGTGTTACGCAGCAGCGTACTGGTGGCGCCGGCCTATGGCGAGAGCTTCATGTACGACGAGG
>JAYUOT010000459.1:0-9149 GCA_043760705.1 Betaproteobacteria bacterium
CTCCAAGTAGGAAGGCTAATCGGGTAGCCGGAGCTTTCTAACCTCCAGCCCCCACACCACCCACCGTGCGGGTCCGCAGTGGGCGCATCGACGAGTCGGCTCGCTGACGAAGTTACGCTTCCTTCTTTGCCGAATAGCCCTGTGCTTTGATCCACCGGTCTCTGATACTGACCAGTCCTTGTGCTTTCAACCACGCTGAGAGATTGTCTGGCGCAGTCTCGGAAAGTTCAAATCAATTGGCCCAAGACTGCATAAAAATTAAGCTTAGATCGTGAGAGCGAAGCGAACCACGAACTAAAGCGGTTGTTGGACAAGCCCGGTGAGTTGAGGTGGTTACTGTAAATTTCTTTTCGGGATTGAGCGGTGACGAAGGACTTTAAAGGGTCCAAGGCCAGCATGACCGATGCCCTGAGCGGTGATTGCGGCAACGAAGCTTCGCAAGGTGCGCTGATTGGGTCAAAACGTCGTGTTTTTTACTGATTTTGGCCGAGCGCATTCGCAGCGCTCATTGAGTTCTGTTTTTCGCTTGAGCTGTTTGATTTACGCGCTTAGAGCTTTTTCGTAGAACGGCTGCGGCGGTGCATTGCTGGCGGGCAAGACTCGTCGCCCAATGATGGTCATGCGCGAGCCGCAGCAGCGGCATCTTAGTTACGCACGCGGTGTTGGCGGGGTTGGTTTGCTGGCGATCAGCTTGAAGACCAAAAGCTTGAGCAGCGCGATCAAACGTTTGCTGTTGGGGTGCAAGAAGCCGTAACTTCGGGCGCGCCTGAAGCCCTTGGGCAAGACGTGCTGTAGGAGGTTCCATAAGAAGGTGGCTCCGGTGACGGTGCGAGGGTCATTTTATCGATGGCGCTGTCGCGATCCCTGAAGGTGACGTGGAACTCGTCGCACTTGATGATGTCCTTTTTTTGAACGACGCCCCGGTAGAGGCAGCGCCCGAGGTCAATCTGTGCGGGGCCACCAGCACCGACGCTTCTGCAATCGACGACCCATTGTTCGGGCAGCGCTGGGGGTGCGATCAACCCGGCCTCACGCAAGCCCGCCATGTCGAACGAGGCCCTAAAAAACCCAAGCTAACTCGACGAAACCAAGGTTATTCTTGGTGCGAACTCCAAAGAACGATTGCTCGCGTCCCTGAAATCGATCCACCCCAGCATTAATTTTGAATTGGTCGTTGACTGCATACCTAAGGCGAGCTTGCAGTACGCGACTGGATTGCGTCAAATCAAAAATTCCCGATACTTCTCCCCTTAAGGTGTCGCTCAGGAACCGGTCACTCAGACGCACGGTGACGCCCCGCTCAATCGCCCCAAACTCAGAGTTCAGTCGATTGAGTCCGGCGACTAAGGCTTGTTGAGCCGGTGCCGCCGCTTGTGGGTCCGCATAGCCTGAGCGCCGCACCCCGAAAACTTGAAGATTAATGTTGGCGCTGTCCAGCAGATCGCGGTCCACCCCTACAACGGCACGCTGGATCTGGCGAGACTCCGTCAAGCAGCCATCACAATCGTCGCTCACACGAAAGAAAGCCGTCTCCCCTCGCAAGGTCCAGCGACCCTGCGAGGTCGCAAAGTCGGCGCCGACCATACGCATGCGCTCATGGCTACTCTCAAAAAAGACCGAGGGTGCTTTGGGTAAAAAACGATAGCGTGGCGTTTTATCAAAGCCGTCGAAATACGATAGCGACCAATCGAAACCAGAACCGCTACGGTCAACTTTGAAGGCAAACTCTGGCCGCAACGGGGTCGACCGTTCAGTGCGGTTCACAGGCAACGAACCGGTTGGCATGCGATTCGGCTCAAAACGCGCCACCGTAGCCGTCACTGAGGTTTCGCCGCTGGCTTGGAAGCGCAAAGACACCATATCGTTACCGTTACGCTGTTCATCACTGTCTGAAACCCGTGCAGTCAGGTCGCGCGACGACAATACTTCGGTAGGACTCACACGATCGGAGCGGCCCCACACGACGATCTGACGCCCTAGCTTGAGGGTGAAAGGCCCAAGGTCTGCCAGCAGATAGCTCTCGCGCACACGGCCACTAAACTTAGAACGGTCGGCATTGGCGCCATAAAGTAGGCGGGCATTCACGCTAAACCTGAGATGCTCATTGGCCTGAGCCTTCCAATTCAGAAGACAGTTCGAACTGCTCAAATGCTGGTCATCGTCCAGATTTCTCGACGAAGACCAATATCCCGTGCGGCACTCCCCGAACGGTAGCAGCTTCTCCGTTGCATGGGTGGCGGCCTCGGCCCGCGTTGCGGCGGTGACTAAGTCAGATGTGGGAGCTACCGACTGGCTGAACACTGGCGCCACGAAGCAAAACCACAGCACAAGCGGTAAGGAGAGTCGAAGCATTTAAGCTACTCTTCCTTCTCTAAGTAGCGCTGCGAAAACAGGTCCTCGGCGACCGCCACGTTCGCATCAAAGCGCTCCATGGTGATGAAGGTCGAATGTCCGGTTTGGATATTCTTCGCCTCAAGCTTCATAGCCTGCCACTTACCCCTTGCCGGGTCGACCAATTTAAGCTCACTGCTGAGTACCGTTTTCAAGGGGGCGCCGCCGGAATCCAGCATCTCCACTTTGAGGGCCACATGATGGGGTCGAGCCAGCCAGCTAATTCGTTTGGAATAGCCCGACTCATCGGCCACAGCAGTGTTCGCTGGCAAGGACTCCACCACATCGCAAACCTGTCCCTGCATCTGCTCCTCGCGCAACCAGCGATGCTTCCAGGCCTCTGGCTTGTGCCCAACGACATCTCCGTAGGATAAATCGGTACCAAAGAAACTGCCTTTTTTGCCACTACCGGCGATGCGTCGGGCCTTTTTAAGCGCCGGCAGATAAACCCATATCTCGTCTTCACCCTTGGTATTTTCAATGAGTAGAGAGGTCGTGTTTCGAACGTCAGCGGGCGACAAGAATCGAACCACGCGACGATTCAATAGTCCGTCAGCGGCCAGTTTGGATGCGCCGTGAGTCTTCCTTAAACGCTCTTGCCCCGAGGGGCTCAACAGCCGAAAGGTCGCATTGGAAAGGGAACTGTCGAGCCGATTGGCTTGATAGCTGCGCAGCATCAGTTCATCAGCCGAGGGCGCTTGCGCTTGGGCCGACGTACTCAACACCAGAACACCGAGCAACCCGACCGCCACTAAAATAGCGCCCACCGGTAAGCCACTGCGCAATGTCGGCCGGGACGACGCGTTCGCCCCACGCAGACAACGCGGCACATGAAGAGTGAGTAGAGTTGGAATGAGAAAGAGTGCCGTGATTGCACTCACAATCATCGCTAGAACAATCAGGAGGCCAAACCATATATGCACATAGAAATTAAAGGAAAGCAGCAACACGGAGTAGCCTCCGGCCACGGCGGTCGCCACATAAACAACCGCTTTGCCGGCTGATCGCATGGTCACTCGAAGAGCCGCTTCAAAATCGCCTTTTTCCTGCATCTCTTCGCGTAATCGATACAGAAGGTAGATCGCGTAATCGGCCCCGATGCCAATCCCCATCGCGGAACTCACCGAGTTTGGCGTATTGAGGGGGATGCCGAACAAACCCATCACCCCAAAATTTACCAGCACGGTCACGAGTAGAGGCAGCACAAGATACAGACTCGCCAGCCAAGAACGGAAAATGATGATGCCCGCCACGAAGACCACAAGAATCATCTGGGCAATGTTTTTAAGTTTGCCGCTGACCAGTGTTTCGCTCAGCGCCGAGGTCTGAGGAACGCTGCCCCCAATCGTCAAGCGAACCCCTGCCGGTAGTTTGGGCTCCACATAGCTTCTAATGCTAGCGACAATGTTTTCTGCATAGCGACTACTGTCGTTCTTCATCCAGACCACAAGGTTTAGATTGCGGTACTCGTAGTCGACATAGGGGTCGAAGTCATTGGGCTGACCTGAGATCGAATAGAGCAACAGGTATTGTGAGATCAAATCTTGACTTGCTGGAACCACGTCGCTCGCCTGAGCACCGGCATTCATGGCCTTGTTCATTTGCCGCAAGGGGTCAACAATGGAAATCGTCTTCCCGACATCGGGCAAGGTCTCCACGTAGCGCTGAACACTCTCAACCAGTCGAAGCACTGCTGGGTCCTTCATTCGGTCAGCACTATCGGACTGAAAAACGACATAAAGGGTGTTGGTACCGGCAAGCTTTTCATTCAAGAAGCGATCTTGAGTGCGTACCGGTAATGATTCTCCGAAATAGCTCTTGGTAGAGTTCTCACGATTCAAGTTCAACAGGCCCGTCGCCGACACCAAGGCGATGAATGCGAAGCCCAAGGCGATGCGCACCCTAGAGCGCAGCACTGACGCGACAATCCAATCGGCGAAGCGGTCCCAGCGGGTTACCCCTCGGAATGAGTCCAATGCAACCCGGGGCGGTGGCTTCAAGACGCTGCGCAGGGCCGGAATGAGTGTGAGCTCGATGAACAGTGCGCAGAGTACCCCCAATCCGGTAATGATGCCAAAGGTGCGAATCGTCGCGATCTCAAAGCTCATCAACGAGAAAAATCCAGCAGCGGCAACAAGCCCCGCAGTCAACATTACAGGGCCGATTTTGCTGAGCGAGTCAATGATCGCAGAATCGTTAATCGCTTTAGAGGCCCTTTGGGGCGACTTCAAGCTGAGCCGATCATATTCCTCGTAGTACCTCTTGAGAATTTGCACCGCATGACCGGCAGCAACCGCCAAGATGAGAATCGGCGTAGTCGCATTAAACGCATCCATGGGGACCTTGAGCGCACCCATGATGCCCACACTCCACACCACGGCGAGCACGGCGGTGACCAAAGGAAGCAGCATGCCTTGAATCGTTCGGAAGGCTTCGAAGTGAATTAGTCCGATAAGCGCCAAAGCAATGGGAAAGAGAAAGGCCATTCTCTGTGCGAAGCGCTCGACTGTTGCGAAAAATACCGGAGTGCCACTCAGGTCCACTTTCACGGCGCTAGTCTTTTCCGCATCGACAACCTTTAGAACTCGATCAACGACCTCTCGAAAACCTTTAGGACCGATATCAATTGAAAAAGATATTGAAGCAAGAGATTCGTCCTTCGAAATAATGGTGCCCTGATAGATGGGATTGGCCTTGAGTCGTTCATTGAGCTTCAGCACACTCTGTGCATTGATCGGCTGCTCAAGCATCGGCACGACCTGCATCTCACCGTTGATTCCGGTGATCGATTTGGCTTTTTCGGACGCAGCGCTTAAGAGCGTGTGCCGTTTCACCCCAGGCACCTCGGCGAGCGCTTGAGTCAGTTTGGTCACAACCTCTAGCACCTCGGGGCGAAGCGCCGTGCCCCCATCAGCAGCACTCAAACCAACCACGACAACATACTTTGATCCAAAAATCGCCTCAGCGGTATTGGTTCCGATCACATTGGGATGAGCCTTGGGCAGCATTGCCACTGGGTCAATCACAATTCTTAGATTGCGGATCTGACTTCCCAGTAAGACGGTCATCAGGGCCACGATTAATAAAACCACCTTCTTGTGGCGAACGATCCACTGAATGTAGGCTTTCATAGCGCTGTCCCGTTGGTTTGATTGCGAATGAAATCCACGGTCTGTGAGATGACCAAAGGATCTCTCAGGATTCGACGATGCCCCAAGCCTTGCGTTTCCAATAAGCGCGCATCTTGCGAGGAACTTTGAAGTAGTTTCGCATGTGCGAAAGGAACCTCTTGATCTTCCCGATCATGAATCAACAAAATAGGATGGTTGACCCGACCGATCATGTCAACCATTGAAAGACTCTCCCAATCCACTCGCTGGCCACGTCGGGTATCCAGGTCGTGCTTCATTTGGGTCAGCAGGCTCGGTGGCACGCAAAAGAACTGTCCAAACGCATCCAGGAACCAATTGCAACTTTTGAAACCGGCGATTAAGGCAAAGCGCCCTGCGCTCAGTCCCAAGTCGCGGTGCGCCAGCAAAGTCATCGCCGCACCGAACGAATGAGCGATGACGCCGTGTAGGGGAGCGAACTTGGAAGCCACGATGGCAATCGCTTCGGAGAACTGGAACATATCGGTGCGCTTACCATCCGATTCACCATGAGCAGGCCCATCGAAGCTCAGCACACGAAAACCTTTGTTCACCAACTCGTTAGTTAACTCAAAGAATTGCGTCGCACGCCCCCCCCAGCAATGCACTAAGAGAATCGTTGGGCCATCGCCCCAATCCAAAACCTTTAGCTGGCCGGCGCCAAACGCAAGCCGGGAATGACGAGCATTTGCATAGCTAGCCCGTTCCCGCTTGGGAATCTTGAATCTCGGAGGTTGCGACAGAATTCGATAACCTAGCTGCGCACCCGCGCGCGGCGCAATCTTTGCGGTCAATTGCAAAGCAGCTGAGAGCACTTTTACCCCGGTTCGGGTCATAAAGCGCGCGGTCGTTTGTTGCTCAGGAGTAAAACGTTGTTCAGCGTCATCAACGTGTTTTCCTTTGTGGTTGGTCACAGCTTTATCCTTGTTGCGAAGACGGCTAGAATTGTCGAGAAGTTCAAGATTCATAAGTCACCAAAAGCGTCGTTGCAGGTTCATGGACATCGACTAAGCCCAGCATATGGTTGTATTTACGCGCTGAGAATCACCTATTTGCGTGAGGCCGGTCACTAACAGCGAATTATTCAGTTCAATTTGACCCGTGACTATTCCCAATGTTTGTCGTGAGGGGGTAAGCTGTCCCCAGAAATGGGGGCAAGTGATCAAACCCCTTGCCTTTTCGGATGAAGGCTCGTTTATGATTCACCTCGAGCAGCAATAGCATCATTGAACGGCCGCGGTGAAGGTTCAAGAAACATGGATCAAGTTTTGACGAAACTGACTGAGATGCAGCAATCCAACGTACCCATTACCGTCGCTATCGTGGAGGACGAGCCCGAGGTGCGACTGCGTTTTGAGTCTGCGGTGCGTCTTCATCCTCGGCTTTCGCTCAGCTTTTCGGCAGCGACAGCCAATCAAGCAATTGCCCTGGCGTCCCAACGTCCGGCGAACGTGTTCTTGATCGACCTCGGTCTGCCTGATCGCGACGGACGTGAAGTCATTAGTTGGTTGGCGACTCAGTACCCAGAAGTCTTGGCGATGGTGGTCACGGTGTTCGCTGATGAAGAACATGTCGTTTCTAGCCTGGAAGCGGGGGCCGTCGGATATCTTTTAAAAGATACCCCGAGCGAGGAAATCGCAAAATATATTGTGGAACTCTATGAAGGCGGCTCGCCGATCAGCCCTTCGGTCGCAAGATCAGTCATTCGCCGATTTTCAGGAAAAGCGCGTAACCCCTTGGTCCAGATCGACAATCCCTTGAGTGAAAGAGAGCTTGAAGTCTTACGCTTGATCGAAAAAGGAATGACCTACGAGGAGGTCTCGGAAATTCTGGGCATTACCTGGCACACGGTGACGGCCTACCTTCGACGTGTCTACCGAAAACTACAGGTGAACTCGAAGGCGCAGGCGGTGTTTGAAGCCCGCCAGCGAGGCATCCTTTAGGGTTGCGCGGGTGCTTGCGTTGAGATGACAGCACGATCTTTCTTGAATACCTCAACCTACATCAGAACTTCCAAGCTTTTTGTTTTGGCGTTCGCTGCTTTGGTTTTTTGGTTAGCTAAGGCGGAAGCCGCCGCCGAAGAGGGAAAAATGCTGATTGTGAGTATCACCAAGGCCGAGCTCACAGAACACAGCCTGGCTCAGGGGAGCAGTGTCGTCCTTAACCCAGCAAAGCTAGTCAACCTGCCTGTGCTTGAGCGGCGCAGCCCACGAGCATTAACCAACTTCACGCTGAAGGCCGATTTTCGAATTCCCGACACGAAGGCCGCGACACTTTGGGCGGTGTATTTCGTATCTCTATACGACGGCGGTAGAGTGTTGATCAATGGAGTGCCTGTCGCCGATGTGCAAACCAGTACAGACCGCACCACTGTGCGCAATGTGCGACCTTACCATTTTCCGATTCCTGTAGAGCTTCTTCGCAACGGCTTAAATCAGCTTGAAGTCCGCTGGATGGTCCGCGAATCGAGCATCATTTCACCCATGCTGATTGGCCCGGCCGGTTTAGTCTCTGAAAACTACCAAAGGCGACTATTTTGGCAAAACACCATGGCCCAGGTGGCTTTTGTCTATGCACTGGTCATCGCTCTCATTATGCTCGGCATCTACGGCCTCAGGCGCCATCAAATTAGCTACCGGCAGCTTGGGATGAGCGCAATAGGATGCGCCATTGTGGTTTTCGTCTACATCTTACCGGCAATGCCCGCCGAGATCTTCCCGTATTGGCGTTTCATCCATATTGTGGGTATCGCCCTATATTCACAAGGGGCTTGGCTATTCATTATCAGCGAAATCCAGCCTGAAAACCGCTGGTACCCCAAGCTCTGTGCAGCGGTGGGCATCCTTGGACCCATGGTCTACCTCGTAAACTTTTGGCTGCAAGATGTCAGCTTCATGCCAGATTTCGAAAGAGTATGGGGAATGCTCACCGCTGTCGTAGGTCTGTATGCGATCTATGTGCTTGGACGCTCTCTTTACAAGCAGGCTACCTGGCGGAAATTTATTTTTATGACCACCACCCTGATTGCCTCCGGTCTTGCCCTCGGGGATATCTTGTTGCGCTCGTCCGGCAGTAGTATTTTTGGCGCGCTCGGCTACAGCACTCAGATCGCCGCACCGTTGTGGCTCACCGCACTTGCTTCAGTATTGATGACCGACTTCATCGCGTCACTAAGGAATCAAGACAGCCAACACAAGATCATGGCAGATCAGCTACGCCAACAGCAGGTAAAGTTAAAGTCGCTGCATGAAACAAATCAGTTGCGCGAGCGAGAAAGTGCAACCCTCCAAGAACGCCAACGCATTATGTCTGACATACATGACGGCCTTGGATCACAATTGATTTCCTCGCTTGCCTTAAGTGAGCAGGGTTCCTTGAGCAAGGAACAAACCAGCTTGTTGCTGCGAGAGTGTATTGATGACCTCAGACTGGCGATCGACACCATGTCGGACGGTGACAATCAGTTTGAAGTAGTCGCGGGTAACTTACGCTTTCGCCTGGAACCCAGATTAAGAGCGGCAGGCATCCATTTGACCTGGAAGGTATCGCGCACCAACGACGCTGGAGAACTCCCAAGTTCGGCAACCCTGACCCTGCTACGCATTTTGC
>JAYUOT010000460.1:0-4268 GCA_043760705.1 Betaproteobacteria bacterium
GCCATCGCCCAAGTGCTCACGCCGATCTTCGACCCGGGTTTCTCGGAATCGAGCTTCGGCTTTCGACCGGGCCGCAACGCACACCAAGCGATTCGCAAGGTACAGGCTGAGGTCAGGGCGGGTAGGCGCATCGCCGTGGATATCGATCTGGCCAAGTTCTTCGACACCGTCAATCATGACGTGTTGATGGGCTTGCTGACTGGCCAATATCCTGCTCAACCCACTCGACCAAGAGTTGGAGAGGCGGGGCCACCGCTTTGAGTGCTATGTCAATGACATGATCACTCTGGTCAAGAGCAAACGCGCCGCCGAGCGGGTGATGAGAGGGTCAGTATCAGGGACCTGCGGATCAAGGCACAGAGCGACTCGGCAAAGAAAAGAAATTAACTTCGTCAGCGAGCCAACTCGTCGATGCGCCCACTGCGGATCCGCATGGTGCGTGGTGTGGGGACTGGAGGTTAAAGACCTCCGGTTACCCGATTAATTTTCAACACCAACGCTTTTAACATTAAGCCCCGCACAAACCATAATGGTTCCTTTTCGGAGAGGTAAACAATGCCAGTTTCCATTACGCTCAAAAACATTCCCGACGATATTTACTTGCGCTTAAAAAGTACTGCGGAAGCAAATAGACGAAGCCTAAACAGTGAGGCAATTGTATTCCTCGACGCGATTCTGCGAAAGCCTAAGATTTCACCTGCTGAGCGCCTTGCTCGGATTCAAATGCTCACGAGCAAGCGTGACCCTAAGAAGTTCGTTGGCAAAGACATTGATAAAGCGAAACGCGAAGGCCGACCATGATAGTGGTCGATTCAAAAGTGATCGCTTATTGGTACATTCAAGTCGCTTAAATTTACCCAAGCGGCGCGCGAACTGTTGGAGCTAGACACTAATCGGAACGCGCCACTCCATTGGCGAAGCGAATTTCGAAATATTTCTCTCAAATACATTCGCAATGGGACGATGACTTTGACTCAGGCCACTAAGCGTCAGCTTGGCGCCGAAGACCTGATGAAGGACTGTGAATTTCATGCGGACTCCGATCAAGTGCTCGAGCTAGCCAAGGACAGTGGGTGTACTGCCTATGATTGAGAATTTATCGCCGTCGCGAAAACTCTTGGCGTAAGACTAGTGACTACCGATAAGGAATTGCTTAAGGCTTTCCGGGAAGTCGCGGTGTCACTTATTTGAAATTTAACGGCGGCAATGAGCTGCAGCCAGCAGACGTTTGCCGAGGCCAAAAAGGGTGAACTCTTCCTTGCCATTTTTGGCCGAACCTCCGCTCTTCATGCTGTCAGCTCCATCCACTAGTTAAGGCTCATTTTCGCAACTCTCAAGACACATGGATGAACCCTTTGAATAGATAAGTCAACAGCGCCGCCGCGAAACTACACAAACCAAACTTAGTGAAAAATATCTTGAGATTACTAAATGTCTGTACATTTTGATTGAGGCAAGGACGCGCTCAAGAAATCGATGAAGCCAGTAGCCATGTACGAGCTGTTGGCTACGATGCAGCCTTGCTTAGTCGGGATGCAAGCTTGCTCCAGGACTCACGATCCTGCACGTTGAGGACATTCTGAGCCTCGAGCGAAGAATCTCGGCGTTCATATGTGAGAGCGAAGCTATGCAGCGCGTCCACGAGACCCCAGGCATTTGCGAAATTACGGCGAGCGCCGTAGTCACCACCGTGGGCAATGCGGCCGACTTCAAGAACGGTCGCCAATTTGCAGCCTGGCTAGGACTCGTGCCTCGGCAGTACTCCACGGGCGGCAAGACCATCCTGGGCAGAATCACCAAAAAGGGAGATCGCTACCTTCGAACCCTTCTCGTGCACGGCGCACGATCTGTGCTGATCAACGCAGCCAATCGACCCGGCAGACTGAGTCAATGAATCACCCAGCTCATCGCGAGGCGAGGCTTCAAGAAGGCCTGCGTGGAAGAGCCGATCACCTCACCCCAAAGTCAATGATTATCAATCTTCCCCGGCAGTGCGACAGGAGTTCACAGTGATGAGATAAAGGTTTGCAACCCAGGCTAAGAGAACCTGGTTATTTGAGTGATCGAAGTCAGATCGTCTAACGAATGAGTTCCAAGCCCCGGCGCATCAACAGCATGGCCAGAGTCAAAGCTCACCAGTAGGCCGCATACGGAATCGCAGTCGAATCCCTTATCAACTCAACCGAACCCAAGCAACGCCACACAGAAGATCGACAAAAGGAAACCTATGAACAGCAGCAGAAAACCAGAAGCAAGATCAAATTCTTCTTGACAACAGGGTAATCCATACGGGCCCAAAGAAACGGCACGCAACGGTCCTATGCAGCGCACAAGAAATGCTAGACTTATCCTTGCATTTCTTGTGCCCTTCACCGGTGCTACCCGCGTCCGTTTGATTGACTAGTTAAGTTTTTTTCTCGCGCTCAATGCGCTTTGACTTTCGAATGCTTGGCAACCCACTGCTTGAGTACTTCATCCATTCTCGACTGCCAACCTGCACCAGACGCCCGAAAAAACTCAAGAACCTCCGGGCTATACCTTACGCTAACGAGTTGCTTCGTAGGACTGACCTGCGGGCCGCGCTCACCCTGGCGCCGCTGCGCCGCAACCGCGTCCCGCGCAGCCTTGTAGCCTCCGCCTTTTACAACGGTACCTTTTGCCCACATCACCTCTTCTTGCTCAGTCATGGCTCGGCTCTTACCAGGGGCGGCTTTGATAACTTCCGCCCACTCCTTCGAGCTAGCGGGAAATTTCTTCGATGTATCGCTTAATTTCATGCTTTTCTGCCTTTCGTAGGCTGATCACGTGGAAATCATCTTCACGCTCGGTGTACGTCATGTGTACCACGGCATCCTTGAGCCAACCTGTCACGCAAAGCCTTTGCTCTCCGTAATTCTCACGAGTATCTTCGAAGACGTAGGTCGAACCATCAAAGATCGCCTCGCACCCGGAAAAGTCGAGGCCATGGTCCTTGATATTGGAAAGCCGCTTGGCTTCATGCCCAGGTTGGCATGACTCATTGTAGCTACAAATAAATAACTATGCAAGCCACAGTCGCTGCCTATTTCTCACGCTTGAAAAGGTGTGGCCCAAAACTTAAAGGGGCCCAAATAAACGGCGTGCAACAGACCTTTGCAGGGCACAAGAAATGCCAGGCTTGTCCTTGCATTTTTTGTGCCTTTCACCGGTGCTACCCGCGTCAATTTCGTCGTCTAGTTATACCTCTTGCCACGAAGTGCGGCATTGCCATTCACACCGCAGACTCTAGATCGTCCAGAGCCTCTGGATGGATCCAATAACTCACGAATACTTGGCGCGAATTCGCTCAACGCCCCCCTCCACCGGAGAGCATTTGCACCTTACCCGAAGTTACTTCCTCGCGGCGCCTGAGTACGGCCTCTACCCACGCTTTCTTAGCAAGTGGCGTCGGCTGAAGGCTCGACATGAGTTTTTCCAACAAGCGAACCCTTGCCTCAGGTGGAAGTTTTAGTGCTTCGCTTTCGATATCAAATACCGGCGTTGACATGGGGCTCTCCTTGCTCGACAAGCAATAGAATGCCACAGGTGGAAAGGATCGCCACTCCTAGTGTTTCTTGGGTGGTGTGGTGCTCGGGAAGGCTAACGGCCGAGATGAACGGCGCGCTGCCGATGCTTGCCGGGTCCAAAATGTGCCAGGCTTGCCCTTGCATATTTTGGACCTTTAACCGGGGCTACCCGCGTCCGTTCCATCCACTGGTGTGCGCCCAGCATGGGCGCGAATTTATGGGGGGCAAATCCCCTGTGGGAGAACCGAAATAAACTCATAGAGATCATTGTAACCACTAGCCGAAGGCAAGGGCTGGCTCGCGAGGGTTGGTCTGGAGGAAGCCTGAGTGCAAACGTGCGAGACGACGAACAGAAACCCCATATAAGGCTTATAGCGTGTGGCGAGCTGGCCTGTCGTTTTCTCGATGAAGCAGCGAAGCCTCTCGGTTTGTGAACGCTTGAGGTCAATGGGGCGTTTGTGCACGGAAGGTTCGCGCATCTTACCTGGGGAGATCTGCGCCACGAGCGGCGCGCCTGTTTGACGATATTCACCGGTTGGGGAGACCCGGTACACCAAAGCTCCAAGCGCCGCCGCGTGTTGCCCGCGACGTATCGAAGAAACCGGCAGCGATTCGTCAGTCAGGCCGCGCAGCGCGCCCTGTAGCAATACAGTGGCGTGACGGTGCAGAAGTCAGCAGAGGTCGTAGTAGGTACCGAGGTGTCTTGAGTACTGAAGGGCCGAA
>JAYUOT010000461.1:0-24166 GCA_043760705.1 Betaproteobacteria bacterium
GGCTGTGAAATACATCAAGTTGTTTGACGAATATCGCGGTAAGGGATTGGAAAATAAGGAAAAAAGCCTTGCATTCCGAGTTTTTATGCAAGATACTGATAGAACCTTAGGCGATGTTGACGCCTCCTCAGCTATCGATGCCCTTGTGGGGTATTTGGAACAAAGCATGGGAGCACGTTTGCGTCAATAAAAATAAATTGGATGATTTTTAGTCATTGTTGGAATGCCGGATTCAGTTAGTCAAAATTCTTGGAAAGATAGGGCGATCCTACCAACCTCAGCTCAGCCGCTCGAGGATATCGAAGACACTCTCACCAAGGCCGAGCTGGCCGAGTTGCTTTTTGAGCAGGTCGGCCTTAATAAGCGCGAAGCCAAGGACATGGTGGATACGTTCTTTGATGAAATCCGGCAGGCTTTGGAGCGTGGCGAAAGTGTGAAATTGTCCGGCTTTGGAAATTTTCAATTGCGGGACAAGCCTCAGCGGCCTGGTCGCAACCCGAAAACAGGCGAAGCCATTCCCATCTCCGCTCGCCGAGTGGTGACTTTCCATGCTAGTCAAAAGCTGAAGGCCCATATCGAAGCTCTTGAGGCCGTCGATGTACTGAGGTTGGCGTCGTGAACGACAAGCCTAAGACCGTACTGCCATCTATCCCGGCCAAGCGATATTTCACGATTGGCGAGGTGAGTGATCTATGTATGGTCAAGCCCCATGTCCTGCGCTACTGGGAGCAAGAATTCACACAGCTCAGGCCGATGAAGCGGCGCGGCAATCGACGTTACTACCAACATCACGAAGTGTTGTTGGTGCGTCGTATTAGAGATTTGTTATACGAGCAAGGTTTTACGATCAGTGGCGCCAGGAACCAACTGGGTGATCGTATCGCGGATTCTGAAGCCGATTTGACTGCGGCAGACTCACCGCTAAGGCGCTTGCGTGAACGCCATGACGATCCCAAAATTTTGACGGAGGCACAGGCGACTTCTCAGAGTGCTTCGTTGGAGAGCGCCCTGGGTGAGTCGTATGACATCGCTCTTGAGATAGAAATGATGCCCTTGGATGTCCCTTTGGCGCGAGAGTATTTAACACAGGCGTTACGGTTTCTATCCTGATTCAGATGCGAATCAAATTCACGCTATAATTCGGTCCTTCGGGGCGTAGCGCAGCCTGGTAGCGCACTTGCATGGGGTGCAAGGGGTCGTGAGTTCGAATCCCACCGTCCCGACCAAAACTTGAGTGTCACCGAAAGGCCTAGTTCTTCACTGAACTAGGCCTTTTGTTTGGTGCGCCCAGCATGGGCGCACTCCTGCGGCCGTGCCAATGGCGATCAAGACGTAAGTGGCGATGGCGCACCAGATTTGTGTCTTCACAGCGTTCTCGCTGGTGCCAAAGAATGCTTTGATGCGAAGTTGCTGCTTGATCCACTTGAAGAACAATTCGACCTGCCGCAGAGCAGATCGAGGATCCGGACATCGTGCATTTTCCCATCGCTGATGTGGATGAAGCTGGGGTACGGTATTTGGCGCGAGACCCTAATCGGCTTGAATAGAATCTTTATTCCAACGCCGGTCACACGTCGGTGATCGGCGAGACCGACCGGGTCGATACCATTGATGGCATAGGTACGGGCCTGCGCGTCGATACGACCATTTACGGTCGGCTACCCGATTCGCCTGCCAATCAAACCGTACCCCCTGGGCTATATCAAGCGGTCGTGACCATTAGGGTGAGTTATTAATTTTGGAGCTGAGCCCACATTTCCAGATCGCGCTCGGCGGTCCAAATTCTCGGGTGTTTGATGCCCTTCGCTTCATCATAAGCGCGGCTGACATCGAAGGGCAAGCAATGCTCATAAATAAACACTTGTCCAAAAATCGGATCCATCTCTTTGCGGGTTAAGGCCATGGCCTGTTTCAGGTCGAGATTCTGCGCGGCCGCCTCTTGGCCACACTTGAACAAGGTGGTGACCCAAAGTTTAGTGTAGTCCAAGGCTTTGTTGGCATCGGCCGCGTTAAGCATCGCCTCGCCACGCCCTGGCACAAGCTTTTCGGAACCCAAGGCTCGTAGGGCCTCGAGAGTGTTCGGCCATTCTTCGAGCTGTGCGTCACCCGTATAGACACCGGCTTGGTATTCCACCAGATCGCCGGAGAACAAGACTTTTTCGGCAGCCACCCAGGCGATTGTGTCACCGCGCGTATGGCCAGCGCCAGGATGCCAGACATCGACTTTGACGCCTCCCAGATCGATGGTGAGTTTGCCTTCAATGACCATCGTGGGCCAAGTGAGCCCGGGCACCGATTCTGCATTTTGAAATAGGCGGGGGAAGCGCTCCATTTCGCTTTTCATATCCTGAGCGCCACGCTCGACAATCAGATCAAAGGTTCCCTTCGATGCGATGATCTCGCTCGCTCCTTCCGCCGCATAGGCACTGGCCCCCAGTACCCGCACCGCATGGTAGTGGCTCAGTAATACATATTTGATCGGCTTGTCGGTGACCGTCCGAATATGGCGAATGAGGTCTTGAGCCATTACGGGTGTCGCCGTCGCATCGATAATCATCGCGTAGTGGTCTCCAACGATGACGCCAGAGTTGGGATCGCCTTCCGTGGTGAAGGCATAACAATGGGCGCTGAGCTTTTGAAAAGTCACTTTCTTTTCAGTGAGGTCGGCTTGGGATGCAAAGGCTTTGGTCATGGTGTTTGCGGTCTTCTCAAGAAGGTAAGGGTATGGGGCCCTTGACCCCAAGGCGGGCTGAAATACTGCGAGCCGCTTCGCGCAATTCTAGCGCGGGTTGAGCATCAGGGTGGGTACTAAGGGTGGCCGACAGGCCAATACTGGTCAAGGCCAAGACCATCCTGCCACTTTGATCAAAGACGGGGACAGAGAGCGCGCCTAAACCTTGCAGGGCGGTATCTGCGACCGTGGCGATGCCGGTCGTCTTGATCTCCCTCAAACGTGCGGTCAATGCTTTGCGGGAAAGTCTAGGGCGATCCAGAAAACCGACAGGAAGGCGTTCTTTGAATTGGCTGACTTCATGCTCCAGTTCGAGAACCTTGGCCAGCTCGTCCGCTTCGAGATGGGCCGCAAACAGCAGGCCCGTCGCCGTTTGGGTCAGCGACATGACCGAACCATGGCGCAAGGTGACTCGGATGGGTGTCAAGGCCTCTTCGATGTGTACGATTAAGGCTTGCGAGTTGCTCCACACGGCAAGCGCCACGGTATGGGAGATCTTGCGGGCCAGGGCGTGGGCATAGGGTACGGCAATCCGAACGGGGTCGAGTCTTTGCAGACTGGCCACCCCTAAACGCAGTGCAAGAGGGCCTAAATCATAGTGGGTATTGCCGGGGACTTGCTCCACCAGGCCAGATTTGATCAGACTGACCATATACGGGTGGAGACGCGCGGCGCTAATCCCCGAGCGATGCGCGATCTCTTTCAGGGGCTGGGCGATGCTGCTGCAGAGCATCGCCTCCAAGATTTTCATGGTGACTTCAACTGTTCCCACCCCACGTTGTTTGGTTTCGCCCATAAGAACATCATAACGCAGAGTTTTGTTATTAACAAATTAATTCGCTAATTGCAAATTGCAAGAATAATTGATAAGCTTTGCCAGAATAACTTTAGCGCGATTGACCCATGCCGCTTGAGGATGATGGGAGGCGACCTACTTGGAAACATTGGCGAGTAAAAGACAACAACAAGGCCTTCGAGACAAGGGCTATCAGGCGCTGGAGTTTGAGTACGCACGCTCCAGTGATCAAGAGGTGGGTAGAGTCGCCCGGCACCCTGTCATCATCGTGGGGGCTGGGCCGGTTGGACTCAGCGTTGCGATTGATTTGGCACAGAAGGGCCAAAAAGTAGTGGTTCTGGATAACGACTTCAAGCTATCGAGCGGCTCAAGAGCGATTTGCTTCGCTCAGCGAACCTTAGAAGTCTTTGATCGACTGGGTATCGGCGAGCTAGTGGCCGCGAAGGGCGTATCTTGGAACATTGGCAAAGTATTCTTTAAAGACCGACTGACTTATCAGTTCGATTTGTTGCCAGAAGCCGGTTTAAAATACCCCGCGTTTTTTAATATCCAGCAATTTTATGTGGAGGGCTTTTTAGTCGAGCAAGCACTCAAGGAACCACTGATTGAAATTCGTTGGTTGAATAAAGTGGTGGGCGTGCAAACGGGCGGCCAAGACCCAGCCCTTGTGCAGATTGACACGCCAGAGGGAACTTACCAATGTCAGGCAGATTATTTGATTGCCTGCGATGGGTCGCGCTCGAGTGTGCGCGAGTTCATCGGTCAAGAGAGCAAGGGCAGGGTATTTCAGGATCGCTTCCTAATTGCAGACGTCACCATGAATGCCGATTTTCCGACCGAACGATGGTTTTGGTTTGATCCTCCTTTTCATCCGAACCAGAGCGTCTTGCTTCATAAGCAACCGGACGGGCAATGGAGAATCGATTTTCAATTGGGGTGGGATGCGGACCCTGAGGAGGAGCGTAAGCCCGAGAATATTCGTCCTCGAATTCAAGCGCTGCTGGGCAAGAATATCGAGTTTGAAATTGCCTGGGCAAGCGTCTACACCTTTGCCTGTCTGAGGATGGATAAGTTTAAAGAGGGAAGAGTCATGTTTGCCGGAGATTCAGCGCACGGCGTTTCTCCTTTTGGTGCTCGGGGAGCCAATTCGGGCGTGCAAGACGCCGAAAATCTCGCTTGGAAGCTGGATCTGGTTTTGCGTGGCTTGTGCCCGCCCAAGCTTTTGGACAGTTACTGCCTGGAGCGCGAATCCGCCGCCGACGAGAATATTTTGTATTCAACCCGTGCCACTGATTTTATTTCGCCTAAATCGGTGATGAGTCGAGTCTTTCGAGACACCACCCTGGAGCTCGCTCAGGATTATCCATTCGCCCGTCGATTGGTGAATTCTGGCCGTCTTTCGACGGCTAGTCGCTATCCCGAATCCACTCTAAATCGGCCCGTGCAGGAGGCGCAATTTGAGGGCGGAATCGCATTGGGCTCGCCAGCCTCAAATGGTCCCATCCGCAAGTATTCGCGAATAGACATGGTCGACGCTTGGCTTTTCGATGAGTGCAGGCACGGTTTTATGGTTCTACTTTTCCTGTCATCTCAAGTGCAATCAAAGCAGCGAAGTTATCTGTCTAGGCAAGTTGCTTCGGAGATCACTCACCTTCGCAACAAAGGTTGGCCCATTCATCTTGTGGAGGTAAGGATCGACTGCTCAGGTGATGCTGATCGCCAGCACGCCGATGATCTGGAGGGTACTAATTTTGACCAGCAAGATTTTTTGCGGCACAGATATCAGGCCAGTAGCGGTACCGTGTATTTGCTACGACCCGATCAACATGTGCTGTCCCGTTGGAAGACGTACTCGGACAACGGACTCACGAGTGTTTTTCAAGCGA
Source organism: Betaproteobacteria bacterium (assembly GCA_043760705.1). Lineage (GTDB taxonomy): Bacteria > Pseudomonadota > Gammaproteobacteria > Burkholderiales > Burkholderiaceae_E > JAPOKJ01. The sequence goes on from JAYUOT010000461.1 coordinate 5,414, forward strand.
TTGGAGGATCGAATGAGTCCTGAATACCTAGGCCAATTCAAGTTCACCGATGGGGATGGCTTTTACCAGGCATTGATCGATAGCCATCAAGATTTAAGTCTGGAGGACAGCCACCGATTGAATGCGCGTTTGGTTTTGATGATGGCGAATGAGATCGCTCAGTTAGAGCTACTAAAAAATATCCTAACGGCTGCGCGCGAGAATCTGACGAAGCGCTGAGCGTTTCGTTTTGAATCGATGCGTAAATTTGATGAAGGAACTTGAAATGTCGAAGCTAAATTATCTCAGCGGCTTTAGAAACTACTTGGCCACTGAAATCTCCCCTGGACTTCTGCCGATCGGACAGAACAGTCCACAGCGTGTTGCGCAAGGCCTGTTCGCCGAGCTACTTTCAGGCACAGCATTTACTTCGCCCAGACATCAAAATCTTCGAACCTGGATGTATCGCCGTGTGCCCTCGGTGGTTACTTCGCCCTGTGGGCCCTATCGACCTTCAGTTAAAGGTCATCATTCGATGTGGCTGAGTGAGTCGAGCGCCGTTCCGCCGTGCCCACCCAACCCAATGCGTTGGGCGCCCTTTAGCTACCCCGATTTGTCTTTGGACTTTGTGGACGGCCTCTTCACTCTTGCCGTGAATGGCTCAGCACAGGGGCAGGTTGGCATTGCGATTCACATGTATTTTGCGAAACGCTCAATGGAAAAACGGGTGCTACGAAACGGCGATGGTGAGATGTTGATTGTTCCGCAGGAAGGGGGCTTACTGATCACTACCGAGTGTGGACGACTTGACGTGACGCCTGGCGAGATCGTGGTGATTCCCCGTGGAATGGCTTTCAAAGTGGACTTGAAGGATTCGCAAGCACGCGGTTACGTGTGTGAAAATTTTGGGGCTGCCTTTCAGTTGCCGGAACTCGGACCGATCGGATCCAACGGACTAGCGAATTCGCGTGATTTTATGTACCCGGTGGCTTGGATCGAAGAGTCGAGCCCCAAGGCGGGCGGGGCCTATGAGTTGATTCGAAGAAGTGGCGCTCAACTATGGTCCGCAGAGCAGGCCAGTAGCCCCTTTAATGTCGCGGCATGGCATGGAAACCTAGCGCCCTACAAATATGACACCGCCCACTTTATGGTCCTTGGCTCCATTAGTTTTGACCATCCTGATCCGTCTATTTTTACTGTTTTGACCTCAGTTTCGGACACGCCGGGGACCGCCAACTGTGACTTCGTAATTTTCCCGCCGCGTTGGTTAGTGGCCGAGCACACTTTCAGACCGCCTTGGTATCACCGCAATATTATGAGTGAGTTTATGGGTTTGATTCACGGTCGTTATGATGCGAAAGAAGAGGGCTTCCGACCAGGGGGGGCGAGTCTACATAACTCGATGGTGCCTCATGGACCCGATGTTGATGCTTTTGTGAAAGCCTCTGAAGCGAGCCTGGTCCCTCAAAAGCTTGATAACACGTTGGCGATCATGTTTGAAAGTCGCTATCTGCTGAGACCTACGGATTTTGCACTCAAGAGTTCGGGCTTAGAGACCCGTTATTGGCAATGTTGGCAGGGGCTTAGCGGGCAGTCTCTAACTGGTTGAGGCGCTGACTTATCCATTGACAGACCTCGCGCCAGTCTGCCTCATCACTAAAGGTGTGATCGGCCCTTGGATGTCTAAAGATATTCTCTTTCAAAAATTTTTGTCCCAGTCTTTCGTCATGATCTATCCATTTCGAAAAAATTTGAGCGCTCAAATCTAGGGAAGAAAGCACGGCAAGCAAGGTGGTATTTGAACCCACTATCGCATGGATCAGTGACAAGTCCGATGCGCGTTTTTCCGCGCCTTGCCGAACGAGCTTGGATGATTGTGAAGCTCCGCCGGAAGCGCCGTTTTTTTGTGAATTGCGGCCCAGCAGTCTTCCCCAAAACTCCTTTGATTTGAGTCGAACGAAAACCTCGTTCGAGGGTCTGTCCGGTGTGGCTTCAAATTGCTCCTGATCGATCCAGGGGTTGATCAGGATCGTCGCCAGGACTTTTCGATGATCGGCTTTCAATAGGGGTAAGCTCAGTAGGGTTGCCGTCGCCCCGTCGCATAGTCCGACGATCACGACCTGCTGATCCGGGTCTTCGCGTAGCACGGATTGCACAACCGTTACGATGTCAAAGCGAGATTCCTCGAAGGTGCGAGTCGGACCCTGGCTATCACCCCATCCAGAGCAATCGAAGCGCAGGCTCCTGATGCCCTCCTCGGCTAAGTGGCGCGCGAACTCGACAAACATACGATGCGGTCCCACTCTAGTGTGCGGCTGTCCAGCCACCATAATCACCGTGAGCGTCGCTTTCTGGGCAGATCGATTCGGTGTGCAGACAATGCCAAGAATCGGCCCAGCCAGGGCGCGAACTTGAAAACAAGTTTCCTGGTAAAGGACAAGGTCTTGCGGAGCGTTCAAAGAGTGCCACCCTCAAGCGTTGAAAGCAACCATTTCTCACTCGCCCTGTAAAGCGCCTCAGGTTCTGGGGATCGACCGGAATTCCAAAAGTGTTCGCCGAAAATCGCGCTTGAATAAACCTGGTAACCGGACCGGCGCCATGTTGCGGTGATCGCTTGGAGCGCGGGGGGGACTCTCGTTTGCTCGTCCGCAAATTTGTAGGTATTCGTAGGTTCAAGGGTGACGAGGGCCACTTTGGCTGTCGCGCCAAAGCCGGATTGCTGTTTCAAGGGCGCTAGCGACAAATTTTGTAACTCAGTGAGCATCGAGCGCTGAAAAATTGTGCCTGCGAAACTGCACCGTGCATCCTCTTCCTCAGAGTTCTCGGGTGAAACGAGAGATTGTGGACCCGAGAGCAAGGCGGAATCTGTTTGAATCGCGTCGCCCAACGGCGACGTCGGAATTGAATCTGAAAGCTGAGCATGCGCCGCTTCCGTGCCCGAGGTACTTGCGCGTTTGAGCTGATCTACCCAGGTACGACCATGCGCCAATGGTGCCCACAATAGCAGTCCGGCAGTGTTGTCAGATTGACTGATGAGGAGATCCGTTGCCATCAAGGTCCCCAATCGAGTTCCCCAAATATAGAAAGGTACGTCATAGCGCACTCTCATCTGGTGAGACACCCGCATGAGGTCACTACGCCAGTCTTGGAGTCGAGCCTCTGATGTTTTTCCCGCTGAATCGCCGACGCCAAAGGGATCAAAGAGAAGGGTGGCAAAACCTAGATCGGAGAATCGGCTAGCGGCTTGCACGGTAAATCTGCGGGCCAAGTTATTTTCTTCGCCCGCGGTTTGAATCGCCAAGATGACCCCAATAGTCGGTCTAGCGTTGGGAGTTACCCAAAGACCGAAGCGATGTCCTTTCTGGAAACCTTGAAAGATTTCGGGCACATAAAGACTTCGCGCACCCAAACCAGTACAAGGTTAGTTGAAGGTCTTGACGCGCTGCTCGTTCGCTTGGTTTGCGTCACCAAACTGCAAGCGAACGATTCTGATCAGTTTCTTAAGCATGCTGTAGGTCGTCGTCGTCGAGGCTTCAAGCATTGCCACTCTTTCTTCGAGTTGAGCGAGCCTTTCTCTCATCTGCAAATTGCTTTCACTAGCGGCCGCGGATGATGAAGCGTTCAAAACTGTGGGCCTAGAACTAAAGGGCTGACTGTCGTGTAGTGCGGAATGACCCAGCTCGCTATTGAGTTCGTCCGATACTTCCCGGATATCCTGCGGCGTAATGTGGCGCTTCTCGGCCAGGTAAATACCCAGCAATAATCGATCACAATGCGTGTTGATTCGTCGTGGGACACCCGCCGTCACTTCATGAATGACATCAAAACAAGCCGGGTCAAACGAGGGGGCTCCAGCCCATCCCACATGATTTAAGCGATGCTCGATATAGGCTTGAGTTTCGCTTCGGTCTAGGGGCCCCAGATGATAAGACGCGATGATTCTTTGCTTGAGCTGACGCATTTCGGGCCGCTGCATCACCTCCCGAAACTCGGGTTGGCCGATTAAAAAGCTCTGTACGAGTGAACGTGTATCGATCTGGAAGTTCGAAAGCATTCGTAATTCTTCAATCGCACGTGGCGATAAATTCTGTGCCTCATCCACGATCAGTAGCGCTCGACGGCCTTCGGCGTGCAGGTATCGAAAATGATCTTCGAGCCTCATCAGCAAGGCTGATTTTTCCAGACCCTCATGGGGAATGCCAAAGCCTCCCGCCACCAACCTGAGCAAGTCGTCGGCATCGACTTGAGTACTGACGATTTGCGCTGCACTGACCGTTTCCTGTGGGATTCGCCGAATAAGGTTTCGAACCAAGGTGGTTTTGCCGGCACCGACCTCGCCAGTTATGACGATAAAGCCTTCACCTTGGTGAAGACCATACTCGAGGTAGGCCATGGCCCGCTTATGACCGCGACTTCCAAAATAGAAGTCAGGATCCGGATTAAGTTGGAATGGCTTCCCTGATAGGCCGAAATATTCTTCGTACAATTTAAAATCTCACATCAAGGGTGCCAAATATGGCGGTTTCGTCGAATTTCACCTGCCCGGTCTGGGACGTATAGCGCAAGCCAAAGACGGCTGAAGTGTCAGCGGTTAGCTTGGTACGGTAAGTTGATTGAATGAGGTTCACTGCAGATTTTCCAACACCGACGGTCGGTCCAGCGGTCTCGATGTTGACTCGCGAAACTTTGATTCCAAAGGCGTTTTTTGAATCCAAGTTATGAGTCCAATCCAGGGTTAGGCTGTTGGTATTGAACGCGCTTAAGTTCACGGAGGACAGTGTGCTCGGCCCGGTTGGCGAAAGGAACGAGAACGTGGACTGAGCTCGCGTCGCGTCAGTATCTCTGCGAGATCGTACCCCCAACAAAACGAGGCTGTTAAGAGGAGAGGCGTAGGCAACACTCGCCGTCAGGTTGTTGTTTAAAACGATAAAGTCGCTAAGCACTCCGCCGCCCACCAAGGAGGCGTAATTTAGAATTAAATTCTGGGCCGCCAGTTGATTGAAGACCGGGTTTAGGTTAGACGCGAAACCGCCCGCGGCAAACAAAGCCGAGGGTGAAACCGTCAGCACTGACCCATCACTGCTGGTGACGACATTTCGATCATAGCTCAGCGCACCTGTCAAAAGGCCAAAGCGATGCGAGATACCAACTTTTCCAACCGTTCCATAGTAAAGCCTCTTCGCGGACGCACTGATGCTGGTTCGATTTGAAGGTGTCCAATCGGCGAACAAACCGAGGCCGGTGCCACTGGTTTTTCCGTTGACACTAAAGTTACTGATCTGATCGAAGTTGACCGATGCACCGACTCTCAACTCAGAAATTGGCAAAACAAAAGCAGACCCAAATGCACTATTCCGGGTTTGAGTGGGGATGCTGTCAAAACTCCTGCGTTGAGTCTCGCCGCCCGTCTCCCAGCCCCAGCGATTGAACTGTGGCCCACTTTTGAGTGACCCCGAAAACCTTTGATCGAGCTTGGCCAGCACGACGTTGGCATTCGTGCTCGAAGTACCAATTGAATAGCGTGCCTGGTAGTCCGCAAAAGTTCCGATTCTTCCTTGAATATATGGGCTCAGTTGCAATTGGCGAAACTGAACGCTGGTGGCATTTGCCGCTGAGGCATCAAAGGTGACGGCGCCTAGCGGGCTTGAAGCCAGTGAATACACAGCCGCATTACCGCTAATCCAAAGCCAATCCCCGACGAGGGCGGTTTGCCCTGAGGCACGCAGGTCAGGAGTCGCGGACGTACCGCCTTGAGTCCTAAAGAACGTACGCAAAGTGGCGTATACCTGCGCCTTGGTGCGATCAGAATCAACCGCTCCTTCAAAGTAGGGCGCGACCTCGGCCACAAAACCTGAGGAGCCTCCTTGGGTTCGACTGAGGTTGGAGGAATAGGTCAAGGTACTGCGAACGCCGGGAAGAAATTTTATTTCATCTTTTTTGTTTTGAATTTCCGAACCGCCGATCGCAGGCAACTCCGCTGGAGGCACGGCGACCGTAGGCGGGGAGCCTATCGTCTGAGCCAGAGAAAGTGACGAGCCGATCAGGAAGCCAACGCCTAGTGCGCTTCGAAACGCATTGGGAATAGAGAAAAAAGAAACAAAATTAAACACCGTAGCCATACCCGCCGTATCCACCATAGTACCCCTGTTCAGCAGCTCGAGCTTTGTTAAGCACCAAGCCTACGACCTCAGAAGACCCAATAGTAGCAAGAGCCTCTTGGACCGACTCGTGGGATGTCTTTCCAGACTCAACCACCAGTACAACCTGCCCCATATACGAGCTCAGGACGCGGGATTCGGTGGTCACCAAAAGCGGGGGAGAGTCGAAAATAACCACCCGGTCAGGATAACGAGCCGTGATGAGCTCCAGCAAACGACTCATGGACGTGCTGGCAAGAAGTTCAGTGGCTTGCTGGTGGCGGCGACCGGCCGGCAAAATCATGAGCTTGTCAACGTTGGTGGGCAGCACGAGTTGGGAGATGTCAAGGTTGCCGTCAATGAGCCAATCCATGAGACCAGCCTCTACAGTGATTCCGAGCTCCTTCGGAATCGATGGCCGCGCCACGTCGGCATCGACCAGTAACACTTTATTGTCTCGCTCCGCGGCAATACTCATGGCCAGATTAATGGCACAAAAACTCTTTCCCTCGCCGGGGAATGCGCTGGTCACCATAATGCGTTTGCCGTTCTTGACCGCGGAAACTCCGCGCCCAAACGCGTTGGCGAGCAGGGGACGTTTAATGACTCGAAACTCCTGTGAAATTTGAGTCTGATTACCATCCGGTGTGACAAAGCCTCGAGCTCGTAGGGACTCGAGATGAATACGAACACCCTCGCGTTTGCTCACCTCATCGAGGCGACTCGGTTTGGGCATATTGGCGCGTGCCGTCGCGGCTGGGTGGGGCGAACCGTTTAGGCCGAACGAGGGATTACCACTGTTGAGCTCACTCAGCCGTTCAATGGCGGAGCTTCGCTTGTCAACGGGGTTTTGTGGTGCCCGACGAGCCTCTGCGTCGGGAAGTGCGATGGCTTCGCTTGAAACGTTCGTCAGCTTGCTGACAGCTTTTTCGATGAGACTCATTTTAATTACCTAATTCTTGATGTACAAAGTCTTACTTGACAGCTGTCAGTACCGTTTGATACATGATTAGCCCCAAAAACGCACTGACGTACAAGGCGGACATACCTGCAAATGTAAATCCGCTAATCCTTGCCTTACTTTTTGCTTTGGCGTCGTTGAAGAGAGATACGGCACCGAGAATTGGAACTTGAGTGATGTTTCTAAGCGTACGTAGATCAAAAAACGTGGGGCGACTCTGATCCCGAATGAATGCTGCCGCTAGCCCAGCGCCAATCGAGGCAAGCAAGCCAAGCAAAAGCAGCAAGTTTCGGTTTGGCCACACAGGTTGTGCGCTCACGCGAGGAGGGTCGACTACCCGGAATTCAGCAACACCGGCGGCTCCGTCCATTTCGGTAGAGGTTTGTGCAGATTGGCGACGCTCGAGAAGTTGCTCGTAATGCTTTCGATTGACTTCGTTGTCGCGGGTCAGCTGAATATACTGAGCCTCAACTTTAGGAATTGTTTGGGCAGCTTCTCTTGATTGAGCCAGGCGGATTTCGTAATCGGCGACGCGGGCACGCAAGGAAGCGATTTGTGCCTCCGCATCCGCCAGCGAGATCTTGAGTTGTTGAAACACTGGATTCGCGGCCTGCTGCGCTTGACGGCGCTGTTGTACCGGAATCGGTTTGGCGGCCTCGGCTTTGCGTTCTGCGTCGCGTTGGCTTTCAAGTTGTTCGAGAATTCTTCGAGTGCCTACAACGTCAGGATGCTCTTCGGTAAAACGGGATCTGAAATCATCCAGGCGCTTACGGGTGGATTCCACACGTTCGTCCAGTTCAGTGGGGCGTGCGCGAGCCACCTCAAGAGGGCTCAAGTCGCCGCCCGGCAGGGCCAGGGTGGCCGACTCGCCATTGAGCTGGTTTTTGAGGGCATCGCGGGCATACTCAGCCTGACGAAGCTCAAGTTTCGCTTGCGTGACTTGATTCTGGAATTCCCCGGATTTGGCGATATAGTCTTGCGCTAGGTTAGGCATTAAATTAAGGTTCTTGATCTTGAACTCCTTTAAGGCTTCTTCGGCTTGTAGGAGACGCTGCTCAGAGCTCTTAATCTGTTCGTCCAAAAATCGGCGGGCGGTATCGCCATCAGTGTTTTTCTTAATTAAGCTGCCCTCTACGAAGATACCGAGAAGTGCCTGCACAACCGCTTTAGCAGACTCAGGTTTTTCATTACGATAGTTGATTAGATAAAGATTGGCAGCCCCTGGTACTGCCTTGAACTCTACTTCCTTCAACAAGCTATCGATGTACTGCTCACGTTCGCCCGCACTTTTCACTTTAAGGTCCAGATCGGCCATGCGCATCACACGGTCAATATTGGGGCGGCTGATCAAGGTTCGACCCATCATTGCAACCTGCTGTTCAACGTTCGGTTGAACCGCAAGTCCAAGCATTAGGGGCTTCAGGATGGATTGCGTATCTACAAAGACCCTGGCGGCGGCTTCATATTTGGAGGGAATCACGAAAGCGGCAATCACGCCAGTAATGCCAAAAATGACGGTGGTAATGAAACCCCACCATTTGTAAAACCATAGGCCCCGAAGTATGGACCGTAATTGTTCGACGATTTCTTGCATGGAAGGCTCTTATTTGCTTGGATCAGCGGTGAATTTTGTAGGGACGGTGAAAGAGGATGTTAGAACCAGCTCTCTGGAATCATGATGACGTCGCCCGGCTTCAATTCAATATTGGCCGACACATCACCCCGCTTCAGAAGGTCGCGTAAGCGCAAGCCGTATTGCTTGTTGCCTTCAGCGGAACGAATCAGTACGGCGCGATTGCCGGCCGCGAAATCAGTAATGCCACCTACGGCAATCATGACATCCAGCAGGGTCATGTTTTGACGGTAGGCCAGGGCTTGAGGTTTTGCAGCTTGGCCGACTACTCGCACTTGTTCGCTGGTCGGTCCTACAAAGTTCTGCACGACCACGGTCACGACAGGATCTTGAATATAGCGTTTGAGCTTGGCTTCAATTTCACGAGCGAGTTCAGACGGATTTTTGTTGATCGCGATCATGTCTTCAATCAAAGGGGAGGTAATTTTCCCATCGGGTCGGACAGGCACAATGGCCGATAGCTCAGGATTTCGCCAAACGATAATATTCAGACTATCACCCGGACCGATCAAGTATTTATAGTCAGGCGTGGCGGCCTGCCTTGGCGCAGGCGGAAGGTTACTCGCACATCCAGCAAGTGCTGCAAGCGCTAAAAACATCAAAAATATTCGTTTCATGGCAGTTACTCCGTCTTTCAAGCAGAATTTAATAATAAGGATCCAACTTAACGCTGGCATGGACAAGGGATGTTGGACAGGAAGATAGATCAACCGATAAACGGGAGTTTGAAGCTTGCCAACGGGTTTGTAGTAGGAAATTTCGCACTACTTGCTCCAAGCTTAACGTTTCCAAGGCCAGGATCGTTGAATAGTTCATCTAGCGCTTCGATAGAAAAGCAGTGCCTCCCACAATTTTCGCATCATAAGCGTGAAAATCCCTGGGGTAAAGCGCTCTGATCTTTTGAACATAGGCCATCGTTTCACTGTACGGGGGCACCCCCTTAAATTTATCAACCGCCCCCTCGCCGGCATTGTAACCAGCAATGGCAAGCCAAACGTCACCCTTGAAATAAGAAAGAAGCCACCGAAGGTAGGCCACGCCACCTCTAATGTTTTCTTCGGGATTCCAGACGTCAGACACGCCAAATCTTTCGGCGGTCTCTGGAATGAGTTGCATGAGGCCGAGCGCCCCCTTGGGTGAGCGCACGAGTGGGTCGAAATTAGACTCCGCAAAAATGATGGCAAATACAAGCCTTGGGTCCAATTTTGCCGCCCGCGCCCTAAGGGTCACCAATTTGACCAATTGCTTTCTTTCGAGGGTCGCAGGCCCGATTCGGAATTGAGCAGGATTTTGGACTGATGGCGTCGGGCCACGATCCAAAGGCCTCGTTGGGACACCAGGGGGGGTCAACAATGTGGCCACAATAGTGTCTAGATTCGCTTGCGGCCTTTTGTCGCTCAAGCAGGTCGGCAGCTTCTCCTCACTGGCGCGTACCAGCTCTGCAAGTCGAGTCGCCATTTCGCTCCCGAGATCGGCGGCTTTCTTGAACAAAGTGGCCGCAATCGCATCATCTCGTGGAACACCTCTAGCGTTGGCGTACATCCACCCCAGTCGAATCAAGGCATCCGGATGCCCCTCGCGAGCGGCCGCGCAATAGAACGTTTGAGCCTTGTTATAGTCCTTGTCCACACCTTCAGCATGCTCGAAACGAACGCCATATTCCGTCAACTCAGTCAGCCGACTGGTTTTAGACAAGGGATCCAAGTTAGCTGGGACCCCTTGTGCGCTAGCTAGTTGGCCGACGCTTAGCAAAGCGCCGAACCCTAGCGCTTTGATTGCGCTCTTCATGCTGCCCTGGATACCCAAAAATGGTTCCTTAAGAATTAAATTGACCACTAAAGTTTCGTAGAAAGTGCTTTTGCGGCCTCACCGATGGCGCCTTTGGGCGTATCTTTGAGCACGATATCCAACTCCTTGCGAGCCGCCCCTTTGTCGCCAGCCTTCGAAAGAGCCTCGGCCAGGTGTAAGCGATATTCGGACGCTCTAGGCGCGAGGCTTACCGCTTGCCTCAGCAATTCTATGCCTCTCGAAGTATTACCACTTTCAACCAATAAGTAGCCTAGGGTATCAATCACAGGGGGTGACTGCGGAGCAAGTGCATAAGCCTGCTCCGCTAGACTAATGGCACGGGGATCTTTAAGTTTGTTAAGGGCCCAGGCGACATTGTTCAAGGCGGCCGCATGTTTAGGGTCGATCTTCAGCACGGTGTCGTAATGTTTGACCGCTTCCGACCACCGTTCTCTCGCAATTTCGTGCTCGCCTGCATACAAGCGCATCGCAATATCGTTAGGCGCGGTTTTGAACCAGTCAGCAAGAAATCCTTCAGCGTCTGCAAGCTTGTTGGATCGGCTGTACGCCTGATGTAGTTTTACGCCGATCGATACTGTTTTTTCGAGGTCGAAGGCCTTTTTGTAGGCCACGGTTGCTTCAGGCCATTTGTTTTCCACGCCGAATAAATCCCCCTCGAGCGCGAGCCCTGCCGCCGAATTACCGATTTCTTTTTGTAATTGACCGGCCAAGGCCTTCGCATCCGCTATTTTTCCTTGCCGTAGCAGCATCGAAGCCATCGCAATTTTGGGTTCTACGGCTTTAGGTTGAAGCTCGGCCGCGCGCTTGAAGTTCTGTAGGGCTCCAGCTTCATCACGCATGGCTGCCCTGAGTTCTCCGAGCCGGTAATGCAGGGCCGCTGAAGTAGGGTTCACTTTGACCATCCGGTCGAAGGTGTCCATGGCCTGCTGACGCTCATTGAGCTGTAAATAAGCAGCGCCCAAAACATCGAGTAACTCAATGCGATTAGGGTTGGCGGTGAGGCCTTCCTGAATCACCGGGATCGCCTCACGCGGTAACTTATTCTCCATGTAAAAGTTAGCGAGCGCTAATACTGCACCCACCGCGCCCGGGCTTGAGGCCTTGGCCCTTCTGAGGTACTCGAGCGTGCTCTCTTTAGAGCCTCCGAGCTTGGAGCTTAAACTTGCCAAGGCGATCAATGCCTGCGTGTGTTTTGGGTCTTTCGTCAGAAGCGTTTCATAGCGTTTTTTCGCCTCCTCGGGCTTATTCTCACGCATATCGAGGCTCGCTAAGTTTGCCGCTGCCGCGAAAAATACAGGATCGATCTCAAGCGCTTTTTGAAAAGCGGATCGTGCCCCGGACGCATCATTCTTAGCCATGAGGACCATGCCTCTCAGGTTGTGGGGCAAGGGGTTCTTGACGAGCTTTTTCTCAAGCCTGTTAACGGCCTCAAGTGCCTTGTCGTATTGTTTTTCTTTCACTCGCCCCATAATGAGTGCGATGTCTGCTTGGTAACTACTACTATCAATTTCGACGGCTTGCTCGAGTTCGCTAAAGGCCGTCGTTTGATCTCCTGAGGCCATTTTCGCTAAGGCCAGGCCGGTTCGTTTGCTGGGATCATTGGGGTCGAGTTTACTCGCTTTGTCGAAGTAGCTGGCAGCTTTTACTGGATCATTGAGCTTCAGAGAAGCTTCGCCGGCGATGGCCAGAATTGCTGAGTCCACGGTGTTTTTGTCGATCATGGGCTGAACGATTTGCATCGCTCTTTCGGGCGAGTTCATTTTTAAGTAGGTCGCTGCCAAAAGGCGCTGTGCCTGGATCGTGCCGGGCGCTCTTTCGAGGGCCATGCGAGCATGTTTCTCCGCTTGCTCGTACGAGTTCAAGGCAAGATAAATATTAGCGGCCAGAATCAGGGTAGGCACGTAGTCTGGAGACACTTTGATTGCAAATTGCACAGTCTCTCGTGCGGCCTCCAGCTTGCCATCTCGAAACTCCAGCAAAGAGCGCAGATACGCCGTCCCTGGGCTGGCTCCATTAAGTTTAGCAAGCTCTTTCCACTGCGCGCGCGCGGAATCAAAGTTCTTAAGATCGATTTCGATGGCCGTAATTTTGGCGCGAGCCAGGATGCTCGAAGGGTTTCGGGTGACGATCCCAGAGAACAGATCACGCGCTTCGACCAGCTTGCCTTCCAGTAAAATTAAGTCGGCCTTCAGCATTGCCGCATCTTGCGAGTTAGGATCCTTGACAAGGATTTCTTCGACCGCTTTGCGCGCGCCCACTTTGTCACCCCAGGAGGCCATTAGAGACGCCATGCCAGTTTGAGCAGCAAGATGGTTGGGTTGCACCGCGAGTGCTTCTTGAAAGGCTTTTTTGGCTAAATCTGACTTGCCAAGGCTCAGATAGGAGCGACCGATCACCGTACTCACTTTCGCTTTAGGTTCGGGTTGATCAACGGTTAAGTTCTTGGAGTCGTCGATGACCTTTTGGAACTCGCCCATATTGAAGAGTGCATCCAAAAGTTCCGGCACGACCTGGTTGCGTTCGGCTCCAAGCTCAATGGCGCGTCGGTACTCCGATTCCGCCGCCTTGAAATCAGTCGTATCGCGATAAATGCTACCCAGCAGGGTCCGCGCTTGCGCCGAATCTTGTTTCTGTATGGCGGTCTTGAGAAAAAGCTCGGCTGACTTCAGATCTTTGGCTTGCAGGGCCTGATTGGCTTTCGCGAGTTGATCATCCGAGCCCCCAAACTTTCCGCAGCCACTCAATCCCAGGCTGATCGCCATCAGGACCACAAGAACCGTCTGTTTTTTTCGAAATCTCATTTCAGTTTCCCTACAGGACTTGGCGTTTTGGCCGAATGAAGAATTTAGCAGATTGTGAATGGAGAAGGCCACATTAACGCAGTCCGAAACGGTTAAGTAGGTCATAAAGCGTTGGGCGGCTGATTCCCAAAAGCTCGGACGCCTTGGCAATGTTGCTATCGCAATACGCCATGACCTTAAGTACCGCACTTTTCTCGGCGTCTTCGCGCACCTGCCGCAAGTTAAAAATGGGCTCGCTTTCGCCGACCGTCAGCCCCAGATCGTCAGCGGTGATTGAAGCCCCATCGGCCATGATAACGGCCCGTTTCACGCAATTCTCGAGCTCTCGAACGTTTCCCGGCCAGCGATGATTCTGAATGGCATCGAGCGCATCTTCTCGTAAGATGAGGCGATCACGCTTGTTTTCTATAGAAAAGCGGTTCACAAATGAATTTGCGATAAGGATGGCATCTCCTGTGCGCTCTCTTAAAGGGGGAATCGCCACAATGATCTCCCCGAGACGGTAAAACAAGTCTTCTCGGAATGTGCCCTGAATAATGCCTTCGCGCAAATTGCGATGGGTCGCGCACACCACTCGGACATCGACCGCGATTTCTTGTCGACCACCGATGCGTTCGATGACCCGCTCCTGCAAAAACCTTAATAGTTTCGCCTGAAGTGGAAGCGGAAGGTCGCCAATCTCATCGAGAAACAGGGTGCCTCCATCGGCGACTTCAATCTTGCCCGGTGTTTGTTTGACGGCCCCCGTGAACGCGCCTTTTTCATATCCGAACAACTCGGCTTCGAGGAGGGCGTCCGGAATGGCCGCGCAATTGATCGCCACGAAGCGCTTGTCCACGCGGCTGGACAGGTCATGCAATGCTTTGGCGAGAACTTCTTTGCCCGTACCGCTTTCGCCATTGAGCATCACTGTTGCGTTGGTGGGCGCCAGGCGTTCAATTTGACGGCATAACTTGAGCATGCCGGGGTCGCGGGTCAAAAGACCGTGTAGAGGCGCATTGTTCAGCGATACGGCTAAGCGCCGATTCTCACTCTCGAGATCGGCGACGCGAAAGGCACGCTCTAAGGCGAGCGCGAGGATGTCGGCCTCGAAGGGCTTTGAGAAAAAATCGTAGGCGCCCATACCAATGGCACGTACAGCATTGGAGCGATCATTTTGCCCGGTCACGGCAATTACTTTTGTTGAAGGCTGTAGGCTCAGGATTTCTTGAAGTGTCTTGAAGCCTTCGCTTGTACTATCCTCGTCGGGGGGCAGGCCCAGATCCAGGGTGACCACCTTGGGCTCAAGACGACGCAATTGTGCGATGGCCTCTTCGCGATTTGAAGCGAAATGTACCTCATAACGTTCAAACGACCATTTCATCTGTTTTTGCAGACCCGGGTCGTCTTCAACCATTAATAGAACTTGTCTTTCTTGAGTCATTTTCTCAGGATCCGGTAAATTTCAAGAAATATCTAGTTTATAGAGCGGAGCGGTCGTTAATTCAATCTTGAAGGTCGTCCCAATTCGCTCATGGCTACTGACAGTAAGTGCGCCACCAATTTCCTTCAAGTACTCGCGGCTTTCAAAAGTACCGATGCCCATACCGTGAGTTTTAGTGGAATTAAAAGGCTTGAAGAGCTGAGTTTGAATAAAATTCGCGCTCATACCTGGCCCGCTGTCCTTCACTAAAATGCACACCCGACTTTCGCCCGCCGCGCGAGCAGAGATTTCGAGTTCGCCTGCTGTGCCATGCATGGCTTCACAAGCATTTTGAATCAGATGGCCCAGGACTCTCTCCAGGCGATCCGGGTGGGCGAGAATTTTCACCTTGCTGACTTCTTCGGGGATGTTTAGCGTGGGCACCGGCTTCAAGCCTTTCTTGGCCTGAACGGCTCGGCTTAATAAATCCGCCAGCAGAATGGTTTGCGGTTTTTCAATAGGTTTTGTACCGAGTCTCAATTGGAGAAGCAAACCTTGCATCCGCTCAAGTACGTTTTCGACGGTTTCAAGCATATCTTGCTGAAATTCAGGGTCGTGCTTGTGGGTGGAGGCGTTTCGCACCAATAAAGCAAGTTGAGACACCAAATTCTTCAAATCGTGCACAACGAAGGCTGACATTTTGTTGAAGGAGTCAAACTGACGCGATTGAACCAGGCTTTCGACGGCGCTTTGCAAGGAGATGAGACTGGCAATTTGCCGAGCGGCGACCTTGAGAATGTCGCGAACTTCCCAGTTGAGGACGGTTTCTGATAGCGGCCTGTTCAAGCCAAGAATACCTTCAAGTCGGCCGGTATTGGACAAGGGGATCAGCACCCAAAGTTCTTTATTGATCAAGAGGTCGTTGGGCAGGGTAATCGACTCGTAGGCCGCTCTGTTCGCGCGATATTCATCAAGGTCAATGATCCAATCCCGGCGAATCAAGAACTCGAGCAATGGGGCGTCGGCCTCAATATCAACCCTGAAATGATCGAGTCCCACTTGGCCCACTAAAGGAAAGTTGTCGTCTTTGCGCTGCCACAGTGCGCCGCCCGTACTGTCAACGATCCGACCCAAAGACTTGATCAAGGTTTCCGGCGGGATGGCCTGCGACGATTCGGTCGCTTTGGAGGAATGTAGCGTGTCCGTTAAGCGCAGCCACTCTTCGCGATAGTCGAACCGATAGTTAAAAAAGTTCTTCGCTAGGAATACTTTTAACCGCGCTCGCATCGTCCCGGAGAGTAAGACCAAGATCAGGCTGACCAGGGCGCCGAACACTACGACTGCCTGAGCGACCTCACCCCAATTGCCGCCGACGAACCGCACGTAGTACCCCGCGAGCGAAGCGAGAACGAGGTAGGCCCCCGCGATCAGCAAGGCGGTCGAGTGGAACACCATGTTTCTGGAGACCGACACCTGAGTTTTCCAGTCGCGATTTCTGACGGCGGCGACAACGATCAGTGGCAAAAGCAAAGCATTTACGTAGCCACGCGCCGTCCACCAATTGAAATTGAGTCTGGAAAACATGAGCGCTTCGCTATACATCACGAGATCGAACGCAAACAGTGCCGCCAAGGCAATCATGAGAAACTTGAGCGCCCAACGCCGCTCTATGGCGGTAGCACGATAAGTTTGCTCGATACATACTAGCCCCACGACCGACGCGAGCGTTTTTAGCATAAAAGTCGATTGATCGGTCTGACCCAGTAAATCGACGATGACGGCGGTCAATGAGATCAAAGCGCTTGCCGTTAAGGCAATGCGAGGTACGGAAAGCGAAAACGGCTCACTCGGACTCTTTTTAGGCTGTAAGACACGGGAAAATACGCCTTCCACGAGTGCGATCGAAAAAATCGTCCACCCTAAGGTCCGAATGGCTTCGATCGATGCAAAGATGTAAGGCGGAGGCGAAAATCTTGTGAAGGCAAGGGCCATGGTCCATGCCCATAGCGCCTGAATCAAATTGATTCCGAGGAATAGCCTGCCAAGAAGAACCGTTGGGCGGCGAACTGCCAGTAATAACGAGAGTGCAGTAAACCCGAGCGCGGTCAGTAAAAATCCAAAAAAGCCGATGACCTGTAGGCTCATCGAGCTCCTTTACCCAGCAGGACTACTTGTACGGTATCAACCAAGATCAGCAAATCCAAGAACAGTGAATGGTTCTTCACGTAATAGAGGTCGTACTGAAGTTTCTTCAAAGCGTCTTCCTTCGATGCGCCATAGGGGTAACGGACTTGTGACCAGCCAGTGACACCCGGTTTGACGCTGTGCCGAACATCGTAAAAGGGAATTTCATCGACCAGTTGGTTCACAAAAAACGCTCTCTCCGGGCGTGGCCCCACAAAGCTCATATCACCCTTCAAGACATTGAAAAGCTGAGGAAGCTCATCGATTCGGGTTCTTCGAATGAATTTCCCGACACGGGTGACGCGCGCATCATTCGCACCCGCCCAACGCGGTTTGCCATCTTTTTCCGCGTCCTGAACCATCGAGCGCAATTTGTAAATCTTGAACCCAAGCGAGCCCTGTCCCACGCGCTCTTGGCTGTAAAAGATCGGGAATCCGCTTTCAATCACGACGGCGATCATGGCCGCTATATGGATGGGCAAGGTGAGAATCAGCAGGCCCAAGCTGGCGATCAAGTCAAAAATTCGTTTGACAACGTCCCGAAACATTCCCTGATCGAAACCTGAGCCAAAAATTAACCAGCTCGCCTTCATATTATCGATCTGCAACAGACCCAGCTCGCGTTCATAAAAACTAGCCAAATCGGAGACCTTAATACCCTTGAGCTTTGCGTCCAAAAGCTGTCGTAGCGGGAGTACGCCGCCGCGCCGTTCGCGCACGGCAATCACGATTTCGCTCACGCCCAGCTCACTGACGGTGCGAAGCAGGTGATCGTGATTGAACTGGCGCTCTTCCTTGCCATTACGACGCTCGCTTGTCACCGGATAAAGACCCGCGTATTGAACGGTTCTACCGCGCTCGCCATCGTGCAAGAAGCGGATCAGTTCCTCCGCTTCGCGGCCGTTGCCTAGAATGAGAACACGCCGACGCGGCAGTCCCACGTCCGATACGCGAAACAAAACGATGCGAACCAGGAGCAAGCTTGCGACCGAAAAAACTGAGGTCAGTGCGAACACGCCTCGGCCGATATAGGCCTGAGGGACGAGATAAAACATGACGCTGAGCACGATCAAGGTCATCAAATAGGCCACGATGACGCGTTGTATTGTGGCTCTGAATGCCTCGGCAAAGGATTCGTAGAGACCCAAGGCGGTCATCATCAACAACATGACAACCGTAAAGCACAGCGCCTCAATGATCGGAAAAGAAACGCTCTGCCCGAAGTACCTCACCTGAAACCCTAGAACCATCGCCTGGAAGAGCACCAAGGCTTCGATTGCCGCTAAGATCAGGACACGGGTGGAAAGATAATGATTAAATAGACGAATCATCGTGGTGAGCTCTTGTTTCTGACCTGCGCCGGTTGTTAATATTGTTATAGAAGCGATTGAATTGACAGGAAAGAATGCTCAACGGCCAGGTGATTTTATCCACCTATTGATTCTCAGTTCGCAGTGTAAGATTATCCGACATTTTCCGCGGTGCATCATGCCAAAACCAGGGTTTCTTTTTTGAACGACCAGTAAATCATACGAATGGATGATGTTTCCGCCCCTGGGGTCGATGAAAACGTAGCGTTGACGCAACTTCTTGCTCTCTTGACAGGAAGCGCGGGGCGTGCCGCAGCGCAGCCCGCGTCCTCCTCGGAGACCCAGGAAGACCTGCCAGAGGGCATCCCAACCGACCCATCCGTCGCACAGGCGCTACGCGTCGACTTGATTTTGTCAGGTGCTCATGTCGATTCTGCGACACGTACTTGTGCGATTCTGGAAATTTGTCCCCAAATCTCTGGGGCCACTGGGCCTGATTCGATTGCTAAAATCTATGGAGCAGAGGTTGCGATCCTG
>JAYUOT010000462.1:0-9126 GCA_043760705.1 Betaproteobacteria bacterium
TGCCGAAGGCTCAACCGTTCTGCGCTGGTCGTCGCCTGATTTATAAGCGCCTAACCCGCAAGGAGGCTACTGCATGAGCTACGAGAAGCCAATTAAGCTAGATATGTCATTCAAGGAGTCTTTGCGGATGATAGCTAAAGCTGGAAAACCGGCTTTAGCTAAAGGCAAGTCAAAGTCGAATATAAGGACAGTGAACGCACTCGCCAAAACGCGACAAAAAACTAATTGACAGCCTTTCTCTAAGGTTACGCTGCTTTTTTGGGCCTCTCTTTTGATGGCGTATCGCCAGTTGCGTTCTTATCGACAATCATCTTCTCTACGGCGGCAAGTTGCTTCTTGGCCTCTTCTAACTCAATGTAAGTGTTCCTGAGCATGAGCTTCATCTCGGCCTCTACAAATCTCGTGAGTACTTGCCGAATCAGAGGTTGGTAGCTGATACCGTTATGACTGGCGATAGTTTTGAGCTTCTCAATCATATCCTTCTGTAGACGAATTGAGACTGGCTGCAACTCTAAAGCGTCATCAATTGCAGCTTCTTGGTCGCAGCTTGCTTTTGCAACGTAATTCTCATCAGCCCCTAGCTGCCGCGAGTCCCAAGCGCCATCTGTCACGGGGATGCTCGCTTTAATTTCTGTAGTGGTCATAATTTCTTCTCCATAAACGTAACATTGGCATGCCTAGTGTAAATCTCAAGTTCAACCGGATTCGCTACGTAGGCGGTGCGAATATAAATATCAATACCTTTTTGAATAAAAACGACCTTTATCTTCGCTCCCCTGTCATTTTCAGCGATGAACCAAAGGGTCGGTGGATCTGATAGATGATCTTCTCGTGTATCCATTAAATAGGTTCCGCATCTGTTCGCAAAACACTCTTCGATGTCGCCTTTGGAGATTGCCGGGGACTTGCCCTGGAGTTTTTCTTTAATCTTCATCGATAGAATTATTGGCATTTGCAACCTTTTGCTTATGGCATACAGTGTATTTAAACGCCAACGTTTTGCAAGTCTATTCGACCAAAAGCGATATTCCGACCGTTAAGAGGTTGGCATCTTTGTTGTGATTTTCGTCCGTCTGTTTGCATTGTCCGTTCTTGCGTCTATAATCACTGTATGGATTATCAGGAACTTATTAAACGAGAGGAATCTGCTATTGCGCTACTACTCGCAAAAGTGGAAGAAAGGCAGCAACGAATCGCCGCTCTGAAGACACTCGCCTCTACCGATGACGAAATCGATGACGCTCTTGATCGGACGGTGGCGCATAGAGCCGCGTCAAAGTCTATGGAAGGTCGAGTCCTAGCTGCTCCGTCATGGACTCCCACTCTTCCAAAAGCAGTATCTATCGAAGGATTTTTGAATTCTCTTGGGGTATCAAAGAACAATGGACTTAAGTTTGATCAGCCAAGCTCCTTCAGGAGTGTAACCACTGCGTTTAATAATGAACTTTTAGAGTTCATTGGTGCCGGTAAATCCCTTGCTGAAGTCTCTGCATTCTTCGCCGCAAAAGGAAGAAAGCTTGGCAACGCTGATGATCCGTATGCGACGGTTAGGACCTATCTTTGGAACCTAAAAACAAAGACAGGATCGCTGGAAAATCCTTCAAAAGGATTCTACGTTTCTAAACAACACAAATCTGAACTCCAAAAAGACGAAAGCCCTGCTTCAACAGGGCTTCCCGGTAATTAAAACACGCCTGCTAGGCGACCAACTCAACTAAGAAAGGAGGTCTTCATGTTCAGCAACCAAATATTAGTATAGGGCGTTAGAAGTGCCCAGTCAAGAAATTGACCTTAAAAGCCACTCCATTGAGAGTGGCCTTCCCTATTCCAGCAACGAAAACGCCCTGATTCTGGCGCGTTTATTTCGTTGCGTCCGTTAACAAATTGCTAACAAACAAATAACGCAAGCCTAAAACGGCGAACGGCCCACAAGCGTCAACTTGTAAGCCGTTCTTTTTATCAACCAAACCCGTCGAGGCAGCCTAGGCTGAGGACAACCATCCGGCGAAACCTATGGATCAATTGCAGCAAGCAATACGCCTAAGGCAAGCCAAGATTTCAGGGCTTGAGGCAGAGTTAAGGCGAGAGCGTGAATTTTTAGGGCGACTGGCGCCAAGTGAAACGCCCGCGCCCAAGAAACACACAAACACAAAGGTATGGGTCGGCGTGCTCAAGGCTTTAGTTGCAAAGCCAATGCGACACGAACACATCATTGATTACATTGAAGAACATCAATTGCCTTTGAGCCATGGAGCTACTCGGGTATGGCTCAGCACCCCTAAGCACAATGGGCACATAAAGTTGGACGAAGACGGTTTTTGCTCAGCCACATCACCCGGATTAGCCTACATCAAGAAGGCTTCCTAGCCTTACACTCAAAACCGCACAATGCGGTGGCCCAATCTTTAGTTTAGTTCCGTCCTGTATATAATTTCCATCGTGAATACCAGGCGTGAAGAAACCTTTCTAGTGCTTGCTCATCCGCACGTCGAGACCTACTTTAAAGCCAAGGCCAATGACTACGGTGGTTGGATTGGGGGCATGCACAAGATGCGTGCGAAAATGGCGATCCAGAGCTCATCCTACAAAGACTTTTAAACGCAAGAATCATGAACATCAAAAGAATTTTTTTCTTCCCGGTCTTAATGACCGCCGCATGGGCCGGAGCCGCATGGCTCGGCATTCATCAGGGGGCACACGCGCACGGCTATCAAGTTGGTGAGCTCAGTATTGAGCATCCTTATGCCAACGCTACACCGGCCGGCTCTAAAAATGGCGCCGCTTACTTCAAGGCCATCAAAAATAATGGCAAGCAGCCGGATCGTTTAGTGTCCGTAAAATCTAGCGTCTCGGCCTCCAGTGAACTGCACACCATGAGAATGGATGGCAATATTATGCGCATGCGTGAAGTGACCCATATCGAATTGCCCTCGAGTGGCAACACCTTGTTTGGACAAGGCACCGAAAACGGTTATCACATCATGTTGATGGGCTTGAAAGACCCCTTAAAAGAAGGCGATAGCTTCAAGCTCAACCTCAATTTCGAAAGAGCGGGTGACATTGAGGTGGTCGTACAAGTTGAAAAAGCACAGGGAAGTAGTGACCCGCACAAGCATCACTGATGCCAATGAACGAAGCTGAGTCAGGCCTGGGTGACAAGCTTTTTGTGGCGAGTCAGTACATTTTGCCGAAACTGGCGCTCACTCAATGGATGGGGGCGCTGGCTCGAACCCAGGGCGGCAGCGCCACTCATTCCGTCATTCGCTGGTTCATCAAAAAATACGCGGTCAATATGGCCGAGGCCGCCAACCCGGTGGTTGAGAGCTACTCGAGCTTCAATGAGTTCTTTACGCGGCCGCTTAAAGAAAATGCGCGTCCTCAAGCCGATGCAACTTGGCTCTGCCCGGTCGACGGCGCGATCAGTCAATTCGGCCAGATCGACCAAGATCAGATCTTCCAGGCGAAGGGTCATCAGTACAGTATCCAGAGCCTGGTCGGCGGAGATTCAAAGCTTGCCAGTGAGTTTCAGAATGGCTCGTTTGCCACGCTCTATCTCAGCCCGCGCGACTACCACCGAATTCACATGCCCTGTAGTGGCGCGTTGCGGGAAATGGTGTATGTCCCGGGCGCGTTGTTTTCAGTGAACCCTGCAACGGCGCGGGGCGTACCCGGACTGTTTGCGCGCAACGAAAGAGTCGTGTGCGTATTTGAGACGGCCTACGGACCCTTCGTGCTGGTCTTGGTGGGAGCCACCATTGTCGGCAGTATGGCGACGGCATGGCACGGAATCGTGAATCCACCACGCCAGCACGAGGTCAAACGCTGGCAATACGATGTCGGCGCGGTCAGCCTGAAGCAAGGCGAGGAGATGGGGCGCTTTCTGCTGGGCTCGACCGTGGTGATGCTTTTTCCGGCCATGAACTTGACGTTTAATGCAAGTTGGACGCCCGCCAAGAGCATTCGCCTGAATGAGGCGATGGCCAGTCTGCTCTGAAAAGCTTGTTGCAAGCCCTGGTGCCTGAGCGGCAGAAGGACGTGCGCTATGACAGGCGAGAAATCGGTTTGCGACGCAGCCAAACTCCGAGCGGCCAGAGTACCGCGAGAATCGTCATGGCGGCCAACACTGCCGCCACCGGCCGACTAAAAAACGGCAACAAGCTCCCATCCGACTTGATTAGCGAAGTCACAAAGTTTTGCTCAACCATGGTGCCCATCACGGCTCCAAGAACCAGGGCCGCAACCGGATAACCGTTCTTGTCCATGAAGTAACCAATCAGACCAAACACCGCGACGGTGAAGACCAGGGCGAGATTATTGCCGGTTGCAAACGAGCCCACGGCACACAGCAGCACAATGACCGGCATGATCAAGGAGCGCGGCACGAACAGCACGTAACGCGCCGAGCGGATCATCATGATGCCGAGCGGAATCATGATGATATTCGAGAGCATAAAGACAATGTACAAGGCGTACATGCTCGACGCTTTTTCGGTGAACAGGGTGGGGCCCGGGTTCAGGCCTTTCATATACAGCACACCGATGGCAATCGCCGTAATAGTATCGCCGGGAATGCCAAACAGTAGCGAAGGCACCCAACCTGAGGCGAGACTGGCGTTGTTGCTCGCCCCGGCTTCGATCAATCCTTCGGGATGGCCGGTACCAAATTTCTCGGGTGTTTTCGAAAAACGCTTGGACATCGCGTAGCTAATCCAGGCGGCCATATCGGCGCCCGCGCCAGGCAATACACCGATGATGATCCCCACAATGTTGCCGCGAATCTGTTGTTTCGGGTACTTTTTGGTGAGCGCCCATTGGCCCTTCAAAATACTGCCAAATTTACGCGGCGGAATCACTGTAATGTCCTGCGCCTTATAGGCCCGCATCACTTCCGAAACCGCAAACACTCCCACCAAAACGGGGATGATTTCGATCCCTCCCAAAAGATCGGCAATGCCAAAGGTAAAGCGCTGCGCCCCGGCCGGATTTTCGATGCCCACGCAGGTCACCAGCAGGCCTAAAAACATCGCCGCAATGGCCTTGATCGGTGAGGAGCGCGCCACCATCGTGGCACACATCAAACCCAGAAGAGCCAGCCAAAAATATTCGAAGGTCGAAAACTTAAAGGCCATTTCGGCAAGAACCGGAGCGAGCGCCACGAGCGAAAGGGTGCCGATAATGCCGCCTATGGCTGAAAACCACAGGCAAATTCCCAGCGCCAATTCCGGTTCGCCATTTTTGGTCATCGCAAACGCTTCATCGGTATAAGCGGCCGAGGCTGGTGTGCCTGGAATGCGTAGCAGGCAACCGGGAATATCGCCAGAAAATATCGCCATGGCCGAGGCCGCAATGATGGCCGAAATGGCCGCAATGGGTGACATATAAAACGTGACGGGCACCAGCAATGCGGTCGCCATCGTGGCCGACAGGCCGGGCAAGGAGCCGACAATCAAACCGTAGATCGACGCTAGAAGAATGGTGAGCAGCACATCAAACTGCATGACCATGTAGAAACCCTGGACAAGATCCTTCATGCTTCACTTTCCTTCATGCTTCGCTTTCCTTCATGCTTCGCTTATGCCCAAGGAAATTTCAGTAGCCCCTCCGGCAGGGGCACTCGCAGCAATTTGTAAAACACCAGGTGCACAACAACTGGTGCCAATAGGCTGAGCAGAATCGCCCCGCGCCACTTGGCACCCTGGCTTCTTGAAAGGGCCAGAATCATCAGGCTGGCGGTGATCCAAAAGCCCAGTTTTTCAGAAGCAAAATAATAGAAAAACAAGGCGCCGGGAGGGATCAATACTTTCCAGCCTTGCTGAACAAAAGCGCGCAGGCCATGGGCTTCTTTCTCCAGCACATCCGCTTCGACGACGCCCCCGTCGGCCGTGAGTACGACCTTCTCGTCTTCTTCGAAAGTACGACCCACACCCAAGAAAATGAGTAGGCCGCAGACCGCCAAACTGGCCCCGATCACCATCGGAAAAACATCCGGCCCAACTTGCTGGCCGTGCACTGGCGGTAGCAAGGACCCGCCGTAGTAGGTCAGCGCTCCCAAGATCAAAAGCATGAGACCGGTCAGCCGGTCCGAGACTTTCACTTAGACAAGCCCGCGGCTTTCATCGCAACCCCCATCGCTGCGTCGCCTGCTGCCATAAACTTGGCGAAGCCTGCCGCATCCGCCCACTTAATACCAAAGCCACGACTCGACATAAACTCTTTGAATTCCTTGGATTCATTAGCCTTCTTGAGAGCCGCCACAATCTTGTTTTGAATGTCCGCAGGCAAACCCTTAGGAGCGGCCATCCCGCGCCAGGCACCGACTGAATAATCGACGCCCGAGGCTTCCTTCAAGGTGGGCACGCCCGCGAACATCGGATTACGCTCAGTCGCCATAATCGCCAAGCTCTTGGCCTTGCCCGCCTCCACCAGGGCACGCGCCTCCGGGATCGAGCATGTGACCATATCAATGCCATTGGCGGCTAAGTCTTGCATGGCCGGACCGGCGCCTTGGGAGGGTACCCAGGCCACGTGGTCAGGCTTCAGGCCCATGGCTTGCAACCAGCCAATGAGCGCCAAGTGCCAAATGCCACCCTGGCCAGTTCCAGAGGCTTTTAGTTTACCGGGCGCCGAGGCACGAATAGCCTCCGTAAGCGCCTTGATGTTTTGATACGGCGATGCTGAACTCACCGTGACCCCCGGCGGATCTTCATTCATCAAAGCGAGGGGCGTGTAACTGGTGGGGTCGAGTTCAGTCAGCTTTTGCCAGTGCATCATGGAGATCTCCACCGTGATCATCCCCAAGGTGTAACCATCGGCGGGCGCTGTTGCAATGGCCGAGTGACCGACGACTCCCGAACCCCCGGTGCGATTGACCACGTTGAATGGCTGACCCAGATCTTTTTCCAAAATGTTCGCGATAATTCTGGCAGTTGCATCCGTCCCTCCACCCGCCCCCCAAGGGCAAACCACCGTGACCGGCCGACTCGGCCACGCCGCCTGAGCCTCGGAGACTTTTGGCAAGAGCGCTGCGGCGCCAAGAGCCGTCGCACCGGTTAGAACATTCCGTCTTGAATTTTTTGAATAAAGCATCTTGTCTCCTCGAACCTGACTTAAGAATTTATGGTTTAACAACACTCGCCAAACGATTGTAGCGCCGTTCAACGCGATTTGCCGAGAGCGGGCGGAGGGAAGCCTCCTATTCGCTCTGCAATCGTACTCACCAAAAGATGAAGCTTGGGTGCAATATCCCAGCGCAATCTCTCTTCCGGGAACATATAGGTGGCGCCGCCGCAATTGAGCGACAAAATCTCACCATTGGCGTCCTTGAAGCCTACGGAAACCGAGTTGATCTCCCGGTGCCACTCCCCCTTGGACATGCAAAAACCATCCCGCTCGGCAAGCTCCAAAGCTTTCAGCAAACCCGGCGCGAGCAAGCGCCAGCGCGTCGGGTCAGCGCTCTGAAGTCTGCTAAAAATATCTTCACGCTCGGCCGCATCACAAACACTCAGGAACGCTCGGCCCAGCGCCGAGTTCGCAATCGACGTTCTCGAACCTACATCAATGCGTGCAGAAATCATCGAGGAGCGCGCGCGACACGCCTCAACAATCACCATGCTCAAATCGTCATGCAGACCAAGATAAACGGAGGTGCCCTCATTCGTCTCTGAAAACTCCTGCATCAGCGGCCGAGCGGTGGCGCGAAAATCCAGGTTGGCAAGAAAGGCCCGCGCTAGCGGCATCACGCCCGGGCCGAGCATGTAGCTCTCGCGCGCCGCATCCTGCCTCAACAGGCCGAGGTTGACCAAGGTAGCGGTTAATCGAGTCATGGTGGGCTTGGGGATACCGGTGAGCTGAGAAAGTTGTTGATTACTCAGCAAACTGCTGGTCTCGTCGAAACACCTCAGAATCAAGATACCCCGCTCAAGTGCCGAAACGTTGCTCGAAGCACTGGCTCCCAAGTCCACATCAGGAATCGCAGGATTACTTAACAGGAATTGTTTTTCGGGTTTGTTCATAACATCGTCGCTTGCGGCCCATACTAGCCGAGCTTATGGTCGCTTCAATCCGATAGTTTCAAAAATCGGCAAGGCTGCCAGATGTTAGGCGAGTTTGGGGCGCCAGCGCGATTCCCGGCACTCGCGCGGTTCGCTTAATTTTGCAGCGAGCGCGCAGGCATCACGTGGATTTTCCTGCTATCCAACTTCAAGCCTAAGTTCGACCCAAGGGACAACTTCACGTCCGGAAAGTTCATCGAGGTGAAAGTCAACGTCACTTCCTGAGGCTCGGGCAAGGCGACTCGAATGCGGCACAAACGGATGTCGCCAAGACTACGTAATTCAATCACCTGCGCGGGCCAAGTATCCGGCCTGGCTGAAGGCTGGGTGAGCGCCCCAGTGCTCGCTTCATCCTTCGGTAAAGGTGGAACCAGCTGAAGGCCGTCGCCAGAAATCACCCAGGTGACCTTTTGACCTTCTTCGATTCGCCCTTTGTCTCGAATTTCCAGTCGGGGATTATCCGGGTGCGTGCCCCATAGTAATAGACCAAGCCCTGAACTCGGAGCCCCAGTTTCACTTGGCGGAGCCTGCAAACCACGCTGAGCGATTCGCTTTTCGAAGACTCCGTGAAATTGATTTTGAATTCCGACGAGTTCGGCCACTCGCTGGTTACGCGGGCTTTGATAGATTGATTCAGGCGAGCCCTTTTGAAGGATCACACCGGCGTCAATCACGGCCATTTGATCACACAACAAACGCGCCTCATCGAGATCGTGAGTGACCATAATCATCGGCAAGCCTATACTTTGCTTGAGCTCCGACAGCTCACGGTAGAGCACCTGGCGAGTCAACTGATCGACCGCCGAAAACGGCTCGTCCAAAAGTAAAACCTGCGGGTCTCGCGCCAAGGCTCGCGCGAGCGCCACCCTTTGCTGTTGCCCACCTGAAAGCTGCTGGGGTCGACGCGCAGTTTGTTCGGAGTTCAGGCCCAATTTTTCGACAAGAGCACGGGCTCTGGAGCGATCTCCCCTGCATGCAATCGCCACATTATCGAGTGCACTCAAGTGAGGCATCAGCGCGTAATTTTGAAACACCATCCCGACCCGGCGCTGCTGAGGCGCGAGGAACAGCTTGC
>JAYUOT010000463.1:0-4262 GCA_043760705.1 Betaproteobacteria bacterium
ACTGCCTGGGTAAGTTTTCGCCGGTTCAGGTTGGCGGCTTGGGTGATCTCAGTCATTTTTGTCTCCTTACGTCGAAATAGCTCAGGTCCGAAAGGGCCAGAGATGAAAAACACGGCGCACACGCGACCAGATCGCGGCCAGACCGTGGGGCTCCAAAACCAGAAATAAAATGATCAGCAATCCGAACACCACCTGTCCCATCGGAAGCAGCAGACCGGCCACGCTCGGCAACCATTGCGATGCGGCGTGCGCGGCCAGCCTCAGGACCTCGGGCACCAAGGTCATAAACGCGGCACCCAGAACGCTGCCCAGCACCGTGCCCAGTCCGCCCACGATGACTGCCGCGAGATAAAAGACGGCCAAGGTCAAGACGAAGTACTCGGGGGTAATGGCACCGTAGAAATATCCCAGGATACCGCCTGCCACGCCCGCATAGAACGCACCGATCGCAAAGGCCAACAGCTTGGTACGAAGCAAGTTCACACCGAGAATTTCCGCCGAGATGTCGCGGTCCCTTACAGCCACAAAAGCGCGGCCGATATGAGTGCGGGCGAGATTTCGCGCGGCCAAGGCCAGCAGCACGGCGATGACTGCGATGAGGTAGAAGTTGCGCCGGTCACCGATGAAAACGAAGCCGAATAATTGTGCTCGAGGGATTGAAGTGCCGGGAACGCCACCGGTCACGGAGTCCCACTCTCTAAAGATGAAGGTGAGCACAAAGTGCGCCGCCAAGGTTGCGATGGCAAGATAGATACCTTTCACTCGCAGGCTGGGTAACCCTACCAAGACACCAATCGCAGCGCTGAGCAGACCTGCCAGCGGCAGGGTCACGAAGAAAGGAAGCCCGTGCTTGGCGAGCCAGGCGACGGCATAGCAGCCAACCCCCATGAAGGCGCCATGGCTTAAGGAAATAAGTCCAGCATTGCCGGTCGTGAGGTTTAGCCCAAGCGTGGCGATGACATGAATGCCAAAAATACAGGCCATGGCAAGCAGGTAGTCACTGCTCCAAAGTGGCATCGTGAATAGCACCGCCAGGAACGCCAGCATCCAGGCTCTGGCGGTGCGCGAATCCCAGAGCCTTTCTTCAGCGGCATAGCTCTCGTGAAAAACTGCGGTTCTCATCTCACAGCCTTTCGATGGTTCGGGTGCCGAAGATCCCGTGAGGGCGAACCACCAGAATGGCCAGTACTACGACATAAGGAACGATGTCACGCGACTTTCCTCCTAAATAGCCTGCGGCCAGAGCCTCGACCCAGCCAATGATCAAGCTCGCCACGATCGCGCCCAGTACGCTGTCCAGACCCCCTAGAATGATGGCGGCGAAGACACTGAGTGCGGCGGCGGCAAGCAAGGGGGACAGGCCAGCAGAGCTCGCAATCAATACTCCGGCGACCGTACCCACCAAGGCCGAAAGCACCCAGGTGAGGCGTTGTGAAAAGTTGATATTGATGCCCAAGGTGGCCGCAGTGACTGGATCGCTCGCAGTCGCACGCAAGGCGATCCCTGTTTTGCTAAAGCGAAAAAAGACCAGAAACCCCCCGATTAAAAGCGTCGCCATCGCAAAGTTGCCCAGGACGGTGCCGGGAATAAGCACTTCACCGAGGTTGACCGGAGTGCGTGGCAGAAGCGTGGGCGGTGAATAGGTGTCGCCCCCATAGACGGCCTCAACGCCACCGTGAATAATACTTGCCAAACCAATGGTGGCCATCATGACGGCGACCGTGGGTTGACCCGACAGGGGCCGCAGGACGGCGCGCTCCACGAGAATCGCCAGGATGCCGATGACGACCAGCGAACCAATGAAGGCGAGCCAGGGCGCCAGCCCGAAGCTATTCGTGCCAGCATAATACAAATAGGCGCCCAGCATCATCACTTCGCCGACAGCAAAGTTGACCACCCCGGTACCTTTATAGATCAGGACAAAGCTCAAGGCGATCAGGGCCATGACGCCACCGGACAAAATGCCCAGTAGACTGTATTCCAGAAACTCGCTCAATTCGATGCTCCCTGATCGGCACCCAAATAGGCCTCGATGACTTGTGGATGGGTTCGAACTTCGGCGGGCGTGCCACTGGCGATGACCTGACCAAAGTTAAGCACAACGATATGGCTGGAAATATCCATCACCATGCCCATATCGTGTTCAACCAAGACGACGGTCACTCCCCATTCTTCTTGCACATCGAGAATAAAGCGAGCCATGTCTTCGGTTTCTTCGCGGTTCATGCCAGCGACGGGTTCGTCGAGCATCAGGACGCGCGGGCGCATGGCCAGGGCGCGTGCGAGCTCCACCCGCTTTTGAAGTCCGTACGGAAGGACATCCACCGAAAGATGACGGATATGATCAATTTCAAGAAAGTCGATGACCTTTCGCTCAACCTCTTCACGTAACGCCATTTCCTCCCGGCGCGCCGACGCGGCGTAACTCATCGCGGAAAGCAACCCGGCCTTCATGGTGTGATGGCCGCCAAGTTTGATGTTTTCAAGCACCGAGAGGCCATGGAAGAGAGCGATGTTTTGAAAAGTTCGTGCGAGCCCTCGCGCAGCACGAGCGTGCACGGGCACTTGAGTGATATCGGTATCGTCGAGCAGGATTTGCCCGCTGGCTGGAGGGTAAAAACCAGAGATGGTATTGAAGACACTGGTCTTGCCCGCGCCGTTGGGGCCGATCACCGCCGTGATGCTTCCGGTTTGGGCCGTAAACGAAACATCTTGCAAGGCTTTGATACCCCCGAAGTTGAGTGAGACGCGGCGCACTTCGAGGCTCACGCCAGGACGCTGATCACCGGCTACCTTTGTCCCATGACCTTGAAGGACCGTGGACTCTGCTGCTGAAACACCCAAACTCATCATTCGTCGAATCGCCTTGCTCTAAAAGTAAATATGGTACGGTAGCATACGATACACCACATTTCTAAAATATTTCCCAAAAGTTTTGATGACTATTCTTTGGAAAGCCACGACGACATGTGCCATGCAAGGCCGTCACCCGGCGTTGCAGATTGTGATTTCGGAGAAATTATGACGGCTCAAAGATTTGACCCAAAGGCCCATGCCAAGGCCATGCGTGCACAGGGCTATTGGCTGGACCGCACGGTGGACACTTTACTGTCGGAGGCCGTTGCAAAGTTCCCGAAAAAGACCGCGGTCATTGCTTATCGAGATGATTATTCCCGTACGCAACCCATCGCTCGCATCAGCTATTTGGAGTTATCGTCACGAGTCTCTCGTGCCGCGAGTTCGTTGTTGGCCTTGGGAGTGGGCCACGGCGACATTGTTGCAGTGCAACTTCCAAATTGGTGGGAGTTTGTAGTGATCACGCTTGCGGCCGGACGAGTCGGAGCGGTGGTCAACCCTCTGATGCCAATTTTTCGGGAGCGCGAACTGCTCTTCATGTTGACCCTCTCAGAAGCTAAGCTACTGGTGATACCCAAGGTGTTTCGCGGCTTTGATCATAAAGGCATGATTGCAGGTATGCGGGGGCGGCTACCCAAGCTTCAGCATGTCGTGGTGGTGGACGGACAGGGGCCAACATCGTTTCATGAAATGCTGCTCAAGGAGGGCGGTAAGGAACTTGGTGTCGCTCAGGCAGAAGGGCTTCGGCCCGACGAGCTTGCCGTTCTGATGTTTACGTCCGGGACGACGGGTGAGCCCAAAGGTGTCATGCACTCCTGCAACACTTTGCTGGCCTGCCTGACTTCGTTGAGCAAACGCTTCCGGCTAGCCGATGATGAAGTGCTGTTGTGCTGTTCGCCCGTAGGTCATATGTCGGGTTTTGCTGCGATGTTTCTTCAGTCGATTTTCCTGGGAGCCACCCTGGTGCTTCAGGACCTTTGGTCAGCGCCAGAAGGGGTTGCCATCATGAAGGTTGAAGGGGTGACACATACAGCCGCCTCGACGCCTTTTCTGGCTGATATTTGCGACGTGGTCGATCATGGCGCATCGCGTCCTGATCGCATGCGCACCTTTCTATGTGCCGGTGCGCCCATACCGCCCGTGTTGATTGAGCGGGCTTCAAAGTGCCTGGGCATTCCGGTGTCATCGCTTTGGGGCATGACGGAGTCTCTGACTAGCACCTTGACCGAACCCGAGCGGGCTTCAGAAAAATCGTCGACCTCGGATGGTCGCGCCGTCGCCGGAGTCGACGTTAAAGTGGTCGATCCGGAAGGCAAGATTTTGCCCGTCGGGCAAACCGGATCCTTGATGGTGCGAGGCGCCCAAATGTTCCTGGGCTACTTTCGTCGGCCAGATCTTCAAACCTT
>JAYUOT010000464.1:0-4235 GCA_043760705.1 Betaproteobacteria bacterium
GGGTCTTCGCCCGAACTCAGCGCGACAAGCGCATTCGGATCGGCCGGAAATTCGATCACCTGTTGTTCAATGGCGTCACCCATCTCTGAAAGACCGGAAGTCACGTTCAATTCAGGCAAGTCGCCAATCGAGGCCAGGCCAAGATCGTCCAAAAACTTACGGGTCGTACCCAATAACGAAGGACGACCCAAGACGTCTTTATGGCCAATGACTTCAATCCAGGCGCGATCCTCTAAAGATTTGATCACGCTCGATGACACCGACACGCCGCGAATATCTTCGATATCACCCCTCGTGACAGGTTGACGATAGGCAATGATCGCCAAAGTCTCCATGACCGCCCTGGAGTAACGGGCCGGTCGCTCGGGATTGAGACGCTCTAAAAAGACGGCCATGGCGGGCGCTGTTTGAAAGCGCCAGCCGGTTGCCGTTTCAGCGAGTTGAACGCCTCGTTCCTGCCATTCAACTTGCAATTCAATCAGCAGGACTTCCATGGCAGCCTTGTCCATTTCGTCGTCAAACAAAACTCGCAAGGTCGAAATAGACAGGGGCGATTCCGCAGACAAAAGTGCGGCTTCGATGACGTGTTTGGGTTGAATTTCCGGCATCACAGCTTCAACAATGTTCAATGGTCGTTCAATGACCTTAAAGGACAGGTCCCACAAGCCACGCAAAACCTGAGCGCCTGGGCCAGAAGAGATGCATGGGGGAGACGGGAAAATCTCGGCAGAGATCACACGATCTCTTGGACAACCTGGGAGCGTTCGGCCCGATCACCTCGTGCGCAACGAGGTGTTCAGCGAGCCAGAAATTTCACCGTTTTACTTGCCGCTCTCGCTTCGAGGCCATTGGCATCTGCTCGGAAAATCACCCTCGAATGCCAAAGTGCTCTTGGCTTGTCGCCGCAACACTCGATGCCCGAATGGGCGCGAGTATAGCACCCGACTGACGGGCGCATACGTTAAATATGGAGAAAAGCGAGCGCACCAATCAAAGCCCCTAATCCACCGGCCACAAACATGGCCCATTCCAGCCATTTCTTACGGGTCAATAAGGCGATGGCCGCCATTGCAATGGCGATCTGCAGGACGGTCGTCGCCTGAGCCCAGCGATGATGCTGGTGCATTTGCTCGTCCGAACGCTGATCCCAGCTTTTCGCCTCCGCCTCCAGCTTCTCGGCATCCTTCTTGATTAGGCCCTTCTCTTCTTTGTAGCGCTTGATCTCATCTTGGTAGTTAACTTTGCGCTCGGCAGGTACGATCTCTAGCGCCAACTCCGCAAGATTTTGCTTGCCGCTTTTAGCCTGATAGTAATTCCATTGATTAGAGGCTTCGGTTTTCTTGATGGCAGCATTGTTTTTAAACAAGCCCGCATTGGCCTGAGTCGCTCCCCCCATATAACCGAAGATCGCACCGACGGTAGCAATGATGGCCGTAAAGAGTGCAATCTGACTGGTCATCCGGCCACTTTTGGGCTCGTGCGCGCTGTCGCCATGATGGCCTTGTATAGCGTGTTCGATTTCGTGATCGTGTGGACCGTGGACGTGAAAGCCGCCTGCAGACATTATTTTCTCCTCATTTTTTCTTGGAGGGGCAATTATGAAGCACTGTAGTGATGGAACACTGGAGTGTCGCCCAAACAAAAAAGGATTTACCGCCAATGCTGTAAATCCTTCGATGTTGGTTGCGGGGGCAGGATTTGAACCTACGACCTTCGGGTTATGAGCCCGACGAGCTACCAGACTGCTCCACCCCGCGTCCGTTGAGCCTTGTATTCTAGCACAGTTATTGCATCATTGTGCTTACCCCTCGGAATAAAGGCTCTCGATCAAGCCCAATATCTTTAGGTATCAAACCAAGGCATCAAACCAATCCATCAAACCAAGGCCGAAAGGCGCTGTTAAACTCCGAGCGTGAAATTCTGCTCATCTTGCGGCCAAGCCGTTGCCCTTAAAACCCCCGCTGGGGATAACCGCCCACGCTATTGTTGCGAAGCTTGTGGAGCGATCCACTATGAGAATCCGCGCCTCGTGGTGGGCACGGTGCCGGTGTTCGAAGGCAAAGTACTGCTTTGCAAACGAGCCATCGAGCCGCGCTACGGTTTTTGGACCCTCCCCGCGGGCTTTATGGAAAACGGCGAATCCGTCTCAGAAGGTGCGGCTCGTGAGACCGTGGAGGAGGCGGGTGCCCAGATCGATATCGGCGCCTTATTTTCGGTGCTGGACGTACCCCATGTGCATCAAGTCCATGTCTTTTATCTGGCGCGGATGCGCTCTGCGGCCCTTGACCCGGGCGAAGAGACTTTAGAAGCAAGGCTCTTCGCCGAGAGTGAGATTCCTTGGGACCAGCTTGCTTTCCCGACAGTGAAAAACACTTTGCGCTGGTACTTCGAGGATCGACAAAAGGACTCACTGCCTCACTTTGTTGGCGCGGGTACTGGCACGTTAGCAGGTACCAACATGGAAGCTTTCACACCCCATCAAAAAGCTTTGATTGCGCCGATGCGCAAGTGAGTCCAGAACTTGCGTCAACCCCTGCCGTGGATTGAACCTCACCAGGCTTTGCCTGACCCCCAGGGCGCGTGGGTTGACCCCAACGGCCTACTCTGCGCGGGACGAGACTTAAGCCCTGAAAGACTGCTAGAGGCGTATGCCCATGGGGTTTTCCCCTGGTATAGCGCTGGCCAGCCGGTTCTGTGGTGGAGCCCGGACCCGCGCATGGTTCTGATACTCGAAAACTTCAAGCTGCAACGTTCACTGCGAAAAACGCTGGCACGAGTAAAATCGCAGGGGTACTGGAGCTTGACCCTTGATCAAGGCTTTAGCCGGGTCATGCGTGCTTGCGCAGCGCCCCGTGAGGGTCAAAGTGGCTCCTGGATTACTGAGGACATCATCTCCGCCTACACAGGCTTGCATCAACGGGGTTTTGCCCACAGTATTGAGGTCTGGGAGTGCCTCGACACGCCCTCCTGCGCTCAAGCACCCGAACTTGTCGCCGGCCTGTACGGAGTGGCGATCGGCAAAATGTTCTTCGGAGAATCGATGTTTACGCTGCGCACGGACGCCTCAAAACTCGCGCTCCTCACTCTGGTGCGCAGCTTGGTCAGGATGGGTTTTACCATGCTAGACTGCCAGCAAAACACCCGCCATCTTGCTTCATTGGGGGCCAGCGAAATCTCGCGCGCCGTTTTTTTGGAGCGTATCCGAGAATTATTGAATCAGTCGGCGCCCCCATGGCAGGAATTGTGTGATGCTGAGGGAAAAATGGAGTGGCCCATCATTGGCGACTCATGATTGAAGACTCACTTTTAATGAACAAACTTCGACCCCCAGTCCTTTAAGTCCGGCGATGACGCAACTTAAGGAA
This sequence comes from Betaproteobacteria bacterium, assembly GCA_043760705.1. GTDB lineage: Bacteria > Pseudomonadota > Gammaproteobacteria > Burkholderiales > Burkholderiaceae_E > JAPOKJ01. The sequence goes on from JAYUOT010000464.1 coordinate 3,366, forward strand.
CTTCCGTTTTCGGCCCTGCAGTTTTATGCGACAGCGCCCTACCCTTGCAGCTACTTGCCGGGGTTACAAGCTCGTTCTCAAGTAGCCACGCCAAACCATTTGATCAATTCCGACGTTTACAGCGAGTTGGTGCGAAGCGGCTTTCGGCGCAGTGGAGTGTTTACCTATCGCCCGCATTGCGATGGCTGTCGCGCCTGTGTGCCGCTGCGTGTACCTATCGATGAGTTCAAGGCCGACCGCAGTCAAGTCCGTGCCGTTAAAAAACACTCTGACCTGAGGCCCTTGGTGGCTAGGCTCGGCTTTGTGCCAGAGCACTACGATCTCTATTTGCGCTACCAGTCTTCTCGCCACTCTGGTGGCGGCATGGATCAAGACAGCCGTGAGCAGTATGCTCAGTTTCTTTTGCAAAGCCGCGTGAATTCTCGCCTAGTGGAGTTTCGGGATGCCGAAGGTCGGCTGCGCATTGTTTCGATCATCGACCTCCTGAACGACGGCCTTTCTTCTGTCTATACCTTCTTCGATCCGCATGAGGCACATGCCAGCTACGGCACCTATGCCGTGCTCTGGCAGATCGAGCAGGCCAAGCAGCTCAAGCTCCACTATTTGTATCTCGGCTACTGGATTGAGCAAAGCGTAAAGATGCAATACAAAAGCCGTTTCAAGCCTACCGAGTTGCTGCACAATGGTGAGTGGGAACGCCAGTCAAACTAGGCTTCCCCAGGCTTGCATTCTTGACCCGGTAAGATTCGGCCATGACCACTGGCCTGTACTCACTCGTAAAACCCTTCCTGTTCGCTACCGACCCCGAGTGGGCGCATGAACGTACCTTAAAGTCTCTCGACTTTTTGCCGACTCGAATGGCGATCAAGG
>JAYUOT010000465.1:0-4231 GCA_043760705.1 Betaproteobacteria bacterium
CTATGCTTTCTCGAACTGGGTAGGCGCCGCTGCGTGAGTGACAGGCTGGTCATTGGGGTACGTCATCGGGATCAGTCCGGGGGCGACGCAGCCCCTGGAAGGCCAAGTTGGCCAGTAAATCACCGGATGCCATGCTGTCCGCTTTTCCGGCGCAACCTGCGCATTGAGCCGCCTTAGGGACTCAATGCCGCCGGAATCTCATCCACTTCAAGCGTGAATGAGAACCCCTGCCCTTAGACAGATCAAGTTTGATAGGGAGGCGCTTAGGCCTTGATGGCCTTACGACGCATCATGCCCAAGGCTGCCAAAGCGCCGCCCATCAACGCCAATGTGCCAGGCAAAGGCACATCACTTGTTGGTGCGGTGTAGTCATACACTAGGTTAAGGTTGTAGCGAGCCTGGGTGGCAATGGAAGAATCCAAATTACCATTACCGGTTTGGATGGCGCCCTGCCCAAAAGCTCTTACGTCAAATCCGACGCTTCCCAGGGTGCTCGTACCAATGAGCGAGGCCAGGGCAGCGCCGGTTAAGGTGATCACACCACTGCCGTTCACGGTGAGGTTCCCGAAATCTATGCCGGATGTACCCGTGAAATCACTGACACCATCAAATGCTGTGGCGTTGAACGCCGAGCCAGATTGGCTGAGAGTTGTCGTCAACAAGGTGGCCAAAGATTGGCGAAACTGAAACTGGGCGGCAGCAACAGGTGTCAGATTATCGGGGGTTGCCCCAGTATTTTCACCTCGAATGCGCTGCACGATGTCGTCGGTGAACGAAAACGTTGCACTGTTCAGGGTGCCTAAAACGGGATTGAATTGGCTGGCACCCAGCAAATGGGTCCAATTGGTGGTGGCGAGGCCGAAACTATCGGTGAAGGATACGGTTGCTGCATTAGCACTCGCCGTAAGTGCAACGCCAGCCAAAAGTGTCATCAGTTTTTTCATCGTTTACTCTCTTCGTAGGGTTGGGTGAATGAAGAGAGCCTATGACGACTCACTTCGGTACCTAACCTCTAAGCGAGATCTGTGCCAGCTCTGGACAAGAATATAAAAACCTTATAAATCAAACACTTAAAATAAACAATGAGCCTGCTCAACACGGCCTTGTTAAGTAGCCCGACGGCCCCTGAGAACTTATTCACATTTAATCAGGCGATCCCCTCGAACCGCAGCGCCTGGGTGACAAGCGCCCAATCTGTGCAAGATTCCTAGGGTCCGGGCGGACATCCTTGTGCGTCGGCCCGCTCCGAGTTCTAAGCTTTGGCAAGCCTGGCGAGCGCCAGCCCCCCACCATAACTACTAGTCGCTGTGACTTCGCCCCCCATCCTCGCCTGAATCGCACAATACTTAAACTCAGGAATCTTCGCGAACGGGTCGAGAGCAGCGTTGGTCAACTTATTGATGGCTGCCTCGTAATAGCAGAACGGCACAAAGATCGCGCCGCGTGGTGAACTGTCGTCGGCTCTTGCATAAAGCGATACGGTACCGCGACGCGAGCGTATCGTCATCACCTCACCCGGCTTGCCGCCCAGGTCGGCAAGATCGAGCGGATGCACCAGAGCGATCGGATCCGGCTCAAGCGTATCTAATACCGTGGCACGCCGCGTCATACTGCCGGTATGCCAGTGTTCAAGTTGGCGACCCGTGATCAGGACCATCGGATACTCAGCATCCGGGCGCTCGTTGGCGGGAATGATATCGGCGGGAACAAATCTGGCACGACCAGTTTCTCTTGGAAAGTCCTCCACAAAAACCACTGACTGGCCCGGATCGCCTTCTTCTTTGCAAGGGTAGGTCACAGCGTGTTCCCGCTCCAGCCGATCCCAGGTGATGCCCGCGATGCTCGGCATCGTCAGACGCATCTCGTCGAAGACTTCGGACACGTGTTGGTAGTGCCAGCTCAAGCCCAGTTGGGTGGCGAGTTGCTGGATGATCCAAAGATCTTGCCTCGCTTCACCAGGCGGGTCAATGGCTTGGCGACCCATTTGTACCAAGCGATCCGTGTTGGTGAAGCTTCCTGTTTTTTCAGGGAATGCACTGGCGGGCAGAATCACATCGGCGAGATAGCAAGTCTCGGTCAAGAAAATATCTTGCACGACCAAGTGATCCAAGGCGGCCAAGGACTCTCGTGCATGATTGGCGTCCGGGTCGGACATCGCCGGGTTCTCTCCCATCACATACATGCCGCGAATCTCGCCTTTCTGGATGGCGTGCATCACCTCTACGACGGTCAGGCCAGGCTGATCGTCAAGCGTACCCGCAGGGAGTGACCATGCTTTCTCGAACTTGGCGCGCGACGTCGCTTGGGTGACATGCTGGTAGTCGGGGTACATCATCGGTATAAGTCCCGCATCAGAGGCGCCCTGGACATTGTTTTGCCCGCGTAGTGGATGCAGGCCGGTGCCAGGGCGACCGATCTGACCCGTCATGAGCGATAGTGCGATCAGGCAGCGCGCATTGTCGGTGCCATGCACATGTTGGGATATGCCCATGCCCCATAGAATCATCGATGCCTTGGAAGTGGCGTAGAGCCTTGCCACGTAGCGAATCGTCTCGGCATCAATGCCGCAAATGGGCGCCATTTTCTCGGGGCTGTAGGCGGCTACATTGGCTTTGAGCTCGTCATAGCCAATGGTGCGGCTGGCGATGAACTCTGCGTTCACCAAATTCTCGGCGACGATGACATGCATCATGGCATTCAGCAGCGCCACATCGGTGTCGGGCTTGAACTGAAGGAAGCGATGGGCAGAGCGGGCCAAGTCGGAGCGCCGCGGATCGCATAGGATGAGCTTGGTACCGGCTTGAATCGCGTTCTTGATCCAAGTCGCCGCGACCGGATGATTCACAGTCGGGTTGGCGCCGATGATGATGACCACCTCGGCCTGGGTCACATCCATGACCGGGTTGGACACAGCGCCTGACCCAATCCCCTCGAGCAAGGCCACCACCGAAGACGCATGGCATAGTCGGGTGCAGTGGTCTACGTTGTTTGAGCCAAAGCCAGTACGCACTAGTTTCTGAAACAAATACGCTTCTTCATTACTACCTTTGGCCGAGCCAAAACCAGCCAATGACTTCTTGCCATATTGGTCGCGAATGTTTCTTAACTTGCCACCCGCAACTTCCAGAGCCTCTTCCCAGCTCGCTTCGCGGAAAACGTCCAGGACCCGATCCGGGTCCATGCTGAACTCGCCGTGCTTGGGCGCGTCGGCGCGCCGGATCAAGGGTTTGGTGAGGCGATGCGGGTGATGCGCATAATCAAAGCCGTAGCGTCCCTTGACACATAGGCGGCCCTGATTGGCGGGGCCATCGCGGCCCTCGACAAACAAAATCTTGTTGTCTTTGACGTTGTAAGTCAGTTGGCAGCCGACACCGCAATAAGGGCAAACGGATTCCACTTGCTTGTCCGGCACGGTCATCGCGACGTCTCGCGCGGGCATCAGTGCACCGGTGGGGCAAGCTTGCACACATTCTCCGCAGGCCACGCAACTGGATGCACCCATCGGGTCGTCCATGTCGAACACAATCTTGGCTTGATCGCCCCGAAACGCGAAACCGATCACATCATTGACCTGCTCATCGCGACAAGCACGCTGACAGCGCGTGCAATGAATGCAGGCATCCAGGTTCACCGCAATCGCCGGATGCGACAGATCTTGTCGAACTTTGGCGCGAGCCGCAAAGCGAGGTTGAATCACTCCCATTTTCTCGGCCCATTGGTCGACTTCGTTGTGGCGCGTGTAATCGGTCTGCGGCATATCCGAGAGCAAAAGCTCCAACACCAATTTTTGCGAGGCCATGGCGCGCTCGCTATTGGTGGTGACCTTCATGCCTTCGGTCGGTGCGCGACAGCAGGACGGCGCCAAAACACGCTCGCCATGGATCTCCACCATGCAGGCGCGGCAATTGCCCACGGCCTCCATGCCTTCTTTGAAGCAAAGATGGGGAATCTCTATGCCTTCGCGCTTGGCCACTTGCAAAAGTGTTTGGTTGGTGTGAGCCGAAAGCTTTTGACCGTTGAGCTCAATGTTAACCAGCGGGGTATCGAGGCTGGCATTTTCTTTTCTGGAAATTGCATTCATGATCAGTCGCTTCACATCTGGCTTTTATATCTGGCTTCTATTCACGGGGTCTATGCTTGGGTCCGGGAGGAACTAGTATGTTGAGCTTAGACCACTTCATGCGGGAAGTACTTGATGACACAGTCCACCGGGTTGGGTGCCGCCTGACCC
>JAYUOT010000466.1:0-9000 GCA_043760705.1 Betaproteobacteria bacterium
GGGCGAAGCGCTCGAGATCCGGAATGCTTAACTCTTGATCGGGGAAGCCGAGCACCTGATAATCGAGCCAGGTCTTGCGAATTTGGACAAGACTCTCGCTCGAAAGGTCCTTCGCGAGATTGATGCCTTTGACTAAGGCACCGCAGGAGCCCGCCTGCGGGGTGATTTGCATAGGTGTGATGGGCATCAATGGTCTCCAATACTGGTCTTTGGCACTGGCTCCAGCGCAAAATCATTATAGAACCTGGGCGGCAATATCAGCTCTGATAAAGTTCACTTATGTTGCTGATCACTCATCCTAAATTCCAAGCCCATGAAATGGGTCCCGGCCATCCTGAGCAGCCTGCTCGTCTGGCCTCGATTGATAGCGCCTTGCGCCAAGCGCCCTGGTTTGAGCAATGGACTCCACTGCAAGCGACTCCGGCGAGCGACGAGCAGCTTTTGCGCGCTCATACTGAATTCCTCCTGGCGGAGCTCGAAGCCACGGCTCCTGAAAGCGGTTATGCCGCGCTGGATCCGGATACGGTGATGAACTCGTATACTTTGGAGGTGATTCGCCTGGCTGCTGGGGCCGGAGTGTTGGCGGTGAATGAGGTTATGGCCGGGCGCCACCAAAGGGCCTTTTGTGCGGTGCGCCCACCCGGCCACCATGCCGAGCGCGGCCGCGCTATGGGCTTTTGCTTTTTCAATAATGTGGCGGTTGCGGCCTACCATGCGCTTGAAGCTCACGGTTTGAAGCGAGTCATGGTCATCGACTTTGATGTGCATCATGGTAACGGCACCGAGAACATTTTTGCCGATGATGAGCGGGTCATGATGCTGTCAACGTTTCAAAGCCCTTTTTACCCGTATAGCGGCACCAAGCCACTCGGAATCAATATGTACAACGTCCCTTTGGCGCAAGGCGCCGGGGGCTCCTCGCTCAAGCAGGCGGTGGAAGGTGTATGGCAGGCCGCCATGGATGAATTTAAACCAGAAATGATCTTTGTGTCGGCGGGCTTTGATGCCCATCATCTGGATCCTCTCGGTGGCTTGAGTTGGCGCAAAGAAGACTACGCTTGGGTGAGCCAGTGGATCGTGAAGCAAGCGAGCAAGTACAGTCAGGGGCGTGTTGTTTCCATGCTGGAAGGTGGTTACCACCTGGGCGGCTTGGCGGAAAGTGTTAGTGCCCACCTTGAGGCGATGCTTTAAGCATTGGCCGCACCAATGTCGCCGCGTGTCGTTGGCTGATCTGGCTCACATCCATTTGACAGGTTCAATATGGACATTATCTTTCGCCGAGCCAAGCATTAACACGCCTTCCTGAATAGTCGCTTGCAGATGCATGGTTCTCGCCGCAAGCGCGGCCGCAGCGCGCGATTGGTCGGATGGAATGTTGAAGACGCTCAGCTTGTCAAAGCGCGCGAGCTTTCCTTGAATGCCCTTCCACCACACTGAAGCGGCGTGATGAAAGCAGTACACAATCACTTCATCGGACTTGCCGCAGGCTTTGGCCAGCGGGCGATCCTCGGGCTGGCCGACCTCGATCCAAAGCTTCGTGCTGTCGGTGTAGTCGCGCAGCCAGACATCGGGTTCATCGGGGTTGCTCAAACCTGCACCGAAGGCCAGAATGCCGTCGTTGTTGCACACGGCTTGCAGCTTCCAGGCGTGCAGGGCGAGTGCGATCAGACGGATCATCATGCGCTCGTCGGTTTCGCTGGGATGGCGAGCCAGGGTCATGGAGTGATCGGCGTAATAGGCATGATCAATGTCGGCAATCGACAGATCGGCTTTGAAGATAGTGGACTTGAGGGCCATAGGGGTTCGGGATCAGAGGCTGCTAGTTGCGCTGGAAGCCTTTCTTATAACATTCCCGCCGCCTTGTCATAATGTCGCACCTGAGGATTGAGCGTTGAACGCATTATGATGATCATGTTTCCATGACTGCACCCGTCCGTGTTGATGACGCTCTACTCGCCGCTGCCAGTGCGCTCTCGAAGCAGCTCAAAGCGCTGACCGATAGCGGTCTATTTACTGCTCCAGAGCTCAGCGTGACCCATGTGTATGACCCTCTCGAATATGCCTGGAACCCGCATGAAGCCTATGTTCGGCGCTTTGGCAACGATCGGCGCCGGGTGGTTCTCCTGGGCATGAATCCCGGACCGTACGGCATGATGCAAATCGGTGTGCCGTTTGGTGAAGTCGCGGCGGTTCGGGACTGGATGGGGATAGAGATGCCGGTTGCCAAGCCCAAGCTCGAACATCCCAAGCGGCCCATCCAGGGTTTCAGCTGTACGCGTTCGGAGGTGAGTGGTCGACGCTTATGGGCTTGGGCGGCGCAGCGATTTGGCACGGCCGAGCAGTTCTTTAGTGAACATTTCGTCCTCAACTATTGCCCTTTGGTTTTTCTCGAAGCGGGCGGTCGCAACTTCACCCCCGACAAGCTTCCGGCGCCTGCCATGAGGGCTTTGCAGGCCGCTTGCGACCAGCATTTGCGGCTTGCTTTGGCGGCGCTTCAGCCCGAATGGGCGATTGGTATCGGTGCCTATGCGATGAAGCGCATCGAGCAAGCCTTGGCCCATGACGAAGCCCCCAAGCTGATCGTTCGTCTCCCTCAAGTGGCGCAAATTTTGCATCCCAGCCCGGCCAGCCCGGCAGCCAACCGAGGCTGGAGCGAGGCGGTGGAAAAACAATTGGCACAATTGCAGGTTTATGCCTGATCGCTTCTCCACCTGATTTATTCCGTGCTTGCCTCAATGTCTGCGAGCAACACCTTGACCCGTAGTGACCAGAAAACCATGTCTTCAACACTCCGCCAGGAAATTTAATGCTCTATTACGGCGCCACCATTGCGCTCTCCGCTTTCTTGCTGTTTCTGGTGCAGCCCATCATCGCCAAGCAGATCTTGCCGTGGTTTGGAGGCTCTGCGGCCGTTTGGACCACGTGCATGGTGTTCTTCCAATGCATTCTTCTGGCCGGCTATTTTTACTCGGACTTCATGACACGGCGCTTGTCGCTCAAGAAACAAGTGACGGTGCATGCCGGATTGCTGATTCTCAGTCTGGCGCTCCTGCCGATCACCGCCTCGCCCAGCTTTAAACCAATCGATGCGGACAACCCAATGGGTCGTATTCTGCTGCTCCTATTTGTGACGATTGGTCTGCCCTACTTCATGCTCTCGACCACGGGACCCTTGGTGCAGGCGTGGTTTGTGAAGCACGTGACGGCATCGGCAAGCTCTTTGGCGACGACCGGCAAGAGTGTGAACGTGTATCGCCTCTATGCTTTGTCGAATGTTGCCTCCATGGCGGCCCTGATTATTTATCCTCCTTTCATCGAGCCTTTTGCAAATGGCAAGTTTCAGTCCTGGGGCTGGAGCCTGGGCTATGGGTGTTTCGTGGCCTTGGCTGTATTGACGGGCTGGAGGTCCCAAAAAAGTGCTGCCGGTGAGCAAACCCAAGGCTTGGCTCCGCTGCAGCAAGAAGGGGGCCGTCCAAAGGCCAGCGAACCGAAGGCCAGCCAACAGCTTTTGTGGCTTGTGCTGGCGGCGCTGGGCTCGGTGATGTTACTCACCGTCACTACCCACATCACCCAGAACGTTGCCTCCATTCCCTTTCTTTGGGTGTTGCCTCTCGCCATTTATCTGATCACTTTTATTCTTTGTTTCGACGGCAAGGGTTGGTACCTGCGCGTTTGGTATCTGCCTTTGTCTGCGCTGATGGTCGCACTGCTGATGGCCGGACTCAACTATCGCTGGAACGCGGACTGGCAGCCTCGCGACGGCTTGAGTGGCTTGTTTGAGAGCGGCATCATGCATATTGAGCAGGCGGTGCCGCTTTATGCCTGGGGCTTGTTCGTCTTATGTATGGTCTGCCACGGCGAATTAGTGGCTCGTAAACCCGCGCCTCAGCATCTCACGCGCTTTTACCTTATGGTTTCACTGGGGGGTGCCGTGGGCGGATTGCTTTGTGGTGTCGTCGCGCCGCTACTCTTTAGCTACTATTGGGAATTTCCGCTCGCCTTGCTTTTGTTCGCGATTTTAGTCGCGTGGTTCTCCGAAGCTTGGGTGAAGCCCCTCGCCCTCGCCTCGGTGGTCGCCTGTAGTTTCTTCTTTTACTCGCATGCCGATCATGTTCGCAAAGACACGGTGGCAATGGACCGAAATTTTTACGGTACCTTGCGAATCCGAGCCACCGCCGAGGAGGGAACAGAGAACGCCAAATGGCGCCTCTTGCATGGTGTGATTACTCACGGCGAACAGTATCGAGCCGAGAAGTTTAGAAAGTTGTTGACCACCTATTACGGCGATCAATCCGGCATTGGTCGCGCCATCATGGGTATGCGCGAGACCCTGGGTCAGGCTAGCCCGCAGAAAGTGGGTCTGATTGGCTTAGGCGTAGGGACGCTGGCGGCTTATGGACGCAAGGGCGATGAATATCGTGTCTATGAGTTGAATCCCCAAGTGTTGGACTTTGCTCAAACTAAATTCACATTCTTGAAAGACAGTGCAGCCAAAATCACCAGTGCCTTGGGTGATGCACGCCTTGTGTTGGAACGCGAGGCCGATCAGCGTTTTGATGTGTTGGCCATTGACGCCTTTTCCAGTGACTCCATACCGGTGCATTTAATTACCCGCGAGGCCATCAAACTTTACGCTCGTCACGTTAAGCCTGAAGGGGTGATTGCGTTTCATATCAGTAACCGTTATCTGGACCTGCAGCCCGTCGTCGCTCAGTTGGGCGCGGATATCGGCTATAGCGCACTGCGCTGGCTGGACGATCCTGGTGACGAGAGCTATTTGTATCGCTCGGATTGGGTCTTGGTGACCAAAAGTCAGGCCTTTATGGCCTGGTTGGATCAGCAGGCTGGCGCTGAAGCGGCCGGGTCCAAGTCGGACAAGGACAAGGACCAGGACCCGGCCAAGAACAAGGGCTTGCATCAACCGGATCGGTTAAAACCGAAATCATCGCTTGAACCTTGGACGGATGATCGCAATAATCTCTTTCAAATACTGAAATAGATCGCCTCTCAAACGCCTCTTTAGGACTGATCATGGAAAGCTCCGCAATGACTAAGCCGCGTTACCGCATATGGTTTCAGGGTGCAACGGGGCGCGACCAGCATTCACCGTACATCACCCGGCTGGAAAAGCATATGGCTGAGGTGCTCGGGCCAGAAGTCGACTTTTCTTTTAATGGCGTCAACCCGCCCGCGACCACCACCCATGCGGTGACCGAGTTCCGCATGGCGCGAACTTTTATGAAGAACTCGGTGGGCGCTGAAAAGCAGGGCTATGACGCGGTAGCGATCACACATTTCCAGGATGCGGGCCTGGCGGAATGCAAGTCGCTAGTCAATATTCCGGTGCTGGGGCTGGGTGAAACCACGCTCCTCTACTCACTCATGCTGGGTCGAAAGCTCGGCCTGATCACGATTAACCCGATTTTTATTCCCTGGCATGAGGATCAAATTAACCGCTACGGGATGCAACAACGAGTGGTGGGTGTGCGTGCAGTTGACGCGAAGGTGAGCGACTTTATGGATGCTTTCGCGTCCCCTGAAGGCTATAAGGCGCTGTATCCAAAGTTTGAGCGTGAGGTGAACGCTCTGCTCAATGCCGGTGCCGATGTCATCGTCCCCGCGGGCGGCCTGCCTATGTTGCTCTACGGCGGGGTACACGGCGCGGCCATGGGGGGGGCGCCCATCCTCAATGGACTCTCGGTCATCGCCAAGCAGACCATTGCCGCGATCGATCTTCGCCGCCAGTGCGGCATTGGTGTGAGTCGTCGTTCAAACTATGCCAAGCCGCCGCAAGTGTCGATCGACGAGTTTTTGAACCATGGTTAGCGTGAACCTCGGATTGGGAAAATTCAGGTAGGATTGTCGTAGTCGACCATTCGCCGCAGAGCGTTGGCGCGTTCAACCACAAATTTTGGGAGATGGAAATGAAAAAATGGATGGTTTCGCTGGCCAGTCTTGGCGCACTTGTAATCGCAGCCCTGTCCGCTACCCCGGCATTGGCCGAAGACAAAATCTCGGCGGTGCACGCCTTCCCCTCCAACTTCGTGTATAGCAAAAGCTTTTTGAAGTTCGTTTCAAAGGCGAACGAGGCGGGCAAGGGCGTGTTTGAGATCAGCGTGCGCGGAGGTCCAGAGGCGATTGGCATGATGGAGCAACCTAACGCGGTGCGCACGGGCGTGGTCGACATGGTCTATGCAGCCTGCGCATTTTATGCGGCGGCGGTACCCGAGTGCGACGCCGTCTCGGCCTCGACGATTGACGGTCCAACGGCCCGTAAAAATGGTGCCTATGAGTACCTACGCGCTGCGCACGAAAAGCGCGCTGGTGTTCATCTCCTGGGCTGGGTCGACAGTGGTATTCGTTTCCATTTGTGGAGCACCAAAGAGCCGAAGCTCGATGCACAGGGCAACCTCGACATTAAAGGCGTGAAAATGCGCGGCAATGCGATCTATAACGCTTTCTTTACGAATTATCTCGGCGCGCAAGTGATCAACGTCAATTCGCCAGAGATCTATACCGCACTGGAGCGAAGCACCATCGACATGATGGGTTGGACCGAGATCGGTTTGATGGATGCCAACTGGGACAAGTTCGTTAAGTACCGGGTCAACCCCGCTTTCTTTTCCACCGATTTGACCATTCAGATCAATAAAAAGAAGTGGGACAGCCTTTCTGCGAAGTCGCGTGAGATTCTCACTAAAGCGGGCATTGAGCATGAAATTTCTAGCTTGAGCGAACTTGGTGAGCTGCGCAAGAAAGAGCTGGTAGAGCTTGAAAAGCGCGGCATCAAGACGGTGAGTTTGAGCGCTGAAGGCCAGAAGAAGTTTCTAGAGGGCGCGCGCTCTGCTTCTTTCGCTCGTATGAAGGAGCGTATGGAGAAGGCGGGCGGTATCGAAGGCTATGATCAAGGCCTGAAGTTATTAGCGCCCTAGGCTTGAGCTGAATCGATTCTCAGTGTTGAAGCTCTACGATAAATTGGTTAATGCCCTGGCTTGGATCGCAGGGTTTTTGTTGTTTGCAATGATGGTGAGTATCACCATCGATGTGGTGCTGCGTAATTTGGGCACACAAAGCTCGTCGCACCTGTTTACTTTTACGGAGTACGCCCTGCTCCTGGTGCCACTGTTGGGCTCACCATGGTTGGTGCGCGACAAAGGCCATGTGTTTGTCGAAATTGTGACGACCAACCTACCCGATGGCTTGCGTCAAGGATTGGCACGAGCCACCTGCCTGATGTGTGCCCTGATCTGCGCGGTGCTCGCGTTTTACGGAGGCGTGATCACCTGGGACGATTTTCACCAAGCCGCAAAAGATGTTCGCTCCTTCGACATGCCGCGTTGGATGCTGACCCTTTTCTTTCCAATTTGTTTTGGCATGATGACCTTGGAGTTCCTGCGCTTCTTTGTCTTGCGCGAAAACTATCTTGAGTCTGCCGTGGAGCAAATTCTTCATGAGACGGCTCCGTAATTCATGCCACATTTTTCGATGCCCATGATGTTCACAAACCGCGCAGGACGTTAGCGACATGGAATGGTACTGGGCCTGCGCGCTCTTGTTCGGATCGGTGACCGGTTTGATGCTCATCGGTTTACCGGTGGCGATTGCCTTTCTGGGCGTCAATGTCATCGCGGCCATGGTTTTCATGGGGGGCGCCAAAGGCATTGCTCAGGTTCTGAACAACGGCTTCGGAGGCATCACCAGTTTCGCCTTGGTGCCCATCCCGATGTTTCTCTTGATGGGCGATCTGTTTTTTACGACGGGCTTGGCCCAACGCTTCTTTAATGCCACCGACAAGCTGCTGGGCAATGTACCGGCACGGCTTTCCTATGTCACGCTTCTAGGCGGCACGGCTTACGCGGGCCCTGCTGGCTCGAGCATGGGGGCCTGCGCCTTGCTAGGCTCCCTGATGGTGCCGGAAATGCTCAAGCGCGGCTATAACAAGTATTTGTCGATCGGTCCGATCATGGGCGTGGGTGGCTTGGCGGTGATTATTCCACCCTCTGCGCTCACCGTCTTGCTCGCTACTCTCGGGCGTACCGATGTTGGCGATCTTTTGATCGCCGGTATCATCCCGGGCTTGGTTCTGGCCCTCATGTATGCCGTGCTGATCTATGTTTGGGTGAAAATAGATCCTTCTGCGGCTCCGTCATACAAAGCTGAAAAGATCTCCCGCGCCGAAAAATTGCGGCTGTGGACCTTCGACATCACACCGATGGTGGCGATCATTATTGGGTCGGTCGCCATCATGCTGGTCGGTTGGGCCACTCCGACTGAGGCTGCGGCCATCGGTGTGGTGATGGTCCTCGCCCTCGCCTTGTGCTACCGCACCCTTACATGGCAGGCCATGCGCAAGGCCCTGGAGTCGTCGCTTCGCGTCACCGTGATGTCATTCCTGATCATCTTTGCCTCAAGCACATTCGCCCAGGTGTTGGCCTTCACCGGTGCGAGTTCCGGCCTGATTAACTATGCGCTCACCTGGGACATTGGCCCCATGGGCATGCTGTTTGTGATGATCGGCATTATCTTGTTCCTGGGCTGCTTCATGGATCAATTGTCCATGATGCTCCTCACGGCGCCGATCTTTTTTCCGCTTGCTAAAACACTGGGTTTTGATCTCACCTGGTTTGGCATCATCATGCTGCTCGCTCTTGAGATTGGGTATACCACCCCACCCTTTGGCTTGTTGCTGTTCGTGATGAAAGGTGTGGCACCGCCCCACATCACGATGAAAGACATTTATCTTTCTGCCATGCCTTTTATCGGTTGCGTCATCTTGTTGATCTTGATCATTATTTTCTTTCCACCGATTGTGACTTGGTTACCCCAGCTGTCGCATTAGCGTCATGAGCTCAAGCCCTTGTCATGTGTTGGTGACTGGAGCCGGATCCGGCATCGGCTTGGCGACCGCCACCCGCTTCGCCGAGGCCGGTTGGAACGTGAGCTTCAATGTTTTCGATGAGAGCAATGAAAGGATGGCGCGGGATCGTATCGCTGAACTCT
>JAYUOT010000467.1:0-8963 GCA_043760705.1 Betaproteobacteria bacterium
CCGGACAACGAGTTTCCTGGCGTTTAGAGCCTTCGCCAGGTATTTTCCCGTGTAACTCTCCGGCACCTTTGCCACGTGCTCGGGTGTGCCGGTGGCAACAATCGTACCGCCACCTCCACCGCCCTCTGGGCCCAGATCGATGATCCAGTCAGCGGTTTTAATCACATCAAGATTGTGCTCAATCACCACCACGGTATTGCCATGATCGCGCAAGGTGTTGAGCACTTTGAGTAGTAAGGCGATGTCGTGAAAATGCAAGCCGGTGGTGGGCTCGTCCAGGATGTACAGAGTTCGCCCGGTGTCGCGCTTACTGAGCTCTTCGCCAAGCTTGACACGCTGTGCTTCGCCCCCCGACAGGGTGGTGGCGGATTGCCCGAGGCGGATGTAGCCGAGGCCCACATCGAGTAAGGTCTGTAGTTTGCGGTGAATCATCGGAACCGCGCTAAACGAGGCGGCTGCTGCTTCGACGGTCATGTCCAGCACTTCAGAAATGTTGCGCCCTTTGTACTGCACTTCAAGCGTTTCACGGTTATAGCGCTTGCCTTTGCAGGTATCGCAGGCGACGTACACATCGGGCAGAAAATGCATTTCCACCTTGATCATGCCGTCGCCTTCGCAGGTTTCGCAGCGTCCGCCCTTGACATTAAACGAGAACCGGCCGGGGCCATAGCCACGCTCCTTGGCGGTAGGAGTCTCGGCGAAGATTTCCCGAATCGAGGTAAACATACCGGTGTAGGTGGCCGGGTTGGAGCGCGGTGTGCGACCAATTGGGCTTTGATCGACATTAATCACTTTGTCGAAATGATCGAGGCCTTCAATGGCGTCATGCTCGGCGGGCTCGGCGTGCGCACGGTAAATCTTGCGAGCCGCAGCGGTATAGAGTGTTTCATTCACCAAGGTGGACTTGCCCGAGCCGGAAACACCCGTCACGCAAATCAGTAAGCCCACCGGAAATTCCACATTGACGGACTTCAGATTGTTGCCCTTGGCGCCCACCACTTTGAGGCAGGTGTCCCCCGGCGGCCTGCGCTTTTTGGGGATTTCAATGCGCAATACACCCGAGAGGTATTGTCCCGTCAAAGACTCAGGCGCGGCCGCGATGTCCGCCGGCGTGCCTTGGGCAATGACCCTGCCTCCATGCACGCCTGCACCAACACCCATGTCCACGACATGATCGGCATTCAGAATGGCGTCTTCGTCATGCTCAACCACCAAGACGGTGTTGCCAATGTCGCGCAGATGGCGCAGGGTGTCGATCAGGCGATCATTGTCGCGCTGATGCAAGCCAATCGAAGGCTCGTCCAGTACATACATCACACCCGTAAGCCCTGAGCCAATTTGCGAGGCCAGGCGAATCCGCTGCGACTCGCCACCGGACAAGGTCTCCGCCGATCGATCCAGCGAAAGATACTCCAGGCCGACGTTGTTCAAGAAGGTGAGGCGACTCACGATCTCTTTGGCGATACGCTCACCAATCAATTGCTTGTTGCCATCGAGTTGTAGCTCTGTGAACCATTTCAAGGCCTGCTTGAGAGTCCAGCCGGAGACCGTCCAGATCGGCACATCCTCGTGGCGTTTGCCCAGACGCACCGAGCGTGCATCCACTCTCAAGCGAGTGCCGGTGCAAGTGGGGCAGGTCTGGTGATTGAGAAACTTCGACAGCTCTTCTCGCACGGCGGAGGAGTCGGTTTCTTTATAGCGCCGCGCCAGGTTGGGTAAGATGCCCTCGAAGGGCTCGTTGCGGGTAGTCATGCGACCTGATTCAGAAAGATAAGCGAAGGCCACCTTTTCTGTGCCCGAACCATTGAGAATGACATGCCTGGCACGATCATTCAATTGCTCAAAGGGCGCTTCAATATCAAAGTCGTAAAAGGCCGCCAGGCTTTGCAGCATCTGGAAGTAAAACTGATTGCGACGGTCCCACCCTTTGATGGCACCGGAGGCCAGACTCAACGTAGGAAAAACAACAACGCGCTTCGGATCAAAGAATTGCACCACCCCGAGACCATCACATTCCGGGCAAGCCCCCATCGGGTTATTAAAGGAAAACAGACGTGGCTCAAGTTCGGGCAGGGCGTGACTACAAATCGGGCAGGCGTACTTGTTGGAGAACAAGGTTTCCTTGCCGCTCTCCATATCGTGAACGATCGCCCGACCTTCTGATAGACGAATCGCAGTCTCGAAGGAGTCGGCCAAGCGCTGCTTGAGATCTGCGCCGGTTTTGATACGGTCAATCACCACATCAACACTGTGCTTCTGGTTTTTCGCGAGCTTGGGGTTTTCATCTCCCAACTCAATGAGCTGAGCCTCGTTGCCCTTGCCCTCAGTGCGAATCCGCACCCGCACAAAACCTTGTGACTGCAGATCGTCAAACAAATCGCTTTGCTCGCCTTTACGCCCTGTCACGACGGGCGAGAGAATCATAATCTTGGTTTCGGCGGGCAGGCCTAGCACGGCATCCACCATTTGCGCGATAGTTTGAGCCTCCAGGACATGTTCTGGATGGTCCGGGCAGTAGGGAGTTCCAGCACGCGCGTAGAGCAGGCGCAGGTAGTCGTGAATTTCCGTGACCGTGCCCACGGTCGAGCGCGGGTTATGGCTGGTGGCTTTTTGCTCGATGGAAATCGCGGGCGACAGGCCTTCGATCAAATCCACATCGGGCTTGTCCATGAGCTGCAGGAACTGCCGTGCATAGGCTGAAAGCGACTCCACATAGCGGCGCTGCCCCTCAGCATATAAGGTGTCGAACGCAAGTGAAGACTTACCTGAGCCGGATAAGCCTGTGATCACCACGAGCTTGTTTCGAGGCAGATCCAAACTGATATTTTTCAGGTTGTGCGTGCGAGCACCCCTGATTCGAATTTCGTCCATGCAACCGCTTTGGGGAAAACCCACTACTATAGCGGGCTTCGCATGAAAACCCCAGTGAACCCACTTTCTCCCTCCGATTCCGCCAAGCTAGCCCTTGGCAGCAAGCCACCTGGTTCAGCCGATGGGCTGTCGGCTGGCGCGCAAGCTAGCTCGATGACTCCAGCCGAGAGACGGGCGACCACTTGCCTGACCTTCTTGTTTGGCAGCCGTATGCTCGGCCTGTTCTTGATCCTGCCCGTGTTTGCGATTCATGCCAAGGGCATGACGGGAGGACATGATGCCGGACTCGTGGGTTTGGCGATGGGTATTTATGGCCTGACCCAGGGTTTGCTGCAGATTCCCTTTGGCATGGCCTCGGATCGTTTCGGGCGCCGCAAAATCATCGTGATTGGACTGTTGGTTTTCGCTTTGGGCAGCGTCGTGGCGGCGCTCGCGGACAGTTTGTTGGGTGTCACTGTTGGCCGAGCGATCCAGGGGGCCGGTGCAATCTCAGCCGCGGTCACCGCCATGCTGGCCGATTCAACTCGTGACTCGCAGCGTACCAAGGCCATGGCGGCGATTGGCAGCATGATCGGCTTGATGTTTGCATTGTCCCTGGTCGGCGCTCCCTTGCTGTATCAGTGGATCGGCATGTCCGGTCTGTTTTTTTTAATGGCTGGCCTGGCGTTGGCGGGCATCGCCATCGTTTTTCAGGTGCCTGAAACGGACGCTCAAGCGGCGCTTGCCAGCGCTGGAGGCTTGCCGCGTTCGATGTCCTCGGACCTGCTCGCTACCCTGCGCGATCTCGATCTTATGCGTCTGAATTTTGGCATCTTTGTCTTGCATGCGGTGCAAATGGCGATGTTTATCGTGGTCCCGCTGTGGTTGGTCGATCTCGGTGGTTTGAGTTTGCCGAATCACTGGAAAGTGTATCTACCCGTGGTACTCGGCTCCTTCGTGTTCATGGCCCCAATCATCATGGTCGCGGAGCGACGTGGCATGATGAAGCTCGCCTTCGTGGGCAGTATTGCCCTGATTGCGCTAGTCGAAGCAGGACTTGCGTTTCAGCCGGACGGCCTAATGCCGATGGCGCTCTTGCTTCTTCTGTTCTTCATCGGTTTTAATGTGCTGGAAGCGAGCCTGCCTTCCCTGGTATCGAAGTTGGCGCCGCCTCAAGCCAAGGGCGCGGCGCTAGGGGTGTACAACACGGTGCAGGCGCTTGGTTTGTTTGTAGGCGCGGGGCTGGGTGGCTGGCTGTATCAGCGGGTGGGCGGTCATACGGTATTTTGGGTTTGTGCAGGTGCGATGGCCTTATGGTGCCTGGTGGCGATGAGCCAGAAGCGCTGGAAAGCTGTGCCGTGAACGGTGTGCGCTTAGCGTTTGATATTTAGTGCCTGGCGAGTTCAGGCCAGAGACGGTTGTACGGCATAATTCCACATTAGTGAGAGCGAGGAAAAAGAGATGGCTTCAGTTAACAAAGTAATTCTGATCGGCAACCTAGGGCGCGACCCCGAGGTGCGTTATTCCCCAGACGGCGCGGCCATTGCCAACCTGTCCGTGGCCACCACCTCGAGCTGGAAAGACAAAGCCACGGGTGAGCGCAAAGACGAAACAGAGTGGCACCGCGTGGTGTTCTACGGACGCACTGCCGAAGTAGCTGGTGAGTACCTAAAAAAGGGCAAGCCCGTCTACATCGAAGGCCGCCTCAAAACCCGTAAATGGACCGATAAAGAGGGCCAGGATAAATACACCACCGAGATTGTTGGCGATAGCATGCAGATGCTTGGCAGCCGAGAAGGTGGCGGCGGTGGTGGGGACGATGGCGAGACCATGGGTGGAGGCGCCTCTAGCGGCGGCGGTGATCGCGGTGGATACAGTGGCGGCGGCGGCCGTTCTGGTGGTGCAGCGCCTGCTCGTTCACCGGCTCCATCGGGTGGCGGGGCTGCCAAGAAGCCTGCGGCTAATTTTGATGATATGGATGACGATATTCCGTTCTGAAATATACCTTAGCTAAAGTGTAAACAACCCTCGCCGGACGTAAGTCTGACGAGGGTTTTTTCTTGTTTACGTTAAATTTTGATTTGCTTCGTTAATTGGGAGTAGGGTCACCCCCGAACATGCCGGGCCTGTACCCACAGTTAGACTACTTTTTCAGCCTAGCACGCCTCAAAAAATCTAAAAAATAGCCACCGATCACAGACGATATTTCGCGAAGGCGACAAGTATGTGTACAGTTGAAACCAGCGAGCTAGGCATCAACTTGGCCGCGACCAAACATGCTCCAAACACACCGAATCGTCACTTTGCAATAAAAGTCAAAAATGTCCCGCTCTAAGTTCACCTACCCCAATGCCTTAGCAAGCCCAAGCTTGGTGGTCAATGAAGAGCACATCGAGTACGGCTTTATCGGCAAACTTCAAGGCCTCAAGTACGAGTATCGCCCTGACATTGGTGATCGGGCCGCACTAGAGAAGAACTTCCGGGAAAAATTTGAAGCGCTCAACCGTGTTCGTTTAACTGAGGGCGAATTCCCGCGTCTGCTCGAAGAGATCATCACACCCGATGTCTTCGCCGCCGCCCGCACCTTGCGCGAACGCAACAGCTTTATCCGCGACGACGGTACACCGCTGAACTACACCCTCGTCAACATCAAGGACTGGTGCAAAAACACCTTTGAGGTGGTCAACCAGTTACGCATCAACACCGACTACAGCCACCATCGCTACGACGTTTTGCTGCTCATCAATGGCGTGCCGGTCGTGCAGATCGAGTTAAAAACGCTGGGCATCAGCCCGCGCCGGGCCATGGAGCAGATTGTTGAATACAAGAACGACCTCGGTAACGGTTACACCAAGACTCTGTTGTGCTTCTTGCAGCTCTTTATCGTCAGTAACCGCACCGATACTTTTTACTTCGCGAACAACAACGCCCGCCACTTTGCGTTCAATCAGGACGAGCGCTTTTTGCCCGTGTATCAATTTGCGGCCGACGACAACACCAAGATCACCCACCTCGACAGCTTCGCCGACACCTTCCTCGTCAAATGCACCCTGGGCGAGACCATCAGTCGCTACATGGTATTAATCGCCAGCGAACAAAAGCTGATGATGATGCGCCCGTATCAAGTCTACGCCGTCAAGCAGATCGTGGACTGCATCCACCAAAACTGTGGCAATGGCTACGTCTGGCACACCACGGGCAGCGGCAAGACGCTCACCTCCTTCAAGGCCTCCACGCTGCTCAAGGACAACCCCGACATTGAGAAATGCTTGTTCGTCGTGGACCGGAAGGACCTTGACCGGCAAACGCGTGAAGAGTTCAACAAATTTCAGGAAGGCTGTGTAGAGCAAAACACCAACACCGGTATGTTGGTAGAGCGGCTCCTGTCCGACAACAACGCCGACAAGGTGATCGTCACCACCATTCAGAAGCTTGGCCTCGCTCTGGATGAAGGCAGTAAACGTCACAAAAACAACAAAGGCAACAAGCTGCAGAAAAAAGACGGCGGGTTAAGCTACAAAGAACAGCTCGAACCGCTGCGTGACAAGCGCATGGTTTTTATCTTTGACGAATGTCACCGCTCGCAGTTTGGCGAGAATCACAAGGCCATCAAAGAGTTCTTCCCTAAGGCCCAGCTCTTTGGCTTCACGGGCACACCGATCTTTGAGCAAAACGCTCGCCTGACTCAGATTGAGGCGGAACAGGCCTCCATGAGGACCACGGACGATCTGTTCGAAAAGCAGCTCCATGCCTACACCATTACCCACGCCATTGAAGATGGCAACGTCTTGCGGTTCCATGTCGACTTCTTTAAGCCTGAGGGCAAAAATCTGCCCAAGCCCGGCGAGTCGCTCTCGAAAAAAGCTGTCATCGAAGCGATCCTCGCCAAGCACGACGCCGCGACTGGCCAGCGCCGCTTCAATGCCCTGCTCGCGACGGCCTCCATCAACGACGCGATTGAATACCACCGGCTCTTCAAAGAGCTTCAGGCGGAAAAGCTTGCCGCTGAACCCGACTACACGCCGCTGAACATCGCCTGCGTTTTTTCCCCGCCTGCGGATGGCGATGCCGACGTGAAGCAGATTCAGGAAGATTTGCCTCAGGAAAAGGAAGACAACGCGGTTGAGCCCGAGCAGAAAAAAGCCGCTCTCAAAGCCATCCTCGTCAATTACAACACCCGCTACGGCACCAATCACACCCTCAGCGAGTTCGACCTCTACTATCAGGACGTGCAAAAGCGCATCAAAGACCAGCAGTGGCCCAAGGCCGACCTGTCGCATGCGCAGAAGATCGACATCACTATCGTGGTGGACATGCTGCTCACGGGCTTCGATTCCAAATACCTGAACACCCTCTATGTCGACAAGAACCTCAAGCATCACGGTTTGATTCAAGCCTTCTCGCGCACCAACCGCGTGCTCAACGGCACCAAGCCTTACGGCAATATCCTCGACTTTCGCCAGCAGCAAGAGGCTGTGGATGCCGCCATCGCGCTTTTCTCCGGTGAAAAGACGACCGCGCAGGCCCGCGAAATCTGGCTTGTGGACAAGGCCCCGGTGGTCATCGAGAAACTACAAGTCGCCGTGCAAAAACTTGATGCTTTCATGACATCCCAAGGCCTGGCGAGCACCCCTGAAGCCGTGTCCAATCTCAAGGGAGATGCCGCCCGAGCCGTGTTCATTGAGCGCTTTAAGGAAGTTCAGAGCCTCAAAACCCAGCTCGACCAATACACCGACCTGACCGACGAAAACTCGGCCAGCATTGAACAGATTCTCCCGAGGCAAAATCTGTTGGGCTTTCGTGGTGCTTATCTGGAAACTGCCCAACGCCTCAAGGCTTTGCAGGGCAAGGGTGACAAGGATAAAGACGGTAAAAATAAACAAGAACCAGTGCCCAATGTGGATCAACTCGATTTTGAGTTTGTCCTCTTCGCCTCGGCCCTCATAGATTACGACTACATCATGGGCTTGATCGCGCGCTTCTCGCAACAGACACCCGGCAAGCAGAAGATGAGCCGCGAGCAGCTCATTGGCCTGATCCAGTCCGATGCCAAGTTCATGAACGAGCGCGACGACATCGCCGCCTACATTGCCACCCTAAAAGCGGGCGGGGGCCTTTCTGAGGCCGCCATACGCGAAGGCTACACCCGTTTCAAAACAGAAAAAGACGCCACCGAACTCGCCACCCTAGCCGCCAAACATCACCTCGCCGCCGCTGCATTGCAAAGCTTTGTGGACGGCATTTTGCAACGCATGATTTTCGACGGCGACCAACTAAGCGACCTCATGGCCCCGCTGGAGCTAGGCTGGAAAGCCCGTAGCCAGGCCGAACTTGCTTTGATGCATGAGTTGCACCCGCTTTTAGCAAAGCGCGCCCAAGGGCGTGACATTTCTGGGCTTAGTGCGTATGAGCAGTAAGAAAACCCTCATGGCCGCTAAGAAAAAATCAACGCCACCCGCCGCTTCTGGAGACTTTGACTCGCTGGTGTCCTCCATTGTTGATATTCATCAGCAATCGCAGACTTTCGCAACCCAGGCGGTCAACGCCAGCCTCACCTTGCGGAACTGGCTTATCGGCCATCGCATCGTGGAGTTTGAGCAGTTAGGAAAGGACCGCGCGGCCTATGGTGAAAAACTGCTGCCGGCCTTGGCGGAACGGCTGTCCGCTGCCGGACTCAAGCGGGTGGACGTCCGCGAGTTGCGCCGCTTTAGACTTCTGTACGGCGTTTATCCGCAGATTCGGGAGTCAGTGACTCCCGAATTGCTCGCTGGTCTTGGAGCCAGAGCCTTACAGCCGCTGCTTAACTCCCTGCCCCTACCAAAACGGGAGACGCTGTCTCCCGAATCTCAAACGGTGGAGTCACTGCCTCCACTGTTGACCCGCGCCCATCCTAACCTCATTCACCGTCTCTCCTTTTCCCACTTGGTCGAGCTACTGGACCTCCCCGACGACACCCAGCGCCGCTTCTACGAGATCGAGTGCATCCGTGGAAACTGGTCGGTCCGCGAGCTGCGTCGCCAAATCGCTAGCCTCTATTACCAGCGCAGCGGCCTCTCCAAGGACAAAGACAAACTGTCCGCTCTGGCCCACGCTGCTGCGGATACTCTCCAGCC
>JAYUOT010000468.1:0-8957 GCA_043760705.1 Betaproteobacteria bacterium
TGCGGCCAATAGCACTTGCTATTGGCTAAAAATTCAACGAAGTAGACCGCCCGATTCAAGGAGCCAGGCGCCGCGCGATTAAATCCGCGCTTCCCTAGACCCAAGCACGGTTCAGAATATCCAATAGCTGTGACGCTTCCTTGATCGGCTGAGGATTGGTTCGAACCCACATATTCGCCATCCCTTTCTCGGCGATGATGGGTAAGCGCGCGCGGTCCATGGGAAGCATCGACAGCCTTGTGGGTAAGCCAAGCTGCGCGATCAGGGCCTCAACCTGATCCGCGGCTGAGCGGTTCAAATCGCCGAAAGCGCCAGCGATCTCGGCCAATTGCGAAGCACAGGCCTTGGCATTAAAACGCATCACGGTTGGCAAGAGCACGCAAGAGGTGATGCCGTGAGGGGTTCCTGTATCGGCCCCCAAAGCATGACCAAGTCCATGACTGGCACCATAGTCGGTGCGGCGAATGCTTGTCGAGGCCAGCCAAGCGCCGAGCTGCCCATCCAGGCGTGCCTGCAAATCAGTCGGGTCGGTTTGATAGCGCTGTAAGGATCGCTTTAATAAAATCAAAGCCCGAACACTGGTGGCATCGACCAAGGGTTGGGCATTGATCGAACACAGGGCTTCCACTGCATGATCCACCGCACGAATGCCGGTCGACAACCACAAACGATCCGGCGTATGCAAGGTCACCTTTGGATCGAGAATCACGGCAACCGGTCCGATATGGCGTCCCGTAAAACCATGCTTTACGCCTGTACGGCTATCGGTGGCACCACCGAGATCACTAAACTCCGCGCCGGATAAGGTGGTGGGAATCGCAATCTGGCGGCATGGCGGCACACCCACCTTGGGCACATGCAAGCCTCCCTCAGGCCTGACCTTCATGTGCCAGTCATCCAAGGCCTCCGGCGTTTGCACTTCACCCGAGAGGCAGACCAAGGCGACCTTCACGGTATCGATGACGGTGCCGCCACCCATACTCACGACGAGGTCGGCCTTGCTTGCGCGTAGTGCCTGAGCGAGGGCAATCACGGTATCCCTCGGTGTATGTTCGACACATTCATCGAAAATGCCCACGATCCGATCCGAAATTTTCGCTGTCGCCTGCCTCACTGCGTCAGTTTTTCGATTCAAAGAACGACTAGTCACCACAAAAACACGCTCCGCCTGGCGTTCATCGACTTCTTGGAGGAGCGCATCGGCGGCGGGCGTACCAAAATGGACTCGATCCATGGCTAAGAAATTAAAGCTTCCTGTTCTCATCGTTTTGCCCTATGTCTATTCGATCTCTTGGAGCTCACTATTGTGCAGGCAATTTTAAACAAATGGGCGACTGGTGTGATGAGTCACAGTAAGGTCTACTTATTCATACGAATTTTTTTTATCGTACTGCTAGCCGCGTCAGCCATCGGCAAACTCGCGAATATGACCGGCTTCTATCTGGTTGTCGAAACCTACCAAGCGATTCCGAAAGGCTTCATTGCGATGATCTCCTGGGGTTTGGTGTCTTTGGAGTTAGGCCTGGCGGTGGCACTCCTGGCGGGTCAATACCTGAAAACGGTATCGGCCATGGTTTTCCTTTTGCATGGCCTGTACTTCGTTTGGCTCACCGTGGCGCTGGCACGAGGACTCGACATTCAGAATTGTGGTTGCTTCGGGGTGTATTTTGCAAGACCACTGACTCTCCACACGCTTCTCGAGGACGGTTTTCTACTTTTTATGAGTGGAGCGCTTTGGCAGGCCAAGCCCCTGAACTCGACCAAGAACCTGATCCGGCCCGATCCTTCGCGATAGCCGCCATGCTCCTGTCGCCTAGGGATAGTACCCTAGGGATAGTGCTCTCCATTGGCACACTCAGCAAACACAATCACTTCAAGCAAACAAAATCACTTCAAGTAAAGAGTGGCCAAGACTATGCAATAATTTCCAGGCATTTTTTGCTCGTTCTTCACCTGTTTGCCATCAGAGGCCTCTATGTTCCAACTTAATCGCCGCTTTGCTACGTTTGCTCTTGGATTGGCCAGCGTACTTTCCGCTTCAATGGTGGCCGGGGCGGCCCTGGCTCAAAGCTATCCCAGCAAGCCCATTAAAGCGATTGTTCCTTTTGCCGCTGGAAGCGCCACAGATCAAATCGGCCGCGCTTTTGCGGCCAAAATGTCCGAGATTCTCGGTCAGCCTATCGTGGTTGAAAACAAGGCCGGGGTCAATGGCATGCTCGGTGCGGACGCGGTCGCCAAAGCGGCGCCGGACGGCTACACCATTCTCATTGGCACCAACAGCACCAACGCCGCGCTCAAGAGTTTGATGAAAAAGCTGCCCTATGACCAAGACACTGCCTTCAGCCCCATTGGGTTCATGGGCCAGGTTCCCTTGATCGTGGCCGTTAATAATGACCTACCGGCCAAAAACTTGCGCGAATTAGTTGATCTCGCGAAGGCCAAACCGGAGTCAGTCACCTTCGCCAGTGCCAGCACCTCGCAGTTGGTCTCGACCGAAGTTCTGGCCAGTATGAGTGGCATGAGATTAACCCATGTGCCTTACAAAAGCGGTCCCGCCGCCATGACCGATTTAATCGGCGGTCAAGTCATGATTTTTACAGCCGATTTAGCGGTCACGCTCCCTCAAATAAAGTCTGGGAAAATCCGCGGCCTCGCCGTGACCTCGCTCAAACGCTCAAAAGCCATCCCGGAATTGCCGACCGTTAACGAAGCGCTTGGGTTCAAGGATTACGAACTGATCGCGTTCTTTGCCGCCTACGCGCCCGCCGGGACCCCTCCTGAAATTATTACCAAACTGAATGCGGCTCTCAATGTTGCGGCCGCCAACAAAGAGATTCAGGACAAGTTCGCGGCGCTCGGCTTTGAGGCTGAGCCGGGTACTCCGGCGGCTTTAGGCAGTCGCACTCAGGCCGAGGCGCTTAAATGGGCCAAGGCGATTCGCGAAGCGAAAATTGAGCAACAGTGAGCTCCTAGGACCAAAGCCCAGTCCCTGTCCCTTCGTTCACAAAGAAAACCGACTGGCGCAAAGCTGCAACCAGGAGCGCCAGTCGCGGCCCGAATGTACCGTGCCGCAGTGCGGACAACGCCGCGCCTCATCCACTGAACCATAGAACGACTCATAGATCACCGGCAAGTCTTCCACGATACTTTGCAGTTGCACCTCTTTGCGAACCACTAGACCCGCGCAGCTCGCGCAGTACCATTCAAAGGCATCGACGACCCCCTCAGGTCGATTCCTCTCGATCACGGTACACAGGCTGCCGGTTTCCGGGCGCTGGGGCGAATGACGAACGTGAGCGGGTAGCAAAAAAATATCGCCTTCCTTTAATGGGATACGCTCAAACTTGCCTCGGTCTGCGATCAGTAACGAAGCATTGCCCTTGAACGGATGGAAGTATTCCTCATAGGGGTCAAAATCCTTGATGCCGAGAACCGCGACGACACCGGGCATCATCTTGGCGTCACCCGTCTCCAAGTCCAGAATCGATCCCGACGCATGATCGCCTCGCCCGCTGTTTGAGCCCACCGGTTTCTGGACTCGCGCACGGATTGCACGATCAGCAGACCCTGGTTTATAGTAAACCACCGAGCACGTGCGTCGACGCAAAACGACAACATACTCCCAGGAGCCTTATCTTGAAAACTATTGAGCAAGCCCACCTTCTTGACCTCAGCTTCACACGCATCGTCGACGCTCCCCGAGCCCAGATTTGGCGAGCCTGGACCGAGCCGGACCTGCTCAAGCCTTGGTTCTGCCCTCTGCCCTGGACGACGATCAACGCCGAGATTGATCTGCGCCCCGGCGGCTTGTTTCATACCATGATGAGGTCTCCCGAAGGCAAAGAGTTTCCAAACCAGGGCTGCTATCTTGAAGTGATCAAGAATCAAAAACTAGTCTGGACGAATGCGCTCCTGGCGGGCTTTCGACCCAGCGCACCGAGCGCGACATGCGGTGACCAACAGGTCGATTTCAAATTTACGGCCACAGTGGAGCTTGCCGATCATCCTGACGGAACACGCTACAGCGCCACCGTCATTCATGCGGACGAAGCGGCTTGCAAGCAGCATGCAGCCATGGGCTTTGAGCAAGGCTGGGGGATTGCCTTGGACCAACTCCTGGCCATGATCAAACGCGGCATTTAGGACTTATGAGGAACGTACCAACTTGCCGGGCAAGGCTCCTGTCAATTCATCGTTGAGCACGGTTTCGATACCGCTGACAAACGTGTGACGGTAGCCTCGCGCCCTTTGAATCAAACGCCGGCCTCCGGCGGGCAGATCGTAGACCACCTCGGGCATCTCCAGGTTCAGCTTTTCAAAATCGATCACATTGATGTCAGCTTTCATGCCTGTTGCGATCACCCCTCTGTCGTGCAAGCCATAAACCGTCGCGGTATCCAGCGTTTGCTTTTTGACCAAGGTTTCGAGAGGCAATCCGGGACCGCGGTTCCGGTCACGCGCCCAGTGTTTTAAAAGGAAGGTGGGGCCAGAACCATCGCAGATCAAACCAACGTGCGCTCCCGCGTCACCCAGGCCCATGACCGTTGCGGGATCGGCCAACATTTGCCGCACCACATCGAAATCGCCTGCTGTATAGTTTTCAAAAGGATGCAGCAGCAAACCCTTGCCCTCGCCCTTCATCATGGCCTCCAAGGCCAAGGCTCGCAAATTGCCGCCTTCGCGCGCAATCCGGGCGCTCAAGCTGGTGTGCGCCTCTGGCTCATAATCCAGGCGCTCATCGAGCGCAAAACTCCGGTCCAGCATCTTGTTCATGGCCCGTGCCGCCTTGCTGGCACGCGGCTCTTCTGTAAGGCTAGAGCGCAGCCCTTCGTCGTCACGCAACTTGAGATAGCGCTCACGCGGAGTCAGAGCCTCCATCGCAAGCCAGGCTGGGTGGGTCATGAAAGGATGCAAACTGGTTTCAAGACCGAGCAACACGCCAATGGCCTTGGCACCGACCTGTCCAGTCACCGCCAGACCCGCCCGACGTGCCTCGTGAATCTGTTCCAAGGTCGTCTGCCAAAGCTGAGGCGCATTGTCCACTTGTAGCAGCAAGAGACTCATGGGTCGACCGGACACTTCAGTGACTGCGCGCAAAATATCGAAGTCGCCCTCACCGAAATCCGAATTCACTTCAAGCACGCCTCGATTGACCTCACGCATGGCCTGAGCAATGGCCAGAAGCTCGGGCTCGGCAGCCGACAAGCTCGGAGTGAAGCGGCCATCCTTGGCGCGATGCTTCACTGTTCTCGAGGTGGTCACACCCAATGCGCCAGCCAGCAATGCCTCTTCGGTTAATCTTTTCATTTCAAGCAGCTCTTGAGTGCTCGGCCGTTCCTGGTGATTCGCACCGCGCTCGCCCATCACATAAAAGCGCAAGGCGGCATGGGGAAGCTGCGCACCCACATCCATGGCGAACGGCTTTTTATCCAGCGCATCAAGATACTGAGGAAAACTCTCCCAGGTCCAGTCCATTCCCTCGGAGAGCACCGTACCAGGAATGTCTTCGACACCTTCCATGAGGTTAATCAGATAGGCGGTTTGATCAGGTCGCACGGGTGCAAAGCCGACACCACAGTTACCAAAAACACAGGTGGTCACGCCATGCCAGGTAGATGGCGTCAGGAAAGGATCCCAGGTGGCTTGACCATCGTAATGGGTATGAATATCCACGAACCCCGGTGTCACCAGCAAACCGCTCGCGTCAATCACTCTGCGCGCCGGCCCGTCCGCCGCGTCGCCCACCGCCACGATCAACCCCTTGTTGATCGCGACGCTGGCAACTCTCGATGGAGCCCCTGTTCCATCGACCAGATTACCGCCTTGGATGAGAAGATCATTCATCTAGAAACCTTTGTTTAACTATTCAGGAACAATGCCTGATTGCTTGAAAATTTCACCCCACAGTGGGGTAGTACGACGAATCTCTTCGGTGAACTCCGCAGGCGTCATGCCGGTCACCAACAAACCCAGCTGCAATATTTTTGCGGTGCCTTCGGGCGACTGAATGGCTTTGTTGATTTCGCGATTCAAGCGCTCCACTATGGGCTTAGGTGTACCCTTGGGCGCCATGATGCCCACCCATCCGGCCAGATTCATGGCTGGATAACCGAGTTCGCCGAAGGTTTTGACATCGGGATGCAAGGGCCAGCGCTTCGGGCCCGTAGTGGCGAGCAGGGTGAGTTTTCCCGACTGAATAAAGGGCGCGGTCGCAGCGAAATCTTGAATACCCATGGTGGCCTGTCCGCTGGCTATATCGACCACTGCCGGACCCGCTCCTTTGTAGGGCACATGGACCATATCGGTCTTGGTCAAACCGCGCAGCATCTCGCCGTACAAATGAGAGCTGCTACCGGTGCCGAAGGATGCAAAGCTCGCCTTGCCAGGGTGACGCTTTACTTGCTGCAAAAACTCGTCGACACTCTTGATCCCGGAGCTGCTCGGAACCACCATTCCGAGGGGAGCCAGGCCGAGATGAGCCACGGCTTCAAAGTCGTTCAAGCCATCGTAGGCCAGTTTAGTGTAGGCAAACTTGTTAATAATGATGTTGGAAGAATTGACCATCACCAGGGTATAACCGTCGGCGGGCGAAAGTTTGCCAGCAGTGATCCCGACAATGGCTTGAGCACCGGGACGATTGTCCATCACAAAGGGCTGCCCCAATACAGCACTCAGCTTCTCACCCAGCCAGCGAGCCACGATATCGGTTTGCCCGCCCGGAGGATAGGGAATAATGATTTTGATGGGTCGATTCGGCCATTCCTGTGCCTTGACCGGCCCCCCCCAAAGCAGCGCAAAGCTCAAGCTCAAAAAAAGCAGGTTGATCAATGAGTTCAGCTTGAGTTTCATGGCTTGCATCCAAGGGTAAGATCGGCCACGCCGAAAAAGACGTCGCGCTTCATGGTAGTGCGAGGACGCTTGAGTGACTCGGCTGCGTCTCATCTTTGAAGAGTTTTGACCGCGCTCACGGGGCCGCGTACAAGAGTTCGTCGGGTCCGGTGGGATTACGATAAATTGGGCCAGGTTCTGCGCATCATCAGCACTGCGTTTAAGATGAACCCCGTAGACCGGCCGTTGAGCCGCCAATCCTTGTACCCTCTGGAGACCCCTCATGCGCGAAGCAGTTATCGTTTCTTATGCCCGAACCGGCCTGGCAAAAGCCGGTCGCGGCGGCTTTAATATCACCGCCCCGATGTCCATGGCGGCCCATGCCATCAAACATGCAGTTGAACGATCGGGTGTCGAGAAAGACCTGATCGAGGACTCCTACCTGGGCAATTGCGCCCATTTGTCGCCCAATATCGGACGTCAGGCCGCGCTGCTGGCCGGCTTGCCCGTGACTACGGCGGGTGTATCGATCAATCGCTTTTGCTCCTCTGGTTTGCAGTCCATTGCCATGGCAGCCAATCACATTCGCGGTGACGGCGCCGACTGCGTAGTCGCGGGAGGCGTTGAGAGCATTTCCGTGCCAGGCGGCTCCTTGCCCAAGGAGGCCATTGACCCAGAATTGAGTCGCATCGCGCCGGCCATCTATATGGCCATGATCGATACCGCCGACATCGTTGCCAAGCGCTACAAACTCAGCCGCGAATACCAAGACGAGTACTCGCTGGAGTCACAGCGCCGTATGGCCGCCGCGCAAGCCGCTGGCAAATTTAAAGACGAGATTGTGCCCATGGCCACCAAAATGAAAGTGGTTGATAAAAACACCAAGGCCGAGTCCTTCGTGGATTACATCGTTGATCGCGACGAGTGCAATCGCCCTGAGACCACCCTGGAAGGTTTGGCCAAACTCGACCCCATCAAAGGCCCCGGCAACTTTGTGACGGCCGGCAACGCCAGTCAATTGTCGGACGGCGCGGCGGCTGTTGTATTGATGGAAGCCAAGCTTGCCGAAAAACGCGGTCTGCAACCTTTGGGACGTTTTGTCGCCTGGGCCGCAGCCGGCTGCGAACCTGATGAGATGGGCATCGGCCCCGTGTTTGCTATTCCCAAACTACTCAAGCGTCATGGCCTGACCATCGATGACATCGATCTGTGGGAGTTGAATGAGGCTTTCGCCAGTCAATGCTTGTACAGCCGCGACAAGTTGGACATCGACCCCGCCAAGTACAACGTCAACGGTGGCTCCATTGCGATTGGGCACCCTTTCGGTATGACCGGGGCTCGCCTTGCGGGCCATATTTTGCTCGAAGGTCGTCGTCGCAAGGCAAAATGGGGCGTCGTCACCATGTGTATTGGTGGCGGTCAGGGAGGCGCTGGTTTGTTTGAGATTTATAGCTAAATATCGACCCCATGAACACCATGCAAGTCACGGCCTATCGCTACGATTTCTCGGCGGCCCACGCCGCACTGCAACGCTATTGTGACGCCAACCTCCTTTCTGGCGTTTCCTCGGCCGTATTGCGGGGCCGAGACTTATTGGACTTGCACTGCGTAGGCTATGCCGATATCGAGGCCAAGATTCCTCTTCGGAGTGATCACCTGTTTCGCGCCTTTTCGAATACCAAGCTGGTCACCTCCTGCGCGGTCATGCTCTTGGTTGAAGAGGCTCGACTGGGTCTCGACGACGCCATTGAAAAATACATTCCGCAATTGGGTCAGCGCAAAGTCCTCAAGGCCAACGCCACCGCCATCGACGATACCGAACCCGCTCAATCCTCCATAACTGTGCGTCATCTGCTCAGCCATAGCTCCGGCTTGAGTTACGGTCTTCTCGACCCGGGTACCGTGATTTATAAAGCTTATATTGCCGCCAAGGTACTGAATCCAGCCCAGACCCTGGCCGAAATGATGGATGCCTTAGAGCCACTGCCTTTGGTATTTCATCCGGGAACCGGGTGGGAATATTCGGTCGCGACCGACGTACTCTCGAGACTGGTTGAAATCGTCAGCGGCCAGCGCTTCGACCACTTTATTCAGTCCAGAATTTTCGAGCCTCTGGGCATGTTGGATAC
>JAYUOT010000469.1:0-8946 GCA_043760705.1 Betaproteobacteria bacterium
GCTGCGGTCGCCTGGGCGCTGTTTCTGGGCTTCATCTGGTATCGCACTCTGAACTGGCGCATGCTCACCAAGATCAGTTTCGAGACAATTGAAACCACCGCAACGGTTCTCTTCATCGTAGCCTCAGCATCCATCTTCGCTTGGGTCTTGACGACCACCCAGGTGACGGAAGCAGTCGCCCAGTGGGTGCTCAGCATTAGTGCCAATAAATGGGTTTTTTTGCTGCTCGCCAATCTGTTTCTTTTGTTTGTCGGCTGCTTCATGGAGACCATCGCGGCGATCACTATCCTGGTCCCCGTGTTTATGCCGATCATTGCCAAGCTTGGCATTGATCCCGTTCACTTCGGCTTGGTGATGGTGCTCAATCTTATGATTGGCTTGCTCACACCGCCCGTGGGGATGGTGCTCTTTGTCTTAGCCAAGGTCGCTAACATGAGTTTTGAAGCCACAGTCAAGGCGGTGATTCCCTGGATGATTCCGCTCCTGGTCACCCTGGTCATCATTACCTTTGTGCCTGAGATTGTGCTTTGGCTACCGAATAAGCTCTACCCCTAGGTGTCTGGCGATGGTTGAGGCCAGACACCACCCTGCTAAGGCGATAAATGACCCGTCGGGATCGACTTCGATGACGACCGCATGACGGCACAAATACGCTCCAATAACATCTCCGTCGAGCCATCGACAAAGCCTGCTACACGAGCGCCCATTAAATGCCGGGCGAAGGGATAATGCTCACGTAAACCTTCCGCGCCCATGGCTTGCGCGAGAATCGGAAGTTGCCGATCAGCCAGGCGCGTCGCAAGTAATTTAGCCTGAGCCGCAACCAGTTGCGCATCCTGTTTTGCATCAATCAGGCTAGCCGCCTGCGCCACCATCATTCGACATGCGGCCAACTCACTTGCAGCTTCTGCCAAACGCCATCGCCAGCCCTGATGGTCCGCCAGGCTTTTACCAAAGCTCGTACGGCGCTCACCAAATTCGCCTACCACCCTCAAGGCTTCACCCACCATGCCACAGCACATCGCCGCAATATAAGTTCGTGCGCCATTGATCGAAGTCAAGGCCGCCTTAAATGCCTGCCCGGGCGGATGCAACATTTCTTCAGTTCGCGCGAAATAGCCATTCAGCCTGAAGCCTCCTGTCCCAATCGTATGCTGACCACCCAAGGCAAAAGCGGGCTCCCGCTCAAAGCCTTCGCGCCGACCATCCACCAAAAAGCCCGCAATGCCGCGCCCGCCTGCATCTACTTCAGTTTGTGCATACAAAACAATGACATCGGCCTCGCCAGCATTGGTAATCCAAGCCTTGCCTCCATCGATCCGCCAACCCCCCGGGCAAGGAGTGGCAAAAGTCGTGATGGCGGCAAAGTCCGAGCCTGCACCCGGCTCCGTCAAGGCGGTGCATCCCAGGCGCCGGGCGGCAATCAAGTCAGGCACGTAGCGCGCTGCGATCTCTGGGCTAGCATCGCGAGCCAACTTCGCTGCAACGTTTTGAGTATTGAGTAAGGACATGGTGAAACCAAAGTCACCGGCCGCCAGGACATCTGCCATGCGCGCTTTACAAGAGAAGGACATGTCCAGACCGCCCAGGGACGACGGCACTTGTAAACGTGTGAGCCCAATATCCACGGCGGCTTTCAGGCCCTCATGACCTATGCGACGCTCGCGCTCCCATTGGGCAGCATTGGGAGACACAACATTTTTGCATAGCGCCATCGCTTGGGTGATGAGGGCTTCTTCAACAGGGGTAAGTGGCATCGCTGAGAGTCCTACTGAGGAGAAATCCCTGCGGCCTTCACCACAGGACCGAATCGCCCGAGATCCTGCCGAATTTGCTCAGCGAATTTTTCACCCGTACCCGGGGTCGCGGCAATGCCCATCCCGAGCAGGCGCTCCTTCGCCCCTTGTGAAGTCAGCACTTCGTTGAGCGCAGCATTCAACTTGGCCATGATGGCCTCAGGCGTTTTTGTCGGCGCCAGCAAACCCACCCAACTACTCAGTTCGAAATCCTTAATGCCCGCTTCGATAAAAGTCGGGGTATCGGGCAACGAACTGGTGCGCTGCGCACTGGATACGGCAATCGCCCGAATCTTGCCATTTTTGACATGGGGTAAGGCACCTGCCACTGCGGTATAGACCAGAGGAATGTTGTTGCCCATCAAGTCAATCAGGGCCTGTCCACCCCCCTTATACGGGACATGCTGCAAGACTGCACCGGTTTTCTGCTTGAACAGTTCACCAGCGATATGCGGTGTGCTACCTGCCCCAGAGGTGCCATACGACAAGCCATTCGCTTGCTTCTTCGAAATCGCCACGACGTCAGCCAAGTTTTTGCCTTGAAACTCATTGCTGGACACCAGGATCAGCACCGCATCGCCAATCTTGCCAATCGGCGAGAAACTCTTAATGGGGTCGAAAGGAAGTTTGTCAAACACATGCGGGTTGATCACCAGCGTGCCATCGAACCCGAGCAGCAAGGTGTAGCCATCAGGCTCGGCACTCGCCACCAAATTCGCCCCGATATTGCCAGACGCCCCAGGCTTATTCTCGACGATCACTTGCTGCTTTAACTTGAGGGAGAGCTGCTCGGCAATGTAGCGCCCGCTCGTATCCGTAACACCGCCAGGCGTGAAAGGAATGATCAGACGGATGGGTTTATTCGGGAAATCGCTCTGGGCCTGCGCCTGCGCCTGTGCCTGCACATGAGGCAAGGAGCTTAAGGTCAGTAATCCCAGCAAAATCTTTGTTAACCCCATCATTCTTTCGTCTCCCAGCGGCGTAATGAGGCAAGCAAAACCGTGACCTCACTCTATCAAGATGGCAACGATATCACGCCCGACCCGGATAGATGGTGCCCAACTCAAAAGCACCAGCGGCTATCGGTCGCGCCCGGCAGATCAGTTGGGCGGCTCAAACACCAGAGGATTGTTCAACGCCGTGCCAACGGTTCAGTTTGCTACAAGCCTGCGTGGACGATAGGGGCATCGCTCAGTTGCCACAACCCCTGGCATTAGAGGCACTGAAAAGGTGCGCACTAAAAACCGTGTTGCCCGAACACCTGTTTGAGGGCCTGCAATTGTTCATCCACTACCCCAGCCGGCTAAATTAAGCACCCTGCAAATGACAAGCCACCGAGCGACCCCCACCAAGATCACGCATCACTGGATCATCCACCTTGCAACGCTCCACAGCCTGGGGGCAACGAGTATGAAAACGACAGCCCGAGGGCGGATTCATGGCACTGGGTACTTCGCCAACAACAATCACCCGTTTGCGCGACGCCTCAATGACCGGGTCGGCCACGGGTACCGCCGCCAGCAAGGCTACCGTATACGGATGCAAGGGAGTGCGGTAAAGATCTTCTCGGGTAGCCACTTCTACAATGCGCCCCAAATACATCACTGCAATGCGATCACTGACGTGGCGTACCACGGCCAGATCATGGGCGATGAACAAATAAGATAAGCCCAGTCTTTGCTGCAGCTCGACAAATACATTCACCACCTGGGCTTGAATCGACACGTCCAGTGCGGAGACGGGCTCATCGCAAATAATCAGGCTAGGCTCAAGCGCCAAAGCGCGAGCGATACCGATACGCTGGCGCTGGCCGCCCGAAAATTCATGCGGATAGCGATCCGCCATATCCGGCAGTAAACCCACGGTACTTAACAGTTTAGCCACTCGATCTTCATACTCGCCGCGATTCGTGTTCAAGCCATGGACTTCGAGCGGCTCGCCTACGATATTACGCACCTTCATACGTGGATTCAAAGAACCATAAGGGTCTTGATACACCATCTGCATGCGCCGCCGCAAGGGACGCATTTGATCCTTGGTGTGTCGGGTGATGTCCTGGCCTTCAAATTCAATACTACCGCTGGTGGCGGCTTGCATGCGAAGCACGGCCAAACCGGTCGTGGACTTTCCGCAACCACTTTCTCCAACCAGACCCAGGGTCTCACCTCGACCGAGCTCAAAGGACACACCATCCACTGCTTTCACGGTGGCCACCTGCTTTTGAAACACGATGCCCTGATTGACCGGGAAATGCACCTTCAGGTCTTTGACTTTCAGAATTGGTTCAGACATTGCCTTCAAGTCTCCAGAATGCAGGCAACCTGGTGTCGCGTGCCAATATCACGCAACATTGGGCGCGTTTGCCGACAGGCGGCGCTGACTTGACGACAACGCGGCGCGAATGCGCAGCCAAGGGGTAAGGCGGCCAAGTTCGGAGGCTGACCATCAATGGGCAGGAGTTGCCGACTAGTGTCACCGTCGATACGTGGCACCGAAGCCATTAAGCCACGGGTGTAGGGGTGACGAGGCTTGGAATAGAGTTCAGCAGCAGGCGCAGATTCCACCACACGTCCCGCATACATCACCACCACCCGGTCCGCATAACGGGCGACCACACCCAAATCGTGTGTAATGAGTATTAAGGCCGAGCGCGAACCTTGAGCCAAGTCTTTCAGAAGATCCAAAATCTGTGCTTGCACCGTGACATCAAGCGCCGTGGTCGGTTCGTCCGCAATAATCAGCTGCGGCTTGCAGGCCAAGGCCATGGCGATCATGGCGCGTTGCCGCATGCCGCCCGAGAAATGATGCGGATAGGCATTCACGCGAGAGGCCGTATCCGACATCCGCACCGCACCCAATAACTCGCGCGCCATCTCCAGAGCTTTGCGCCAGGGCTTCTTCTGATGCAAATTGATAGGCTCGGCCACTTGGCGACCAATCGTGATGGCTGGGTTGAGAGAACTCATCGGTTCTTGGAAAATCATCGCGATGCGGTTACCGCGCATGTCCCGAACAGCGACATCAGAGAGCTTCAAGAGATCTTGCCCATCGAACAGGATCTCGCCACTTTCTATGCGGCCAGGAGGGTTGGGGATCAAGCGCAAGATCGACAGCGCCGTCACACTCTTGCCTGAGCCTGACTCCCCCACGATGGCCAGCGTCTCACCGGCAGCGACATCGAAAGAAACGCTATCGAC
Source organism: Betaproteobacteria bacterium (assembly GCA_043760705.1). Taxonomy (GTDB): domain Bacteria; phylum Pseudomonadota; class Gammaproteobacteria; order Burkholderiales; family Burkholderiaceae_E; genus JAPOKJ01. Next base: position 4,994 of record JAYUOT010000469.1, read on the forward strand.
CGCCGTCACCTCGCCGCGCTCGGTCCGAAACCGCGTGACAAGATTGCGAACACTCAGAAGAGGGGTTTCAGACCCACTAGCCACGGCGTACCTTTGCTCGAGCGTGAAGCATCCGGGACATCAGAAACCCATCTTCTTTTTCATGTCTTGATCGACCCACATGCGAGCATGGATCGGCGCTGGGCGCTCAGAGCCGGCGCGAAGTTCGCCACCATAATTCTTGACCCAGGGCCACCAAGCGGTGTAGACGTGGGGCAAAGGCAGCCAGATGTAGGGCGCTTTTTCAACGATGTCGCGCGTCATGATTTTGATCAGCAACTGACGCTTGCTCTCGTCACGCTCGGCATAAACGGTCGCCATACGCTTGTCGAACTCTGGGTCAGAGTACCCAGACGGGTTCCAAAGCTGCTTGGATACAAAGCTCTTGCGAATCGACGTGGTGGGATTGGTATGGCCGTTACGCATAAAGTAACCCGCGCTATGGGTACGCGAGGTCATCGCCGACAGAAACGCACCGTACTCCATCGGCTGGATTTCAATCTTGACACCGACCTTTTCTAGGTAGGCGGCCACCAAAGGCAGGAGCTCCATATGATCAGGCGAGCAGGAGCACACCTGAGTCTTGAAGGTAAATCCTTTTGGATAACCGGCCTCGGCCAACAAAGCCTTGGCTTTGTCAGGGTTATAGACAAACAGCTCCCGGGCAGATTCAGTCATCTTCTCAAGTGGCTCGTAATAGCCGACATAGTCTGGATGCATCGGATAGCCAAAGAGCTCGGCATTGCCGTTGTAATAAGCCTTGACGATTTCCTGTTTGTTGACCGCCATATTCAATGCACGCCGCACGCGAATGTCATCGAATGGCTTCTGGTCTAGGCGCATGGCCAAGAAAGTACCACCGGTGTCAGAAAACCGGTTCCACTTAAGCGCCGGAGCATTTTTCTTGAGTTCATCCACTGCACTCCAGCGAATCCCTTCAAGAACGTCCAATTTAGCCGTGCGCAAGGCGGTCAGGTAGGCGGATTCGTCTTTAATAATTCGGTAGTTGATCTTGTCGACAAAGGGAAGTTTGTACTGCTGACCCCCGATGGTTTCCTTGTCCCAGTAAATCGGATTTTTTGTAAACGAAACCGTATTGCCTTGAACATAATCGGTCAACTGGAAAGGGCCGGTACCCACATGATTTTTCCAGTCTTTGGCGCCTGCATCAGCGACCTCCTTAGGAACGATACTCGAGTAATAGCCCCAGCCAGAGCGATAGTCCCACTCGGCAAAGTAGTTCTTAAACGTGAACAGCACGGTGTACTTATCGGTGGCCTCGACCTTTTCAATGTGGTCAAAGAAGGTTGCCACTTTCTTGGGACTCTTGTCGAGACGGTTATGAGAATCGACCACGTCTTGCGAAGTAAATTCGCGCGACTTCATGATGCCCGGTTTATCCGGAAACATGATGCCCTTCCTCAGCTTGAACTCCACGCGTGAGGGGTTATCCATCAACTTCCAGCTCTCGGCAAGTTCGCCACGAATGCCATCAGAGGGCAGCCAGGAATCCGCAGTAAAGGCATAGGGGCCTCCCTTACGCTTGGATTTGGACAAGTCTGCCGCCATGAGCGACTCGTGCATGAGCCCGGTGTCCTGCGCGTACTTCCAGGGCCAATCGGTCGGATCCCAGGTGAGCGGCGAGAGAGTGACATAAATCATGCCGATACTGAGCGAGCCTCCATATTGAGGTTTCTCGTTTTGTGCGGATGCGGTCATAGGCAAAAGCATCAAAGCCGCCGCGACGGTCGCTGCACCAAGTTTCTTTAAGCTGTCGGCCTTTGAGCTCAAATTCGTTATAAATTTCATCGCTGTCTCCTGTACTTCCACCAACCGTTTTCACCAAGCTAAAAGCCTGGGCCGCTCACTACTTGGAGCCGCGCATTCGCGGATCCAGAAGATCTCTCAAAGCATCACCAAATACATTGGTGGCATAGACCACCACCGTCAGGCAAAGGCCGGGTGCCAATGCCAACCAAGGACCTTGAAACATATAGGTACGGCCACTGCCCGACAGCAAACCACCCCAGGTGGGCGCAGGTGGTGGCACGCCAAGGCCCAGGAACGACAGACCCGATTCGGCAAGAATGACGGCGCCCACGCGCGTGGTAAAAAGCACAATAATCGGCGGCATGATGTTTGGCAAAAGATGGCGCCAGAGAATTCGCCATGTGGAGGCACCTGTCGATTGCGCTGCATGCACATACATATTTTCTCGAGTGGTGACTACAGCACTCCGAATAATGCGCGACCCCGCAATCCCCAGTAACAAGCCGAGCACCCCGATGATTTGTGGCATGCCGGGGCCGACCACGGAGACCACCACAATGAGGATGACAATGTCCGGGAAACTCATCCAGGCATCCACGAAACGCTGGGTGATTAAATCGAAGCGGCCGCCAAGATAGCCCGTCAGAATGCCAACCGTGACCGAGATAAAAGTGGCAAGGCTCGCGGCCGACAAGCCGATGATGACCGAAAGCTGGGCGCCATAAAGACAACGAGACAACATGTCGCGTCCGAGATTATCGGTTCCAAAAGGAAACTTCCAGGAGGGAGGCTTCAGGCGATTAATCGGGCTGATTTCATTGAAGCCATAAGGCGCGAGCCATGGTGCGAGAATGCCACACAGTAAAAAAATCAGGAAGATGGTACCGGCGGCGGCACCCACGGGCTTTTCACGGAACAAACGCACCAAAAATTGCATGAAAGGACCCCGTCGGACCGGCACAGGTAGGGAGCTCGGGACGGCAATCGCACTCATGCTCGAACTCTCACACGCGGGTCGAGTAAACCATAGCTCAGGTCCACGATCAAATTAATCAACATCACTGCGACACCTACCACTAAAAAAACACCCGTGATAATCGGATAGTCGCGGGTATTGACGGCGTCCAACAACAGATTTCCCATGCCAGGAATGCCAAATATTTGCTCGAGAATAATCGTGCCGCCGATGAGCAAGGGAGCTTGCAAGCCGATTAGTGTCACCACGGGAATCAGTGCATTTCGCAAGGCATGTCTTATGACCACCAACTTCTCGGGCAGACCCTTGGCCCAAGCGGTACGGATATAGTCTTGACGTAACACTTCAAGCATCATGGTGCGAGTCATGCGCATCGTGACGGCAGACAGTGAGGCCCCCAGCACTGCGGCCGGCAAAAGCATTTGTTTTAGATTTCCCCAGGGATCTTCGTGGAAGGTGATGTAACTGACGGGTGGGGACCAACCCCAGTAAATTGAGGGAATCACCACCACCATGGTCCCGAGCCAAAAGCTGGGAATAGCAAGTAACAGGATAGAGAAAGAGCGCGTGAGGAAGTCCCCCATCGTGTCCTGCCGGATCGCCGAATAGACGCCAATGGGTAAGGCGATCATGACGCCAATCATGAGGGCCAGTGCGCCAAGCTCGGCCGTGATCGGCAAGCGTTCGACCAGCCGTTCCAGGACGGGAGTCGATTGCCACAGTGAATTTCCGAAATTGCCCTGCAGCACTTGGCCCAGCCATGAAAAGTATTGAGTCAGGATGGGCTTATCCATGCCAAGCGCCCTGATCAAGGCCTCGCGATCCATTTTCCCGGCGCTCACATCGTTTTGGCTGAGCATCATGTCGATCACGTCGCCCGGAATCAGGCGAACCGTGAAAAAAACAATCAGACTGGCGAACAACAGCGTTGGGATGAGTGCCAGAAGTCTACGAAGAACGTACGCGTGCATTAAAAAAACCGACTCAGCGCAAGCATAGGCGTCTAAACAAGTCTTCGTCGGTTTGCGGAAAAACAGGCGGCCTGAACCGTAGGCGCCCCATTCTTTCCTCGATACTCATCGCGCCTCCATGATGCACTTCGCGTTTTTCGCGTGTTTTATGAATCTACATTTTCAGACTAGCACATGCTGCGCCGCACCTTCAAGCC
>JAYUOT010000470.1:0-4208 GCA_043760705.1 Betaproteobacteria bacterium
ATAGGTTTTTTGCAAGAACGGGGCAATGAGCGCCAAGCGCTCGGTGATAAAGCCTCTAGCTTGGGCTTGCGGCGAGATGGTGATCGGCATGATGTTGCACTTCAGAACGAGTTGAAGCTCGCATCTTACTGTGCAAACTCATTAAAGCCATCCCAATGAGTACCGTCACCGGTCCAGGCAGGCGGGAAGGAGTGTCGCCCAAGGTTCCAACCCACACGGCGCTTGTGGCATGTGATACGTCCCGGACCGCTCGCACGGGTGTGTTTGCGGCCCAGCCCTGAGCCAATAAACGCCGTGCACAGGCTCCAAGCTCACCACCGGCCATGTAGAGGCAAAGCGTAGAAGAAGGGTCGGCATGTGCCCAGTCTGAGCCAGAAGTTTGGGGCGAAGTTTGGGGCGAAGTTTGGGCTGAAGTTTGTACTGAAGTTTGGGATGAAGTTTGGGCCGTAGCTAATTCGGCTGGTAGGACTGCATTCAGGCCAGTATTCGGGCCGACCAGTAAACCCGCATTGAATCCATGACCCACGGCCGGGGTGGCGAAAGTGACACTGCGGGCCACACCACGCTCGGTCAAAGAGACGCCGAGTTGAGCCGCAGCAGCCAGAGCAGAGGTAATCCCGGGCACGATGTCATAAGCAATGCCTGCCGTGTCGAGGGCAAAAATCTCCTCATGCAAGCGACCAAAAATACCTGGGTCGCCTCCCTTGAGGCGCACGACGCGTTGAAAACTCAAGGCGGCATCCACCAGCAAGATGTTAATCGTGCTTTGACTCAGACTGCGCCGCCCGCAACGCTTACCCACACTGATCTTTTTCGCCTGCGGCGCGAGATCCAACACTTCGCGGCCAACCAGGGCGTCATAGAGCACCACGTCGGCCTCGCCAAGCAAACGTGCAGCACGCAGCGTCAAAAGATCGGCGGCGCCCGGACCGGCACCCACGAAATGGACTTTTCCGAGAGTAGACAGGGATTCCGATTTGGTCATAAATGCTTTCATCAACCGCACATCATCCTAAAAAAGACTAATATCCAAAAGAACTAAATGTGCATATCTAAGAATCTTTTGGTTATTTACCTTCTATCCAACTCTCCGTAGCATCCGACCACGATGAAATTACAACAACTTAGATTTTTACGCGAAGTCGCCGACCGCAACCTCAACATCACCGAGGCCGCCGACGCGCTCCACACTGCTCAACCCGGGGTCTCCAAACAAATCCGCCTGCTCGAAGAAGAGCTTGGCATCACCATCTTTGTCAGAGCGGGCAAGAGGATTGTCAGCGTGACCGAGCCGGGCCAGCAAGTCATTCGCATGGCTCGACAGGTCCTGGATTCTGCGGAGAATCTCAAGCGCGCCAGCAAAGACTTCACGTCGCGCGATAGTGGTCAGCTCACCATCGCCACGACGCATACGCAGGCGAGTTACGTTTTGCCACCGATCGTGACTCAGTTTGCCAAACGTTACCCTAAGGTGCGGCTTTCGCTCAAACAAGGCAACCCGCATCAGGTGGCCGATATGGTGTTGGCCGGTCAAGCCGACTTGGGCATTGCGACCGAAAGTCTCACGGGCTATAAAGATTTGGTCAGTCTGCCTTGCTATGAATGGAACCGAGTGGTGGTCGCCCCGACGGACCACCCGATTCTTAAAACCAAAACTCTGACGCTGGCGAGGCTGGGCGAGGAACCCATCGTCACGTACGATCCGCACTTCACGGGGCGCTCCAAAATTGACCAAGCTTTTGCGAAAGCCGGTGTCACACCCAACATTGTGTTGACGGCCCTCGACTCGGATGTCATCAAGCGCTATGTGGCGATTGGGCTAGGCGTAGGCATCATCGCGAGCATGGCCTATGACCCGGCCTGGGACCAACAGCTTGGTGTATTGGATTGCTCACATCTCTTCGAAACCAGTGTGACCCGTATCGCGTTTAGGCGTAACGGTTTCCTGCGCGTGTTTCATTACGATTTTGTGGAGATGTTCGCCCCCAGGCTTACTCGGGATGTGGTCGAAAAGGCTTTCGACACAAACTGATCTTTCTCGCAGAGTGGTCGCGCCAAGCCTCATTTTCGTCGCACTGAGGCCGCGTGGGTCAAGGGCAGGCCTACAATGAGTTCATTCATTTGAACCCCATTCACATTCAGGGCCGCCCCATGGCGAAGCTTGTTCCCTTACCCGATGCTCACTCGCAAGGTCGCCGCGCAGCGCTCGTCTTCGCAACCACTGCCCTCACCAGCTCAGTGGCTCTCACCGGTGTGTTTGGTTTGCCAAAGCCCGTTTTTGCTCAGGCGCGAAACCAGTATCCGAGCAAGCCGATTCGTATCGTCGTGCCTTTCCCTCCAGGAGGTTACGCCGACCTGATGGCACGCATGGTCGCCGCTGAGCTGAGCCCCCGCTACGGACAAGCCGTCACCGTCGACAATCGCCCGGGCGCAGGCGGCAGTATTGGCGCTGAAGTGGTCGCACGTGCGCCTGCGGATGGATTCACTTTGTTGATGGGCAGTATCGGCACCAATGCCATCAATATGCATCTGCAAAAGAAACTCTCTTTCGATCCGATCAAGAGCTTCGATCCAATCATGTTCGTAGCGGATGCTGAAACCGTATTGGTAGTCCCTGCGGCCCTCGAAGTGCAGAACGTGCAAGAGCTAATTCGCCTCGCCAAATCAAAGCCTGGTCGTATGTCCTATGCCTCGGCGGGCACGGGCTCGACCAGTCACCTCGCGGGCGAGCTCTTTGAAAGCAAAGCCGGTGTACACCTGATCCATATTGCTTACCGAGGCAATGCACCCGCACTTAACGATCTTATCGCCGGACAAGTGCAAGTGTCTTTTGCCACTCTACAGACCGCACTGCCTTTCATTCAATCCGGCAAGCTGAAAGCTTTGGCGGTATTGGGCACGCAGCGCAACGCCGCGCTCCCACAAGTGCCAACCCTCGCGGAAGCGGGTCTCAAAGGACTGGAGGTTCGTAACTGGGTCGGGTTGTTTGCACCCGCCAATACACCGACACCCATCGTGCAGCAGGTCTATAGCGACTTGGCCAGCTTCATGCGCCAGAGCGCCACCCAGGAACGTCTGGCCAAGCTGGCCTTGAGTTATATCGACATGCCGCCGCGCGAATTTGCGGGCTTCGTCAAACAAGAGAGTAATCGCTGGGGGCAGATTATCCGAAGTGCGGGGATTACTGCGGATTGAGAATTTTCGGGGCTTGATTTCGCTTGACGCATCATCGCACCAGGGGCCGCGCGCCCAGGTCAATATCGACCTTCAATCAAGATCACCTTGCGATCGGCGTGGCCTTTCGATAGGCGTCGCGTTTCGCCTTTTGATCCGCGTTGTCTTTCGATAAGCGTCGCCTTTCCATCCGCGTTGTCTTGCGATCACTAACGCGTTACGCGCACCGTCGCTCTAGCAAAGGCAATCCCGGCATTTAGGGTTGGAGTGTGAAATTTGTCACACATCTAGCGCATTGAGATAAACTCATCAAATGTCAAAGAGTGTCATCCCCCGAACGGATGATAGTGCGCCCGCCCTAAATGTCGATTTTTTTTACATCGGTTCTCAATCCCTCTTGCGGCTCGCAAGCAGCACACCCGTCTCCGGGTGCAGAACCCTCAGAGGTGTAAGGCATTGTTTCTTCACTCGAATGTGACATCGCAACCCGGTCATGGCACGAAAGTTGCGTTAACTCTTTTTAATGAATTCTTTGGTTTGGCCCATCGCCAGATCGCCCATTCCAATTCTCAACTGACCTAACCCCTCAAAAGGCAAAAACATGGCTGATATCAACGGAACCAACGGTAACGACATTCTTTCCGGTACTGGCGGCAACGACATCATCAGCTCAGGTGACGGGAATGACACCGTCAACGCGGGCGCAGGCAATGACACGGTGTACGCAGGCAACGGCAGCGATACGGTCTACGGCGGTACGGGAATGGATACGCTGTTCGGCGAGAACGGTGATGACATCCTCGATGGCGGAGCCGACAACGACGTAATCGACGGCGGTAACGGCAAGGATGTTCTGTTTGGCGGCGCTGGTAATGACAAGATTTCTGGCGGCAATGGTGCCGACCGCATTTATGGCGGCTCGGGCAATGACACGATCGGCTCAGCCACCACGCGCGGCAACGAAGACTCGGAAGAGAACCCCGAAAATGGCGGCGACCTGATTTTTGGCGATGGCTACGAAAGCTACGTCGCTG
>JAYUOT010000471.1:0-8919 GCA_043760705.1 Betaproteobacteria bacterium
AAGTCAGTGCCAACCGTATCAAGGCCTGGCTTAGCCAGCGCCTGGGAGGCAGTCAGGAGGAACGCTTGCAAGCCCTCGAAGTGATGCGCAGCAACCCTCGTTACGTGTTCTTTAAACGCATGCCTGAAGCCACCTTCGAATCGACCTACGGGCCCTTGGGGGCCCTCGCCGTGCCGCTCACCGATATGGCTTCGGTGGCGGCCGATCCCACCTATCATCCATTAGGTACCGGTTTACTGATTTTCACTGAGCGCCTTGGCACTCAATTGGTACAAGTTCAAGATGTGGGAGGCGCGATTAAAGGTGCCGGTCGGCTCGACCTGTTTACGGGCACGGGCGATGCAGCAGGCACGCTCGCCAGCGACTTCAAGGAGCTCCTGAGCTCTCTGGAAATCGTGCCGGCAAGCGGCAAAGATGCGGTACTTTCAAGGCATCAATTCGATGTCGCGACAGCCCTCGCCAGTTGCTCGGGTGGCATGTAACCCTGAATCCGCTTTCCGCTGGTGAGGAAAATCGTTGGGGTCGCTGAAATGCCGTATTTGCGGCCAAGCTCTTTGATCTTTTCCAACGGAGTCGTGCAGGTGCCGTCGTTGCCTGGCACCTTGCCATCCAGCATTAACTCACTCCAGGCTTTTTGCTTGTCTTTTGCGCACAGCGCTTTCTTGGCTTTCACGTCCGAGTCGGGCGAAAGAATCGGATAGGCAAAGGTATACACGGTAATGTCCGGCAAGAGATTCAGATCGGCGCGAAGTTTTTTGCAATAGCCACAATTCGGGTCTTCGAACAGGGCGATCTTGCGGGTGCCCTTGCCGTTCACCTGTTTAATCGCCATCTCTAGCGGAAGGTCTTTGAAGTTAATCGACATGATTTCATCGAGACGGTCGCGAGTTAAATCCCGGTTCGTTTTCAGGTCGAGCATATGCCCTTCCATAAAAATATACTGCGCTTTCTCGTCCACATAAAACAAATCAGTACCAATCCGCGCCTCGTAAATATTGGCCAATGGCGTGCGGCGAACTTCGTCGACTTTGTAGCGATTATTCGTCCAGGCCTCCAGGCTGCTTTTGATGTTCGCGGCAATTTCCGGGTTGGCGGCTCCCAAAACGGTCGGGCTGGGCGCAGGGTTCGCGGCCGGGCTAGCCGCGGGAGTCGCGGCCGCTTTAGATGCCGGGGCGGGCGTGAGCGGCGCGGGCGTCAGGGGTAGGCTTCCAGGCGCCGCTTTTGCTTGAGCCTGTGCCTGATTTGACTGGATCGCCGTCAACAGGCTCGCGCCCGAGAGTACGACAACAAATGCAGCGACATTAAAAACTCTCATAAATTTCTTCATTTCTTGATTTCAGTCCAGCATATTAAGCCAGGCACGCAAATTGAACTGAGCTCGAACATCGAGCAATTTCTCTGGAGAGGTCTTCGGGCGAGCTCTGACCTGACATATGAAGCTCAAGAAGCCTGCCGAATCATCGCCTGCTTCAAGGGGGGGAGGCGATTCACGCCTCGCCAGCCCAACTCTCGGGTTGAGCGCCAAAGCCGCTCCAGCACACTCGGATCGCTATGCGCCTCAAAGGCTTTTTGAAGGCCGTGGGTGAGATTCAGCATCAAGGCAACCGGCTCCGCCCTGGAACGTGCATAGCGCCGCAAGGTAATCGCCTCGCCCACATCGGCGGCGGGGGGCAGCACTCGCAATACTTCGGCAAGCGCCCGGGCATCGGCCAAACCAAGGTTCAAACCCTGTCCTGCCAAAGGGTGAACCACATGGGCCGCATCGCCCACCAGGGCGACTCGCTCTGCCATCAAGGTTTTAGGTCGCAGGCGCGAAAGCGGGAATGAGCGCACCGGACTCAAGAGCTTGGGGTCCCCAAAGTTCGCGCCAATCACAGCCTCTAGCTCTGAGAGGAAACGGGCAGCGCCTGCACTACCTTGCTCAGCGCCGACCATCAGGCGGCTCACGAGATCATGCGCGGGTTGATCCGGTGCCGACCATATCATGCAATAGCGTTGATCTTTCATGGGTAGAAGTGCCAGGACGCCGTGCGGGCCAAACCATTGATAGGCGCAGTCGTCCTCCCTGCCTGTACCCCCCAGGGAAGAGGCCATCCGCGACCTCGACGCATTTGTACCAAAATCGCTGCCTTGCGCGTCCGCAAATTCAATCTCGGCGACCACGGCCTTTTGAGGGTAGGCGTAATGCACAGACTCAATGCCGGCAAGGGTTCGAAGCAAGGACTGCGCGCCATCCGCAGCAATCGCTAAAGAAGTCGAAATCTCAAAACCCTCGCCTTTCAGCGACAACTTGCGCGCCTTGGGCGGGATCGCCCCCAAAGTCGTCAGGGCCTTGCCAAGTCGGGAAATACCCTGGCGACCCGTCAAGGCCTCGAGCTGCGTTTGCAACTCCGACTGCCTAATCACCCAAGCGAGCGCCGCCAATCCAGAATCGGCGGCATTAAAGTGAAGCTCGGACTCCGAAAACACGCGCATTTGATGCACAGCGCAGGCCTTCGGCCGTACCTGCACACCCAAAGACTCAAGGAACTCCACTGCAGTCGGTGTCAAAGTGACGATTTGATCCGCTTTGGCGGCTTCACCCATGACCATAACGCGACGATCCTGCCGCGCTCGCTGAATCGCTAAAGCGCTGGCCAAACCCACTACACCGGCACCGACCACGGCAACATCGACCGAACTTGAAAAGAGCGTTTCCATAAAGCGAGACTACCCTAAAACCTATAATTCCGATAAATCCGCTATAATGGCGGGCTATTCAAAACAATAAAAAAAATATGGCCTGGTAGCTCAGTTGGTAGAGCAGAGGATTGAAAATCCTTGTGTCGGTGGTTCAATTCCGCCCCAGGCCACCATATAAATCAATGAGTTAGGCCAACCTGCGAGGGTTGGCCTTTTTCTTTGGTGGTGAAAAGTACAGGCCCGGTACAGGTGGAGCGAGGGTTATGGCTTTCCAACAGCTAGGGTTAGAATCCAATGCACGCCCAAGAGCCAGCCTTCTGTCGACTCAAACTGTGACTTAGGCGGAAAACCCCTAAATATGAAATTTGTAACTAATTTTTGGTTACAAGGCAGTTAAGATAGATGATATTGAATGTCAAGACATGAAAAAGCGTTGTTGAGATTAAGGAAAAAACCCCCACCTGCGGATTTCACATGGGATGAAGCGGTCAACATCCTGAAACAGTTTGGATATAGCGAGCTTACTGGTGCAGGCTCAGGGCGGAAGTTCTTTAACCAAGGCTCTCAACTACTTTTCTTGTGCCACAAACCACATCCAGGGTCGATCTTAGGTAAGAAAACCGTCACGAGTCTAAAGGAACATATTGATACGCACATAGCTTTTGAAAAAGCTAAAAGCAAGGACAAAAAATGAGCAAAGTTTTTAAATATAAGAAGTACGAAGGGATTGTCGAATTCGACTGGGAAAGAAATATCTGGTGGGGAAAGATACTGTTTATCGACGACCTTGTGATATTCGAAACCGTTAAACCTGAACATGTGCAAGCGGAGTTCGAGTCAGCTGTCGATGATTACGTTGCGACTTGCGCGAAAGTTGGTAAATCGCCTCAAAAACCCCCTAGCGGCCTTTTTAATGTCCGTTTACCGCGTGATCTACACCGCGAAGCCATCATCCTTGCCGGCGAAAAAAACTGCTCATTAAATGAGGTGATCGTCATGGCTGTTTCGCAACACCTTAACGGTGATCAAAGCTCTCAACCAAGCTTACAGATAAACGTTATCAACAAAAGTGCCGAGCCATTCACGGTTCAAACGCAACCTGCGGGCGCACCGTCGTGGGGAGCGCCAGTAATTGTCCACTGATCAAACAATAGTTCCGAATTCAATTGAAGCATCCCCCCCGCCTCTAGAACTTAAAAAGATTACGGAAATCCTCATCAAACATTACGGTTTGCACGAGGGTAAATTTGACATATTGATTGAATTCCAAATCGCAGTTGGAGTCATGGGGCCGGAGCCAAAGTCAGCATTACCTGGGGCACTTCTAGGTGTGGCGAAGTTAGGCGTCGCAAGATCGGTGGCGGATGGTCCAACAACCGTAGATGCTGCTCTTGTAAATCCCAAACCAAAAAAGTCGCGCTAACAACTCTGACCAGAAAAGTACAGCAACAAGAAAAGCCGAAAGTAACGAGTCCATTGAAGCGCCATCACCCGAAGAGCGCAAATTCGAAGATTTAAGTTTCACAATGTGAAATGGCCCTGTCAGCACGATCTTTGCTTCCCGTACGGCAAAAACAACCTCTCAGGGACCCTACCTACCCACCACTTATACCTCTTCCGGGTAGTGCTGGAGCCTCCCACACGTGCGTACACGCTCTAGCGCCGCCCTTAGGCTTCTAGGTTGCACTAGCTAGCTTGTCGTCCTTACTTTACGTGACAGGGGCGACCCATCGGCGCACCTTGACCACGTCCTTGAGCGTTGCACAGCTAGATGCTTAGCAAGACAAACGATCTGTCCTGCCGTCCATGCCGCCAGGTGGTCCAAGGTTGGCCCTTGGGCCATGCACCTAGCTACTTGCACCTTATGCACACCATCATGGCCTTACTCGCTTACCTTGCGGGGTTGCGCGGTGATGGGCCTATGCTTTGCATCCTCGCCCAAAGCTTCCTATTGCGGTTAGAGGTAACAGAGTGATTCATTGCAGCCATCGTGATGCGTCTCGCTGTAACCTCAAGCATTAGGTCTTTGCATGGTGAGCCTGTTGCCGCTCATTGAAAATTGACCAGGGGTCAATATTGGATGAGCGCCAACACACTTGAGAGTTCAAGGGTAAGTGCCTAAATCGGTTCGGAGACGGCTTTGAAAAACCAGCCTTTTTTATTTGAACGCGTTTACATGGCATGACGGCAGTGCAAAGGTTATTCGCTTGGCACACCTAACCATGCGATTCCTAGATTTTAGGTGCGATTCGGGCGTCCTGAGTTAACGCATCCTGAGAAACAAGCGTTCACAAATTGCCACCAACACTTCGAACTTTTCGAGTGCCTCAAATTGGGTTAGATATATGATTCCGGAATTGAAACAACAAGGTCAAGGAAAGAGTGCGCGGTCGCCGCCTCAATGTCCAAGCCATCGACTGTATTGTTATCCGGCATTTTCCTGAATTTTGACCGCTAAGGAATCCATGAAGATTGAAAGTCCTCGACAAGTCGCGGCTCTAGCAAAAATAGCGAACCAAGAAGTGTCGTTGCGTGCGTTAAGTGGTGCGGGCACCCCTCGGTTGTGCGGCTGGGCAGATAGAACTTGGAAAACTCTTTCGGAACTGGTGCTTGAAGCGGAGCTAACGCACTTCAAACTGCCCCCCGTGGCCTTCCGGAGTACGTTCACCGCACTTTGCTTGAGAATCTGGACACGCTCAGGACCGGGTTGGTAGAGTTACCTGAGCACTACCTAAAACCCATCCAAGCGACCTCGGCACTACCAGCAACAACTGGTAAGCAAGATACAACGAATACACTTGTTGGCTTAGCTTCTAGAGTATTTATCGTCCACGGCCATGATGCTTCCGCGAAAATTGACGTAGCACGCACATTAGAAAAATTAGCGCTTGAGGCCATCGTACTGCACGAACAGCCAAACGAAGGCAAGACGATCATAGAGAAGTTCGAACGCGACTCCTCTAAAGCGAGTTACGCAGTGGTGCTACTCACGCCTGACGACATCGGCTACCCAGCAGGTAAGCCAAAAGATGCTAAAGCTCGCGCGCGTCAAAATGTCGTGCTTGAGCTAGGATTTTTTGCGGGTGCACTTGGTCGGTCGAAAGTTTGCGTTCTCCACAAAGGTGAAATCGAAATTCCCAGTGATTACATGGGGGTCGTATACATGAAGACGGACGACGCAGGAGCATGGCGCTTTGCGCTGGCCCAAGAGTTGAAGACCGCTGGCCTTCAGGTCGATTTAAATCGTTTGGTTGCCTAGCGTCCGGCTGGAGTCGTTTTCCTTCTTTCTCAAACACAAATTTGACTTCAAAAAGACCATGACATCAGACGGCAAACAACTTGAGGGTCTCGTCGCATTCGTAGAGGCGCTGCATCTTCCTTAAGGCTTGAACGTAACTTCAAACAAAAGGATATTCGATGACCAAGGTGTTCAGATTGCTGAATTTGATGTCGAAATCCGAGGCATAGTTGGCACAACCGATTTTGCCTGGCTAATTGAGTGCCGCGACCGCCCCGGAAATGGATCAGCGCCTGCGTCTTGGATTGAACAACTAGTTGGACGAAGATCAAGGTCCGGCTTCAACAAAGTCACCGCAGTATCGACCACTGGCTTTTCAAGAGGTGCAAAAGATTTCGCACACCAGCAGGGAATAGAGTTGCGCGAAGTGCGCAGCTTAGATCCTACAGAATTTGCCAATTGGCTTCATTTCTCCACGCTGACGGAAGTCCGTCACATTCACGATTTGAAGCACGCCGAAATATTTATTCACCCAGATGAAAGCACTGAAGCGCAGAGGGCGGCTGAAAAGGTAATCCAGCAAGCTGATGGTATCGCTGGCATTCTAATACCCTACTCGACTTCCGAAAACGTACGTCTTACCGACGCATTCTTAGGCGCAGTTCAGCAAGCTACGGATCTTTGGCGGAACGTGGTCGTTGGAATACTTTTTGAGATTCAATTATCGGTGCAGTATGTTGGTGAAAACCTTTTCAGGCTGGCGACAGAAATCGGCATGGTCCGTATCCATAAAATCAATTTCTATGGAGAGCTAAGAAAAGAGGAAACGGAGGTAACGATAGACAGCTCTACCGAATATCGACATATAGATGCAGGGCGAGTAATTTCTCAGTTCGTGAGCTCTAATCCACCGCCGCTGCTCTTGGGCAGACCACCGAATAGCGCCATGCTATTTCAAGGCTCGGTAAAGATTGGTAGCCTTCGACTTACCATACACCGTGAAACTAAGGGGAGTACGAAATGCAACGGCTTATCGTCATACTCATGATTATCTTTGGCACTCACTATGGTCTAAAAGCAATCTACTCAACCAGCGAAGACGACCTTGACGAAAGCTGGTCGAGAGGTCAAAGAGCGGGCTTCAAGACTGGCAAAGAAGAAGGCCGCGCAGAGGGGTACAACGATGGCTTGAGCGCCGGAATTAGCCGCAGCACAACCTACTATTCGGTCCAAAGCGTGCCACCGCCGATTGCACGTGCTGGGCAACCGGGACAACCTGGAAGAGTCGCAACTTCAGGCCGTGCGGAAGCGTGCAGCTCTGATGGCGGAAGCGTGCAAATAAATGGGAAAAGCTACCGTACCGGAAGTACCGGCTGTGTTCGCGTTGGACCTTCAGGCAAAGCCGTCGCATTTTGACATGCTCTCTTGCGTGCTCGATCTATCGCGACCAATTTTCGCTCTAATGTACAAATCAGCCTGCCTGCGCGCCTGCCTGGTTCGTACCTCCCCCCCCCCCCACCCTCGACGGCCACAGGGAACGATTACCGGCAGCGCAACGCGAGCTAAAGCCTTGCAACCAATCAACAAAGACAGGCTCCAGCGCTATCGTAGTTGATTAGAAAGTTGTGTAGAAATTCCTCAATCCGAATGTAACGCTTGATTCCATGCGGGTTTGCGGGCATACTTCGGTGGTGCCCCAGGCCACCATATATATCAATGAGTTAGCCCAATCGGAAACGGTTGGGCTTTTTCTTTTTGTGCTCGTGTCGCGACCATGTAGTCACCGTACCTGGGTTACGAAATTATTGCCCTCCCTGCGGTGCTCGCCGAATGACGCAGACTGTGGCTCACCTGGTCTATGATGTCGTTCCGACTGGCTCTGTGCGCCAATGAGTGCTGTCATTGAGACGCTTGCTCGCGGAACTCCGTCGCTGCGAGCGCTGAATAGCCATCGTGAATGTCGCCTGGGCATTGATGGCCTTCGCTCAGCTCCCATCGAAAGCGTGAGTCTGTTCAAGCAAAGAACTTTATCGATTAGTGCTGCAGCGAAGTTCGCGGGCCCGCGTCAAGGTAGTTGTCGCCTGATTCATGCAGCCTCCCGCGCCACCGCGATGAGGTTTCACTCAAGCCTTTTTCGTCCAGGCACTACACCAAGCTTTACCTGATACAAGCTTGTTGGCAAACACTGTGCAACTGGCTAAGTCATCCGCCGCTTTTCCTTGAAAGAGCACGCAAGTCATGCAACGCTGATTGGCCGAATAGTTGGGGTGCTTTTTAACGTCAACTTGGGAGCTATCGGTCCGATATCCGAGAGCCAGCGCCTGCGGATCGGTTTCTACAACGGCGCTTGAGGTCTGAGCCGCTACAGACGCGAACATTGCTGTAGTCGATAGCGCCGAAGCGCCGGAAAGGGATCGCAAAAAGAAAGTTCTACGGGTGATCGTCATGGTCATTTTCTCCTAATGGTTTACTGCTGCTTCGCGCCCTCGCCCAAACGCCTTCCTAGGGAAACAGCATAAGGCGCGGCACGAGCGGCGAGCATTGGGTCAGCAGAGGCCTCCACGCCCTTGGGCATCACCAAAGGATTGAAATTGATGTTCAGGCAAGGCCCTCCAGCATCGTCCGAGACGGAAGTCACTTTAAGCATACCGAGGTTAACTTTCCTTCTCCCTTCTGGTAGAGGAACCGTGGCGTTATCGATTTTGTCACCCGGTTGCGCTATTTCGAGATTGAAATTGAAGGCCACCTTACCCTCCTTTACACGCTGGCGCAAGTCATCGAAAAGAAAGCTGGCACCTTTTGTTTTCGCCTCGTCGTCGGTCAGGCCCTGTAGACCAGCAACGGGTTCGAAAATCCACTTGCCGAACTGCTTGGTACCGCTAGCGTTGACAAAACCATAGCCATGTACGCCCCAGTAATTGACGCTGGAAAAACTGGCCGGTACGGGCTGGGAAGCAAAGTGTTTGCCCTGAAGAAGCACTTCTGGGTTTGCATCGTTG
>JAYUOT010000472.1:0-24008 GCA_043760705.1 Betaproteobacteria bacterium
TGCAGCCTTGCGCGATTGTCCTTACGTGATCAGCACCACACCCGCCCAGGAGGTCGTGCTCCGAGCCTATCCGAGAGACGATGCTTTCGTCTGTGCTGTGGGCGCCTTCACGCCGCGCATGGTGGAATGGCACGCCTCGATTTGTCAACGCTTGGCTCAACACGGCAACATCTTCGTGGATACCCGTGATGCGGACCATGAAGCGGGTGATCTGCTCCAAGCGGGTCTTGATGTGAGTCAGTTTCCGAGTCTGGGCGAGATCATCGCCAAGCCCGAAGACGTTCTGACTTTGAGAAACAATGGACCCATATTTTTTAAAAGCTGCGGCTGGGCAGGATGGGATTTGGCAGCGGCGCGATGCGTGCAGCAGTTGCCGCAGAGCACTACTTAACTTGTATGAGCTGCACCTGATCCAACCTTACAAAGACCAGCCCTCGGCGAAGCAATTCCACCAAGCCAGTGGCAAGCCCTTCGGCACTGTCCGAACGGGGTTTATTCATATGGGCAATCAGTACGTCACCCGCTTGGACCTGGCGTAATCGCTCGACAATTTGCTGACGACGCAGGGTTCCACCCGCATCGACGTTTACTGAAAACCCGGCAATACCAAATCCAAGTCTGCGAATCTCTTCAGCGGCTTGTTGATCGTATTCTGCCGTTGCACCGCGATACCAATGCGGCGAGACACCCGTGACCCCTTGTATCGCCTTGGCGCCCTCAAGGACTTCCTGGCGCAGATGCAATAGATCCGGTTCCCCAGGAATACCATAGACCTTGCGACCACGACCGATGACTGCGGGGATATGGTTTTCGCCATGATTTTCAATATCAAAAAGGTCCGAATGGCGCATTAAGAGATTGAGCGCGGCAGCATTCTTAGACATCCACCTTTTCGTGACAAAAAGCGTGGCGGGAATTCGATTGCGGATCAGGAAAGTGATCAGATCCTCATCAAAAGCGCCTGAACAAGCGTCCAAGGAGAGCGCCACTGCATTCTTTGGACCGCTACCCAGGGCAATACGGTCGTGAATTTCAACCGGGCGATTCGCGCGGCTTTTACGCTCAAGGCTCAGGACATCGGACGGGCAAAAAACGGCTACCCCGAGAAGTAGACCCAAAGTGCCCAACCAAGTGGAGCGTGAAGTTTGCTTCAAAGCAAAGTCTCGCAAACAATTTTCGTCAAACGGCTAATTTCTTTTTCCGAGCTCCCAGCCAAGCCCGCGCAATCTCATAGAGCGCGGGAAGACCAGGAACAATAATCATCGCCAAAGTGACCCAAGAGAAATGGGCCTGTACCCAAGCAGTATTACCAATCAAATAACCCAGACCTGTCAGGCTCACCACCCAGAGCAAGCCGCCGACGATGTTATACATTGCAAAGCGTGGGTAGCTCATGTGCGCAAGACCGCCAATGAAGGGCGCGAAGGTGCGCACAAAGGGCAAGAAGCGCGCAACGACGATGGTGATCGGGCCATGTTTTTCATAAAAGGCATGGGTGCGATTAAACGCTTCTTTATTGAAAAAGCGTGAACTTTCCCAAGAAAAAACCTTGGGTCCTACATAGCGCCCGATCGAATAATTAAGTGCATCGCCTAGTATCGCCGCGAGGGTCAGCAACACCATTAACAGCCCGAGATTCATCGCGCCAATGCCCGCCAGGGTTCCGGCGACAAAAAGCAAAGAGTCCCCCGGTAAAAACGGCATGACGACCGCGCCGGTTTCGATGAAGATAATTGCAAAAAGAAGCGCATAAACCCAAACGCCGTATTGCTCGACGACGCGGGCGAGATGTTGGTCAAGATGCAAGAAAATATCGATGAGTTGGCTGATGTCCATAGACGTCAATTGTAGCTGGCTCGGCCTATAATGCAGTTTTGCCCGATGACTCATCGCATTGCCCGGTATTTTTCTCTGTGAACGCTCCGATCCATCCCAGCAGCCCGCCGCGGCGCCTCATTCAAACACTTCCTGATCGCCTGATTAGTCAAATCGCGGCCGGGGAAGTGGTCGAGCGCCCCGCCTCGGTCGTGAAGGAATTACTTGAGAACGCCTTGGATGCCGGCGCGACCGAAATTGAGTTACGTCTCGAAGAGGGTGGGGTCAAGCGCATCGCCATCACGGATAACGGCAGCGGCATTGCGCCTGGAGAACTTAAATTAGCCTTGCAAAGGCATGCAACCAGCAAGATTTCCAACCTTGGAGAATTGGAAAACGTCGCCAGCCTGGGTTTTCGGGGGGAGGCTTTGGCCTCCATCGCATCGGTGGCAAGAGTCAAGCTGGTCTCACGTACCGAAGAGGCCGAGCACGCTTGGGAGATAGACAGCGACGACTCGGTCTCGGACCCCCGACCCTCGCAAGGCCAACGGGGCACCAAAATAGAAGTACTCGATCTTTATGCCGAAACTCCGGCGCGGCGCAAATTCCTGAAAAGCCAGGGCACCGAAACCGCTCATTGTCTCGACACCTTTCGAAGAGTCGCTTTGGCTCATCCTGAGGTGAGTTTTCGAGCACTAGTCGACAATAAACAGGTCGAGAAGTGGCCGCCGCAAGATTGGCAAGGGCGCGCTCTGCTGGGCTTGGGCGAGGAGTATGAACAGGCCTGCCGAAGCTTGGAGAGCCGCCAGGCTCTGGTGAAAATTTTCGGCACCATTGGCGCCCCCACGGTGTCACGCACCCGGGCTGATCGTCAGTATCTATACGTGAACGGTCGTTTCGTCAAAGACCGACTGCTGAGCTTCGCGGTGAAGCAAGCTTATGCCGATGTGCTGCATGGTGATCGACAACCCGCCTACGTACTGTTCATTGAAATTGAGCCTAGTTTGGTCGATGCCAACGTCCATCCGGCTAAGATTGAAGTGCGCTTTCGAGATCCGCAGGCCGTGCGCAGCTTGGTCTATCACTCAGTGAAAGACGCCTTACGCCTGGGGGCAGGACAATTCAGTCCTAGATCCGCCGAAACTTCGACGACGAAGGTCGACCACTCTGCGTCCAGCGACGACGGCGTGGCGCACGGCACTGATCCGCAAGTGCAAGCCGAAGGCTTTGGAATTCAGAGCACCCTCAGCCTGAACGCAGCCACCGCACGACGCTCACCGGCCTTCACTTTTGATCCGGGCTTCGAAGCTAGGCTCTCGCCGACCGCCGCCTATCGCAACGCCTCATTTGCGCCGAAAATTTCCGCGAAGGAGGCCCGTGCCGCTCTGTCGTTTTTTGAGCCAGATCCTCGGTATGATGCAAGCGACGTTGCTTCTGGGAGCGGCCACGCAAATTCTGACCAAAATGGCGATCCCAATGGTGATCCAGGTCCGGCCTCAAACGCGAGCACCCATGACACCCCTGTGGCGAAGGCCTCGAACACCGCGCCGATGCCACTCGGTATGGCCCTTGCACAGGTGCATGGCATTTATATTCTTGCTCAGAATCAGCAAGGACTCATCTTGGTGGACATGCATGCGGCACACGAACGGGTGCTCTATGAAACACTGAAAGCTCGGGCACTCCAGTTACGAAACGATCCAAGCCGACCTGAGCAAGCGGCCCCGTCCCAGCCTCTACTAATCCCGGCAACCTTTAAGTCGGATCCCATTGAAGTAGAAACGGCGCGCCAATATCACGCCGATCTACTCAAACTCGGTTTTGATATCGATGTGATGTCGCCCACCACCTTGGCCTTGCGGGCAATCCCTCTCGGCCTCGGACGCACCGACCCGACCAAGCTTGCCAAAAGCGTTCTGGCCGATTTGATTGACTATGGGGACAGTCGCAAAGTCCAGGAGCGTCAAGAAGCGATTCTTGCGTCCATCGCTTGCCACGCCGCGGTGCGCGCGCATCGCCAGCTGACTCTGCCCGAAATGAATGCGCTTTTGCGCGACATGGAAGCGACTGCAGCGGCTGATCAATGTAATCATGGCCGACCGACCTGGATCGCACTAAGCATCGAACAACTCGACAGACTTTTCATGCGCGGACAGTAGGGTGGCGCCCACCTCGTTGGCCATTGACGCTTCACGCATCCGGAAAGCCCTCAGCGGCAATCCCTTGATATGGGTCTTGGCGGCGCTGTTTGCAACTCAGCCCATTGCCACCGATCTTTACCTCGCCTCCCTTCCTGCTCTCAAAACTTATTTCTCGATCAGCGGCTCCGCGGTGCAACTGACCCTGGGCGTTTACATGCTCAGCTTCGCTCTCAGTCACTTAGTGGTGGGTCCGATCTCGGATCGGTACGGACGCCGTCCCGTCGTTTTGGTGGGAGCCGCGCTTTATTTGATCGGTAGTCTGGTCGGCACCTTGACCCCGAGCTTTGACGGTCTACTTTTAGCACGAGTGATGCAGGCAATCGGCGCATCGTGCACCGTCATTTGTGCGCGCGCCTTGGTACGCGACCTGTATGAGCCACGCCAAGCGGCTGGCGCCTTGTCCAAGGCCTTCATGCTGATGTCGCTCGTTCCACTGATCTCTCCGATTCTCGGAGGTATCTTGCAAACCCAATGGGGCTGGCGCGCGAACTTTGGATTAATCAGCTTACTTTCATTGTTGATTTTTTTGGCGAGTTACCGCTTGCTGGCTGAGACTATTCCCCATAAAAACCCCAACGCCACTCGTGCTCAAGACGTCATTCGCAATTATGTCGAACTGGCCCGTTCACCCGTCCTGCTCACCTATACTTTTGCGAGCACCTTCAGCTACGCCTGCTTGTTTTCTTTCATCTCTGGCTCTCCCTTTGTGATGATTGAGGTGCTCCAGGTACCCACGGCCTACTTCGGATTCTGCTTTGCCATCGTCACCTTAGGATTCATTCTAGGATCTCGCTTTCTTCAAAGCAATTTGGCACGCATCGGTATTGATCGTTCGCTGCGTCGAGGAGCGATCATCAGCCTCGTGTCCAGTTCGGTCCTGCTGCTGCTGGCTCTCTTCAAAATTCAGACGCTGGCGGCCTTCTTGCTACCCATGTTCGGGCTGATGGTGGCCCATGGTTTTATTCAACCCAGCGCTCAGGCCGGTGCGATCGGACCTTTTCCTGAAAAGGCGGGAGCCGCGGCCGCACTGGTAGGCTTCATCATCTATATATTTGCGGCGTTCGTAGGCAGCGCCGTCGGAGCGAGCCATAACGGCACCACCTTGCCCCTGGCTGCGATCATTTTTTGTATGTCGCTCTGCTGTGCTTTGACTTGCACGGTGTTAGTGAAGCGTCTAAAAAACCGCAAATTTGTCCCTTGAAAGCCGTCTTCATTCTAGGTCCAACCGCGAGCGGAAAATCCTCACTCGCTCTATGGTTGGCCGAAGCCTTCAAGGGACTCCGACAGTTTGAAATTATTAGCGTCGACTCTGCCCTGGTTTATCGTGGCATGGACATTGGCACGGCCAAACCGAGCCGCGCGGAAAGTCAACAGGTCGCCCATCATCTGATCGATATCATTGAACCGAGTGAGGCTTACTCGGCCGCTCGCTTTGTGAAGGATGCCAGCCGATTGGTTCGGGAGATTCATGCACGCGGCAATTTTCCTCTGATCGTTGGCGGCACGATGCTTTACGTGAAAGCGCTCTGCGACGGTCTGCATGACCTCCCAGTGAGCAACCCTGCGGTGCGCTCCCGAGTACTACACGAGGCGCAACGACAAGGTTGGCCCGCCCTGCATGAAGCTCTCCGGCAAGTCGATCCCGTGACGGCGCAAAGGCTTGCGCCCAACGACGCCCAAAGAATCGGTCGTGCCCTCGAACTCTATCGACAAACTGGGCGAAGCATGAGCGCCTGGTTAGCTGAATCAGCACCAGGCCCCGCTACCGATCTTGACTACGAAATTCTGTCGCTGGAACCGAGCCAGAGAGCCGTGCTCCACGACAGAATCGCGCGGCGCTTCCAGGCCATGCTGGGGCAAGGCTTTATGGAGGAAATGCGAGCGCTGCGCGCGCGCGGCGACCTCACAGCCGATATGACCTCCATGCGTTGCGTGGGCTACCGCCAAGCTTGGGAATGGCTAGATCAGCAAAACATGGGTCAAGCGCCAGAAATCCAGCACATGGTCGAGCAAGGTGTAATTGCCACTCGGCAACTCGCCAAGCGTCAGTTGACCTGGCTTCGATCCATGCCGCAACGCCATAGGCTTGACTGCCTGGACCCAAACCTCAACGCCTTGGCTTTTGAGCATCTCAAAAAAGCCCTCAGCGCATAATTCACTTTTTCGCGAGAACGATATGACTTCCACTTCAATCGCAATCATCGGGCTCGGCAAAATGGGGGGCAATATGGCTCGCCGACTTTCCAGGGCCGGTATTCAGGTGCACGGCTTCGATGCGCAATGGCTCAGCGATCCGCACTTTGGGGCGGGGTTTGCCAGCGAAACTCACCTGAAGCTGCACCCCAGCCTGAGCGACTGTGTCAGCGCGCTCGCGCAAGAAAATCCAGCAACCTCTAAGGTGGTTTGGGTCATGCTCCCGGCCGGTGCGGTGACGCAGGGCGCCCTCGACTCCCTGTCCACAATGCTTCAGAAGGGGGACGTGCTGGTCGATGGCGGCAACGCCAACTACCTGGACTCTCAGAGACGCGCCAAGTCCCTCGAAGGGTACGGACTCCACTTTGTTGATTGCGGCGTCTCTGGTGGCGTTTGGGGCCTCGCCAATGGCTACTGTTTAATGTTTGGTGGCTCGCTTGCGGCAGTCGAGCGCATTCAGCCCATGATCAAAGCTTTGGCACCCACGCCGCAGAGCGGCTGGCTACACTGCGGCCCCAGTGGTGCCGGACATTTCGTGAAGATGATTCACAACGGCATTGAGTATGGAATGATGCAGGCCATGGCCGAGGGCTTTGCGCTCTTGAAAGGCCATCAAGAGATGAACCTGCCACTGGGCGAGGTTGCCGAACTTTGGCGGCATGGCTCGGTCGTGCGCTCTTGGTTGCTTGATCTCACTGCCGACTCGCTCAAATCCCCCAATGCATTTGACACGGTCGGCCCGGTGGTCTCAGATTCCGGCGAAGGTCGTTGGACAATTGATGAGGCGATTCGCCAGGGCACGCCCGCACCGGTGATCGCCGCCTCTCTCATGAGCCGCTTCGACTCACAAGGCAAAGCGGATACCGCCAATAAGTTATTGGCGCTCATGCGCCAAGGCTTCGGCGGCCATTCGATCACCAAAGTCTAGCTTGATCTTCCCAAACCCATGAAACCAGGAAACCCGCCCACCGTCGCGATTGTCATGGGCGTCTCCGGCTGTGGGAAAAGCAGTGTTGCCCAGGCGCTCACCGAGCGCTTTTTAAAGGCGGGCTTGTCAGCAAGAATGCTCGAAGGCGATGAATTTCATCCGCGTAACAATGTCGAGAAAATGCGCTCGGGTCTGGCATTAAACGATCTGGATCGTGAGCCCTGGCTGGCGCGACTCAACCAGGAACTTCAGGTGACCCTGGCTCAGGGACATATGGCCATTCTGGCCTGCTCGGCGCTCAAGAAAAAATATCGTGACCAGCTCGCGCAGGGTATTGAAAGCCCGCTATGGATTCATTTGACCGGAAGCTTCGACTTGATCGAAAACCGACTGAAAATGCGCCAACACAAGTATATGCCCGCCTCACTCTTGCGCAGTCAGTTTGAAGCTCTAGAGCCTCCCGTAGAAGCCATTCACTTGAACATAGAGGCTTCTGTCAAAGACCTTGCCGAACAAGCCTTCGAACACTTCAAGTTGCGGCCTGAGTGGGCTAAAGGCGGCCTAGAAGCGTGGGCGGACGAAGGACGTGCGCTCCGGCCGCCTTCAGTCAAACCAGTGAAAGAGCAGTAGGTCAATCGCATTTTCCGTGCCGGTTTGAGCTCGAATGCTCAGTCGATTGCTAATGTCGTACTGAATTCGCAACAAGTTCCAAACCCCTCTCAAGCCTTGCTCATAGCTGACAAACACTCGCGAGGAGAGACGTTTACCGATCGTCAAAACATTCTGCTGAACCGTCGCATTGCTCACCACCTGACTGGCATTGGTCCCCAAGGGTCCGAGCCCGCGACCAATCACCTCGGAAGGGGCGGCGCTGCGCGCGGTCCCCAAGGTAATCACATCCAGGCCAAACACCTTGGCGATGCTGCTCGACAGCCCACCCTCTTCGCTCCCCAAAAGGCTAAAGGCAGCTTGCTGCAAGGCCAGGGTTTGAGTGCCGGTTCGCGCATCGTCAATACCGGTGCCAAGCACCAGCCAGGAAAGCTTTTCGGCGTCCGATACTTCGGGTGTCGAGGTCAATTTAATTCTTGGAGATAGCGCGGTGCCCGTGACCTGAACTCCTGGCTCCACCGGCAAGAAACGCCGCAAGGCCACCAGGTCGAGCGAGGGGTTATCAAGCTCCCCCTGGAAACGCAAAATGCCTCGGGTGACTTCAAGCTTTTGACCGTAGGCCAGATAAGTTCCCTCCTTCACAGTCACAATACCGACCGCGCGAGGCTGCTGAGGCAAGGTACCCTTCAAGCTGAGCAAGCCCTCCAGACGAGCTTCCACGCCACCACCCACTACCCGCAAGTTCTTACCCAGATCGACCTCGAGGTCTGCACTCAAGCGAAGCGGGGAGTCCAGCGTCAAGGCCGACATCTGTGAACTGGCCGCCCGCGCAAGACTGGCCTCGACGCTATTGTCTTTGGCGTCCGACTTGCCCTTCTTGGCATTCACGATGATGACATCGCTTGGCAAATCGGAAACACCGGCCGAGCGGAGCTCGATCAAGCCTTCGTCGGCTTGCAATTTACCCACCCAGCGCAAGGACTGCGCATCAGCCAATACTTGAGTGTCGCCCGAGAGAATCAAGCGCTGGCCGGGACCAATCGGAATCGGCAACTTACTCGCAACCAGACGGAACCGGCCTTGTAAAGGAGGCAGACCCTTGGCGCGATTCTTGGCCTCGACACCCGTCAAAATACGTGCTTCACCCGTCAGTTCGATAAATCCCTGGCCGCTCTCGATACGCATTTTTTCGAGCGTAAAACCCTTGGCATCGAAGCGCGCTTTCATGGTGCCATTTGACACCTTCCAACCCAGGGCGCGTTGTAAAAGCTGCAGCTTGCTGCCGGTCAGCTCGCCCTGATACTCGGGCTGCTCCAGGGTTCCCTGTACACGGCCGACAAACCGAAGCTCGCCCTCGGCATCCCACTCTGCACCGGTGTAGCGCTTGGCAAAACTGATCGAAGGCAGGACTAGATCTAAACGACCATCAATCTGCCCCTTATTGAACTTAAAGTCCGCGGTGTTTTCGGAATTAAGATTGAGCTTGAGCGCACCCGGTGCGTCGACCTCGAGGAGGCTAATTTGCGCGCGCCCCGACAGGTCCTTGGCGTTAGTGCCAGACAGATCCCAGGTCGCTGCCAAGCGCAGCCCATCGGCCTGCTTTTGTGCCTCGCGATTGACGTCCAATGAACCCTGCTGGGTAAAATCTTCAACCAGTCGCAACATCTGGCGCAAAGACATGTCCTTCGCCTCTCCTTGCGATTTGACCTCGCCCTCTTTAAAGACGACACTTTGCACGTTGAGTCGCCCCTCGGAAAGCTTGAGCTGGGCATTCTCGAGCACCACCCCGTCGTCACGAAAGATTAAACGCGCGACACTGTCGAGCACTGCATTGAAGCGGCCAGACAGGCCTGCTTGCTGAATATCCGCAACATATCGTTGTCCTTGCTCAGGCTGCGGAAAGTAACGGCCTTTGCCCGAAGCTTTAACGGTCTCACCGACCCCTTGCCCAGCAATTTGGAAAACATGATCACTGGCCTTGCCGTCAGCATCGAGTTGAATTCGGTCCAGGATCACCTCGGCAATCTTGAGGCGACTCGCCTCAAGCTTCACGAGGAGCTTGCCTTCTGCGAGGCTCGGCAAATTGAACTCCCCTTTTAAAGTACCGACCGTTCCAAGTCCGCTTAAATTCAAAGCCTGGGCTTGGACATTGGCCTGAATGGCAGGGCTATTCATACGATCACGTAGCTCGCCGCTCACTTTCAAGTTGCCTTTCAAGCGCTTGTCGATGGCCGCCAGGTTTTCCGCGTCGAGTTCAAGCATCAGGCGATCACCCATCTCGCCAAGAGCGCCTTGCGCTTTCAAGCGATTGCCTTGCGAGCTCAGGGATGCATCCACATTGCTCACACGCAACCCCGACCAAAGCAGTTTTGCGTAACCCGAAAGAGGACGCGCCAACGCTTGGCTGCCTTCTTCAAAATTGAGTGATAAAAAGAAGTCAGAGGCAACACGCGGATCGACGGCAGGATCAGCCTTGCTTCTCAGGCTGGCGAGGTTACCGCGCACCTCGAACGGTCCGGTAAATACAGCCCCTTTGATGGCTACAGCCAACTCTGGGTCCTGCACATTGAACACAAAGAACTCAGCGGGCTTGAAGCCTTGAGCTCGGCCACTGGCTTCAAGTGCAAGATCAGCATCGAGCTTGAGCACGCCACTGGCTTTGAGGGCGGCGTTATGAACCTTGACCTGCAGGCCATCATAGCGCAGTTGGTTGTCCACCAAACGAATATCGCCCTGCAAACTCATCGAGCCAAGATCCGACAAGAAAGCGGGCCCGCCAAGCTTCGGCTCCTGCTTGAGGTCGACTTTCATAAGCCCCGATTTTATTTGTATCGGACCGCTCAATCGGGTCGGCAGGATTCTTGAAATGAGCTTGGAAAGATCAAGATCCGAAGATACCATGTCCAGATCCGAATCAGGCAAGCTCAAAGTACCAAACAACTGACGCTGGGAGAAGTCAATGACGCCTTTACCCTTAAGCGTTTTTTGAGCGCTGGTCTGCGATGAGCCTTCGCCAGCAAACACCTGCCCCTCGAACTGCTGAATCAAGAGCTTGGGCGCATCGAGTGAAAGCCTTAGAGTCCCTTTTGAAAACGGTAGCAGGCGCGCATCGAAAGTTCCCGGCCCGCGGTTCTCAAACTCCAGGGCTCCGGGAATGCCCAGTCGTGGCTCAAAACGCCATTGAATTTTGAGATCTGTTTTGGGGGCACGCAGGTCCAAATGCTGCAAATCCAGGCTTTCGGACTTCAGCATGATGGCGTCGATGGGGCGGTCCTGTCCAAATTTGAAGTGGGTTTCACCTTGGAGCTTTGTTTTGTAGGTGTCAATGTTCGAGCGAATTTGAAGATTGAGGAGTTCGCCCTGAATTTGATAGTCAAAGCGGGCAGCACCATCGCCGCGAATTTGCGGGTCCGTCTGGAACTGAATTCTTGAGAAAAGTTGATCGAGCCAAAGCGTTCTTGCCTGACCCGCAGCGACTACCTTAAAGGGTTTCTGATCATCCATCGTCCAACGGGATTCAGCAACTCTAAACAAATCATTGCCGAGCGTAATGCGATCCAACTCGAATTTTCCAGTCCCAGCGTTGTCCCGCTTGGGTGAGTACTTTGCCCGAGCCGCCAAGTCCCGCAATTCAATTTTCTGCGGCACCTCCTTGGGGTCAAGCTTGGCTATTTCGATTTGCAAAAGACCTAACTGAGCCAGCTCAATCTTCAATCCAAGAGGCAGCGCAAAACTGTCTGGCAGCTTTAGTGCCTCATTCGAATAAGGTAAGGACACCTTCAGAGATTTGGCGACCAGGGAATAAATCACCGGTTCGCGGTAGGGCTGGGTCTTGAGCAGTGACAGCAAAGACCAGTCGATGGCTACATCTTGCAGAATGAACTTAGGTCCAGGCACTTTCAAGCCCTTCGGAATCGCCTCCAGCTTGGCAATGCGCAAAGACCCGAAAAGTGAGCCCTCAATACCCTCAACCTTGAGACGTCCTTCACTTAAATTCACCACTTCAGCGACAGCATACTTGAGCAAGACGGTTTTACCCAAGCCCCAGACCGCCGCCAAAAGCAGGAGCGCCACCATTAAGATAATGCCAGCCCAGAACAAACTCAGCTTCGCAGCGACGCCGAAGATCCGTCGTCGCCATGAAGGTCTCAGGGGAGACTGAGCGCCAGGCTTTTTCAAACCTGCATCATCCGTGCCCTGAACCTCTTTCTCAGTAGACATAACCAACGGAGAAATGAAAAACAAACTGCTTCAAGTCCACACCATACGCAAGGTCGGCATTGACCGGACCAATCGGAGTTTTGATGCGTAGCCCTCCCCCAACACCCACTGAAGGCTTGAAGCTGCTAAAGCTCTCGGTAGCATTACCCACATCGATAAAGGTCGCCCAGCGTAAAGCCTGGCTAATGGGGCGTTGATACTCCAAGCTCGCGACCGCCAAGGAGCGTCCGCCCACGGTCAGGCCTTTTGCGACTGGACCCAACTCAAGATAGCGGTAGCCTCTTAAAGCCTGAGAGCCCCCGGTACGGAACAAATTCTCCGAGGGAACACCGTTGCTGCTTGAAGCAAAAACTTGCCCAAGCTCAAGCAAGCCGATCAAGTTGGCACCGTTAATGGGCGCATCGTCTTCCAAAGGCCAAAAACGCATGGCTCTTACATACAAGCGACTAAAGCTTGCCTCACTCCACGCCCCCTTGATGGCAAACGAGGCTTGCGCGCTGATCGTATAGCCATCACGCGGATCAATTCGAGAGTCGAGTCGCCGCATATTCCAAGCGTACGAAGCCACCACGGCCTGACGATAATCCCGCGAAAAAACTCCGGCAGTGATCAAGTCTTGCCTTTCTTTCTGATGTTGCAAAGACACGAAGTACTCAATGTCTTCAACCCGCCGACCCCGGCCAAAATAGACATTCGAGCGCAACGTGGTCTCGGTATCTGTCGGCTTCAGCCGCTCAACCCTTGCACCCAAGCCCCAATAATGACCCTCCTCGTCGATTGGGGTGCGCAAGTTAGCAAAGCCTCGTTGACGTTTTTGCTCGATCAATAAAGCCGTCTCGAGCTGCCAGCCCAGTCCAAACAAATTGCGATGCTCAAAACCCAACTGCCCGCGAAGACCTTGGTCGCTACTCACGCCCACGCCGACCACCACCCTCTTGGCCTTGAATTCGGAGACTTCAACCTGGATAGGAACCGTCGAATTTTTCGTCGTCGCCTGGGTTTCCTGGTCCTCAAGAGCAAGCAAATCGGGCAAAACATTGGCCGTCGCGAAATAGCCCGACTGACGCAGGCGCTGTTGATAAAGTGCCAGCCGCTCAAAATCGTAACGCTCACCCTCTTTGAAAGGGCTAAGGTCCTGAACAATGTCCTCGTGATAGCGCTCCAACCCCGTGATCTTCACTTTGCCAAAGTAATAGACTTCACCGCTATCGACTTCCAGACGCAGCGAGACTGTCGTATTTTCTATATCGACCCGCGCTTCGCTCTTTGCAATGCTCGCCTTCAGGTAGCCTTTTTGTTGAAAGGTATCGAGCAGACGCCGTTTGCTTTGCTCCCAGAATTCGGCATTAAAGAACGTCCCCTCAGGCAGGCTCCAGCGCTCAAAAACTTGATCTCGAAATTTTTTTTGCCTGAGATTTTGTTCCTCATTGGCGGGCCCAGTGATTTTAAGCTCGACCAAATTAACGGTCGTGCGAGCGCCCGCATCAACTTCGATCTTGACGCTCTTACTATCGCCGGTAATTTCAACGCTCCCGGAAAAAAACCCCGCGGCTTGCATGAGCGACTCAACCTCACTCTTGGAGCGGGCAAACAAGCCCTCAAACTGAATGGGGTCGTAGTCTGGGCGACTTTGCCAGCGACCGATCAAGGTCCGGGTTTTAATGGGCGCCTGTAATTCTGCCGGCGCCTCGACAGTCAGTTCGTAGTTGTTCTTAACGGGCGGCTTGGTGTCTTGCAAAAAACCCGGCAAAAGTCGCGGCAAGGCCGGGGCGGGACTCGTCTGCGTTTGTCCAAACCCCGCACCAGCCGTCAGCATCAAGCTTGCGGCCAAAACGCCTTGGGCAATCCGGGCGAAACAAACCATCACTCTCGAATAACGACCGTTTGATGGGCTTGAGCGGAGGGTCGAGTCACGATTTTGCCGAGCTGATAAACCGTCTCACCGGCCTCTTGAAGCGCTTTTTGAGCCGTGGCGGCTTGCGCTTCGGAAACGATGATCACCATC
The DNA here is from genome assembly GCA_043760705.1 of Betaproteobacteria bacterium. Taxonomy (GTDB): domain Bacteria; phylum Pseudomonadota; class Gammaproteobacteria; order Burkholderiales; family Burkholderiaceae_E; genus JAPOKJ01. The sequence continues at coordinate 13,973 of JAYUOT010000472.1, forward strand.
CCAACACCACAATTAAAAACTCGATACATCTCATCCCAGGCAATCTGACCTTCTTGTTGCAAGAACTCGAACAAAGGAGGCAGAGACCAGGCGGACTGATGAATCACAGCTTGCACATTTTCGGGTAGTACGCGCGGCACGTTTTCAACAATACCACCGCCAGTAATATGGGCGAGCCCCTTGAAGCGCGCTTGTTTCATGGCTTGCAAGACCGAACGCACATAGATTCGGGTGGGCTCCATGACTGCATCGGCGAGACTCGGGCCCGAGCTTTGACCCGGTATGTGTTGATCGAGTTCCGGCGCATCGAGCGAGCCAAAGCGACGCTCTAAAACTTTGCGCAGCAGCGAATAGCCATTGGAGTGTGGGCCGCTGGATGCAAGTCCCAGGATCACATCGCCTGGGACAATATCTTGACCCGTGATAATGGCGTTTTTCTCCACCACGCCGACTGCAAAGCCGGCCAGATCGTATTCTCCGGCTGGGTACATTCCCGGCATTTCCGCTGTTTCACCCCCAATGAGGGCGCTGTTCGAAAGTTCACAACCTTTTGCAATACCCCCAATGACGGACGCTGCCGTATCAACATCGAGTTTGCCGCAAGCGAAATAATCCAAAAAGAAAAGCGGCTCCGCGCCTTGTACCAAGATGTCATTGACACTCATGGCCACGAGGTCGATACCTACGGTGGAATGGCGATTCAGGGCAAAAGCCATCTTTAGCTTCGTGCCCACGCCATCGGTTCCGGACACTAGAACCGGCTCCTTGTAACGCTTGGGTACCTCAAACAACGCGCCAAAGCCCCCAATGCCGGCCAAAACCCCTTCACGCATGGTTTTTTTGGCGAGCGGTTTGATCCGGTCAACCAGGGCATCACCTGCGTCAATGTCGACGCCAGCGTCTTTGTAGGATAGGCTTGCCGGGCCGGACTTAATCATCTGCGTGCTCACCAATCAGTCCCAAGTAGAATGGAATACCATGATTCTACCTTCTCCCCTCTCCTCCCGGCAGCGCCAGACCCTGCTTTGGGCACTCGTCGCCATCGTTTTGGCCGCCTTTATTTTCGTGCTTGGGCCGGTGTTAACGCCGTTTTTCGCAGCCGCCATCCTTGCCTACGTGCTCGCGCCGGGGGTGACCTGGATGCAATCCAAAAAAGTTCCGCGCCTCATTGCGGTCCTTTTAATGATGCTGGTTTGCCTATTGGCGTTACTCGCCATCGTCCTGGTGATTTTGCCGATTCTTCAGCAGGAGCTCGGCCAATTGCGCTTGCGCCTGCCGGGGCTGTTCACGACCCTCAGCGAGCAGTTTCTGCCATGGCTTGAGCGTACCTTTGGCATCGCGCTCAAGCTCGACTCGACATCGATGCGTGATTGGCTGACCAAGCACCTTGCCACCAGCGGTGAAGATTGGGCGGCCACATTTTTCACCACGCTCAAATCGGGGTGGGGCACCGCTCTGGCATTGATAGGACTCATGTTCTTGATGCCCGTGGCGCTCTTTTTTTTCCTGCTCGACTGGCCAAGATTCATGCAGAGCTTGCGAGATTTACTCCCTCCGCGTTGGCGCACCCAGGTATTTGAAGTGCTCGATGAAGTCGATCACTTACTCGGCCAGTACTTACGCGGGCAGGTGAAAGTGATGGCCGTACTAGCCGTGTACTACAGCGCAGCCCTGTTTGCAGCGGGCTTCAAGCTTTGGCTACCTGTTGGGGTGCTGACCGGTAGTCTGATCGCGATTCCCTACATTGGTTTTGCCCTCGGTCTGAGCTTCGCTTTGATCGATGGCATGTTACAGCTAGGACCGCTTAAGGGGTTAATTTTGGTCGGAATCATTTACGGCATCGGCCAAATGTTAGAAAGTTTTTACCTGACTCCCCGGTTGGTCGGCGAGCAAATCGGCCTGCATCCCCTAGCCGTCATCATCGCCCTTTTATCCTTTGGATATCTCCTGGGTCTCGCGGGCGTGCTCCTGGCGCTACCCTTGGCGGCCATCCTCGCCGTGGCCCTGCGCCGCTTGCGTGGAGCCTATTTGGGCAGTGAGTTTTACACCAGCCAGGATTAGCCCGGAGCCAGCCCCTTGTTCAAGGCCACTTACTGAATGCAACAACTATCGCTGGACGTTCATCTCGTGCAAGCGCCGTCCTTCGATAACTTCGTCGCCGGACCCAATGCCGAGCTGCTTGCGCTCTTGCGTGGCATCGTCGCAGGTGCTCGGCCGAGCCAGTGCCTGTTTATCTGGGGTGAACCCGGAAGCGGCAAAACCCACTTAATCGAAGCGATCCGGAAGTCCCTGGCCGTCGAATCGGTAGGACCAGCGTTTGGCAATTCGGCGCCACTCTCTGCTCCGAAAATCACTCTTTTCGACGATTGCGAAGATTTGAACGCCCAAACGCAAATCGACGGGTTCACCACTTTTATTCGCCAAGCAGGCGACGCTCAAGCCATGATCATCGCCTGCGCCAATCGAGCTCCTCTGCACCTGAGTCTGCGTGCGGATTTGCGTACTCGCCTGGGCTCGGGCCTCATTTTTCAGTTGAAGCGCCTGAACGATGATCAAAAAGCAGAAGCTTTGCGCCAACACGCCGCCGGCCGCCAAATCGCACTTCCCGAGGAGTTGTTGCGCTACCTTTTGCGGCACTATCCGCGCGACATTCGCGTCTTGATGCAAATTCTGGATAGTCTTGATCGCTTCGGGTTCGAGCAAAAAAGAGCCCTCAGCCTGCCGCTCTTGAGGGAGATGGAGAATCAAACGGGCGGCGCACCACGAGCGAGCAGCGACGCCAAAACCGCGGCCCATAGGCCCGACTGATACACTCGCGCCGTGCATTTAGCGACCCACAGCAGCATTTTCCAATGCAGTTAGCCCTTTTTGATCTTGATCACACCCTGATTCCCATGGATTCCGACCATGCTTGGGGCGAGTTTATGGTCAAAGTCGGAGCGGTCGACGCCGAGCGCCACCGCGCCCAGAACGATCAGTTTTATCGTGACTACCAGGCCGGTTGTCTGGACAATAATGCCTATCTCGAATTTCAATTGGCTCCACTGGCGAGGTACACCCGGGCCCAGCTCGCTGAATGGCACCAACAGTACATGGAGGAAAATATCCTTCCGAATATTCGCCCGCAAGCACTTGCATTGGTAAAGAAACACCAGGACACGGGTGCGCTGTGCGCACTGGTCACGGCCACTAACGAGTTTGTGACGGCGCCGATTGCCAAAGTTTTTGGTTTCGAACACCTGATTGCGACCCGATTGGGCACAGTCAGCCGCAACGCCGATGCAGCCTATACAGGAAAAGCAGTGGGGACTCCGACGTATCGTGAGGGCAAAGTCGTACGCACTGAAGCCTGGTTAGCGCAACTTGGATGGACCTTGGCCTCTTTTTCTGCCACTTATTTTTATAGCGATTCCGCTAACGACATTCCTTTGCTTGAAAAGGTGAGCCATCCTGTGGCGACCAATCCCGACGCCAAGCTCAAAGCCCTTTCCCAAGCGAATGGCTGGACCATTCTCGAACTTTTCAAGACCTCATGATTAAAGCGCTGATCAAGAAAGTATTTGGTCGCAAGCCCAAGACTCCAAGCCCCTCCGCCTTGGTGGGGATGCAAACCTATCCTGGCAGTCAACTCGGCATTGACCCCAAGGATATCTCCTCAGCGGCCTACAAGACGTGCGAAGCGCTGCAAGCGGGAGGCTTCAAAGCCTATGTGGTCGGAGGTGGCGTGCGCGACGCGATTCTTAAGCTCAAGCCGAAAGATTTCGATGTGGCGACCAATGCCACTCCGGACGAGGTTCGTGCGCTATTTCGTCGCTCCAGGATTATTGGCCGCCGCTTTCAGATCGTCCACGTGATCTTTGGCCGCGAGACCATTGAAACCTCCACCTTCCGAGCCTTGCAGACCGACGCGCTCACCGACGAACACGGCCGCGTGTTGCGCGACAATGAATGGGGTACACAAGAGGACGATGCCGCGCGACGCGACTTCACCGTCAACGCTCTTTACTACGACCCGGTCGGAGATGTCGTGTTGGATTATCACCAAGGCGTACGTGACATTCAGTCGCGCACCCTGCGCATGATTGGCGACCCAGCTACGCGCTACCGCGAAGATCCCGTGCGTATGTTGCGGGTGGCGCGCTTTGCCGCCAAGCTCGACTTTAAAGTCGAGCCTGGAACACGCGCGCCCGTCGCTGAAATGGCGCCCCTACTGAACAACGTGCCCTCCGCTCGCTTATTCGACGAAATGCTAAAACTGTTTAGCTCGGGCAAAGCCTTGGCCTGCATTGAAGAGCTCCGCGCCGAAGGCTTGCATCACGGGCTCCTGCCGATGCTGGACCTTGTGCTCGAGCTCCCCGAAGGACAACGCTTCGTTGAAGCCGCACTCAAGCGCACTGATGAACGGGTCGCGCAAGACAAACCGATTTCGCCCGGTTTCCTGTTCGCTGCCTTGTTATGGCCTCAGATCAACGCCCGCTGGCAAAAAATTCGGGCCAAAGGCCTGCCTTTGTACCCTGCGCTCATGGAAGCCATTGATTCCGTGCTCGATGAGCAGGCTGAGCAATTAGCGATTCAGCGCCGAATCGTGTCTGATATGCGCGAAATCTGGGCGATCCAACCCCGCTTCGAGCGCCGTACTGGAAGCACGTCCTATCGCTTGCTGGAACATCCTAGATTTCGGGCAAGTTACGATTTCCTTCTATTGCGCTGTGAAAGCGGGGAGCTAGATCCGGCACTCGGCGAATGGTGGACCGCCTTCATCGATGCTGATCGCGACGAGCGCGAGCAACTCATGGAGCAAGCCAACCCGCGTCACCGGCCTGGACCGGGCACGGGCGGCAAGAAACGTCGCCGAAGGAGCCCTGGAGACGCGGGTGACACGGCAAGCAGTCAAGATAAAGGTTCAGCAGAAAAAAGTGGCGGACAGGACCCTCATGGCGGCGCAGTTGATGCGGCGTCGCCCGTGCTTGGATCGTCGAAGCGAGACGAGCGCGAGGGATGAGTTCGCCGTAAAGAGCATGTCCAATGGCTATTATGCGACGCATCCATATCGGGCTTGGCGCCAACTTGGGCAACCCCCAGGAAACCGTCCGAGCCGCCTTGGCAGAGCTTGCATCCTGGGCCAGTGAGCATGAGGCACATGCGCAGTTCAAGCATTCCAAGCTCTACCGCAGCACCTCCATCGGCTCGCAAGGGCCGGACTATATCAACGCAGTCGCCGAATTCAACTCCCGGCTTAGCGCCGACGACATTCTTGCTGAATTGCAAGGCATTGAAACGCGTTTTGGTCGAACCCGATCATCACCCAATGCCCCGCGCACCCTGGATCTGGATCTGCTCTTGATCGCCGATGAAAGCGTGCAACAAGCCCATCTCACGGTACCGCATCCACGCTTGAGCGAGCGCGCCTTCGTACTCAAGCCCCTCGCTGAACTACAACCCAAGCTCGACCTAGCAGGCCAGCCCATTCAAAAACTACTGCAACAAACCGCTGATCAGTCTTGCGAGCCGATCCCGGAACAAAGTTAAGTGGGCCACTCGACACCTCAAGGACGACGGGCGATGCCGTACATGCATCAGACCTTCAAATTAGACTTTCTATGGGCTGGGTTATGCTTACCGGGTGCGGTGTACCTTATCTCCCGCTAACCAAAAACAACTCATGACCACGCCCCCAACAAGCAATCCATTCGAGCGCTACAAACATATTGTGGTGGAGGGGCCTATCGGCGTTGGAAAGACATCACTGGCTCGCAAACTCTCTGAGCGCTTTCACGCTGAGCAAGTGCTGGAACAACCCGAAGAAAACCCTTTCCTCGAGCGATTTTACAAAGACGGTCGGCGCTATGCCCTACCTACACAACTTTTCTTTTTGTTCCAACGAGTCAATCAGCTTCGGGAACTCTCTCAACGGGACCTTTTTTCGAAACCCGTGGTCGGTGATTTTTTGCTCGACAAAGATCACTTGTTCGCCTCGCTCACCCTCGATAACGATGAGCTCAAGCTTTATCGCCACATCCTTGAGCATCTGCGCCCTCAAGTGCCGACCCCCGATCTCGTCATTTATCTTCAGGCCAATGCCGAGCGCCTGGAGGCGCGAGTGCGGCGTCGTGGGCTTCCCATGGAAAGCTCGATCACTGGCTCCTATCTGGGCGGCTTGTCGGATGCTTATACCCGTTTTTTTTATCAATATGAAGCGGCTCCGCTTTTGATTATCAACACCGAGCATCTCAACCCGATTGACCGGGAAGCGGACTTCGAAATGTTGATCAAGCAGATTCTCGAGTTGAAAGGGCGACGTAGTTTTTTCAATGTTGCCCAGGGCTTATTGAAAGACTCTTAGTCGCTGTGCGACGCGCCTTCAAACCCCTCGGCGCAAAGCTTAAGCTTTGTAGCCTTGGGGGTTTTTGCTCTGCCAACGCCAGCCGTCGACACACATCTGCTCGATACCCTTTTCGGCCTGCCAACCGAGCAAGCTCTTGGCGTAGGCAGGATCGGCAAAACACTCGGCAATATCGCCGGGGCGTCGCGCAGCCACTTTAAAGGGCACCGGTCGACCACTTGCCTTCTCAAAAGCTGAAATCATTTCTTTTACTGAATAGCCATTACCCGTGCCCAGATTAACGGTAAACGCGCCATCCTTTGAAAAAACTTGATGGAGCGCCGCCAGATGACCTTTCGCTAAATCCACCACATGAATATAGTCGCGCACACCGGTACCATCCTTGGTCGCATAGTCGTCACCAAAAACCGCCAATTCTTTGAGTTTCCCAATAGCCACCTGGGCCACGAAAGGCATGAGGTTATTCGGAATTCCAGCGGGATCTTCCCCGATCAGTCCACTCTCATGTGCCCCTACAGGATTAAAGTATCGTAAAATACCAATGGCCCAGGAGGCATCAGCCACCGCCAAGTCATTCAAAACAAATTCGATCATCCATTTACTGCGACCATAGGGATTGGTTGCACCCGTTCTAGCACTCTCCGTCAGAGGTACAAACTCCGGGTCGCCGTACACAGTCGCGGAGGAGCTGAAGATAAATCTCTTGACGCCCGCGTCCCGTAGCGCGCTCAGCAAGGTATTGGTGCCTGCGACATTATTGTCGTAATACTCCAAAGGCTTGGCCACCGATTCGCCGACCGCTTTCAAGCCCGCAAAATGAATGCACGCATCGAACGAATTTGAGGCCAACAACTTTGCGAGCATCGCCCCATCGCGTACATCTCCTTTCACAAACTCAAGGCGCCTGCCGGAAATTTTCTCGACCCTGCGTAGAGCCTCTTCACTTGAGTTCGAGAGATTGTCAACGACCGTCACGAAATATCCTGCTGCAAGCAGTTCAATTACCGTGTGGGAGCCAATATAGCCAGCCCCACCAGTCACAAGAATTTTTTTCGACATGATCATTCCAAAACAAAGCGTTGCAAATATATGGGCATTTTGCCCTAGACGGTTCCACTGCATTGAAAGTCCGGGACGAAAGGTCGCTTTGACCGACCACAAGCGTGGCCCAATGATCGTCATCAAATCGACTTAAACTTGTCATAATGTGTCAGTCATGGCCCATACCGTATTAGTTGTAGAAGACGACACTGACATTCAAGAACTGGTCTGCCTGCACCTGCGGCATTCCGGCATGAATGCACTGGGCTGCGCTAGTGTGGAAAAAGCCAGGCAATTGCTGGGCCGCGAACCGATTGATGTCGCCATCGTTGACTGGATGCTTCCAGGCGCCTCAGGCATCGAGTTCACCAAGGAAATTCGGGCGACTCCCAAACTCAAAAGCCTGCCCTTGTTGCTGCTGACGGCCCGTGGGCGCGAAGGCGACAAGCTTGAAGGTTTCGCTGCAGGCGCTGATGATTTCCTGGTCAAACCCTTCTCCCCAAGAGAGCTCGTCGCCAGGGTTCAATCGCTTCTCAGGCGTTCAGGCCATGAATCAGAAGCGACCGTGCTCAGGCATCAGGAACTTTCTTTAGATACAGACACCCAGCGCGTGAATATCGCGGGCAAAGCCGTCGAGCTCAGCCCGACCGAATATCGCCTCTTGTTGGCGTTTTTACGCCATCCAGAGCGGGTGCTCACTCGCTCCGCAATCTTGGAAAAAGTTTGGCATAACGAGGCCTCAATTGACGAAAGAACCGTCGATGTTCACATCCGCAGACTCAGGATTGCGCTAAAGCCTCATAATCACGAACATCTTATCGAAACTGTTCGCGGCGGTGGTTATCGACTTGCGCTTGCTGTGAGTTAAAATTTTCTACCCTTCGTCGCACCTAAATACAAGCAGAATTAGATTGATTCCAGGTTGGCTCAAAGACGCGTCACCGCGCATCCTCGCGATTATCCTCGCGAGCATCCTATGGATTTCCCATCTGCCTGAATGGGCGCTGGGGGTGTTGGTCCTGACCGTCGCGGTCGGTTTCATTTATCAGCAATGGATGCTCGCTCATTTGTCCAATTGGGCGGCACTGCCCTCAGTACGAGAGCTTGGTTTTCGTGGCGTGGCCGGGATCGCCTGGCGCCAAGTCTTTGACAAACTGACGCGCAGCTACGCGAGCCTCAAAGAACAAAACCGGGGCTTGCGTTCTGAATTGATCAGCGTCCATGCGGCCGTTGACAAGATCGATGATGCCTTGATCCTGCTCGACAAGTACAACTTGATCAGTTGGTCCAACCAGCCTGCACAAACCCTGTTTGGCTTTGTAGGCGCGGCAGGCATTAACCGGCCGATGCATCATTACCTGAGAGACCCGAGATTCTCCGAGATGTTAGATCGACAGTTTCATTCAAAAACCTCCTTGAACGAAACATTGAGGCTGACTCTACCTCAAAAACCAGGCCTGATCTTCGAGCTTGAATTGATTCAAAGCGACGACAGCAAACAGCTCGTGATGGTCCGAGACATTACCGACCAGGCGAAGCTTGATGCCGTCAAAAGTGACTTTATCGCCAATATTTCACATGAGATTCGTACACCACTCACCGTGGTCACTGGCTATACAGAAACCTTGCTCGACCTTGAGCTGAACAAAGAAGAACAACACAAGTATCTTGAAACGATTCTCAAACAGAGTCGTACCATGCAAAACTTGGTGGCCGACCTGCTCACGCTCTCGTCTCTCGAGCAAGAGGTTGACCAGAAGATTGAAGCCAATGTCGATGTGCAACTCCTTTTCGCCGAGACTGAAACCGAAGCCAGAGCCCTATCGGCGGGGCAACACCGTCTACATTTCGAGGTCGATCATCCTGCCAGGGTGCGCGGCGTACCGGAAGAGCTGGCAAGCGCCCTGGGAAATTTGGTCAGCAACGCCATTCGCTACACGCCGGCCGGTGGCAAGATCGAAGTGCGCTTCAAATACAAAACGGGTTACGGCTACCTGAGCGTGCAGGACTCCGGCATGGGTATCCCCGCAGAACATATCGCGCGCCTCACTGAACGCTTTTACCGCGTCGACCGGGGCCGCTCCCGAGGCGTGGGCGGTACCGGTCTCGGGCTCGCCATTGTCAAGCGCATTGCGAACCGCCACCAGATGGAGCTAGACATTGTTAGCGTGATTGGGCAGGGCAGCACATTCACTCTTAAAATACCGGCGAGCCGCCTGCTATTCGAAGAGTCTGAAGCATCGAGGCAGCTCAGTTTAACTTGAGCAGGTTGGCCTGAAAGTGACCAAAAACTCGCTTCACCCCAGAGAATCTCCTAAGATTTTAAGGTGAAGCCCAGCTTTCGTCACCGAATTATCATTTCCCAGCGCTATCATGGCGTATGAATACGCTCGAAAATACGCTCAGTCGTGAGCAGGGAATCCTAGGATTTAATCGCAGAGTACTCGCTCAAGCCCACGACCGTCAGGTTCCAGTCCTGGAGCGCCTGCGCTTCATATCGATTGTGAGCAATAACCTGGATGAGTTTTTCGAGGTCAGAATCGCCGCACTTCAAAAAGACTTGCGGCTACTAGGAATTAACAGCCGTCAGCAAAGCGAGCACTTGGACGCGCTTTCAAGCGCCGCAACTCGGCTGATCGAAGACCAATACAA
>JAYUOT010000473.1:0-8910 GCA_043760705.1 Betaproteobacteria bacterium
ACTTTTTGTTTTATGGGGCAGGGTTATTTTGGCGCAGCAAGTTGGCCGCGCAATGTGGCGACGTAAAGGGGCCGCGTGGCGTGGCCGCGTCGAGGGGCCGCGTAGAGTGGCCAAGTGAATAGGACCAGGCTGCTGTTCGCCCATCCGTATATCTGAGATGACCTACCCCCGGGCGGGGTAGGTGACGTACTCGAAACTTAGTCGAGTAGTATGCTTAAACGAAAAAAAATAGGGTTGTTACGATGAAATTTCCGAGTCTAATGAGTATCGCTTTGTCGATTTTTGCATCGAGTCTGAGCGCTCAGCAAGTGTATCGAAGCGTTGGGCCAGACGGAAAAGTGATCTATAGTGACAAGCCGATCGTCGCGCTGGACTCGAAGGCCGGACATCTTGATGCCGCCACCCAATATGCGAAAAGCGGCGCAAAGTTTGATACAAAGTCGGCTTGGTACACGCCGCCCCCTGGCAGCTCGAGTGTTTTTGCGTCTGCGACCGCTGAGCGCGTTGCAAGTCTTTACCGAGCCCAAGGATTCTCAGAAAACCGAGGCCACTCTTATAGCGATCCAAAGCGCGCCAATGCTCAGAAGAAAATCGTCGATCACGACTTGGAAAAGTCAGTGTTCGCGGTGCTGGGGTATGAAGACATGGTGCAGCAGACCACGGCCGCCTGTGCAAAAATTCAAACCAGCGAGAGCAAGAAGCATGTCGCCGCCCTGACCAACTGGATGCAGCGCAACTCGGCGGTGCTTGCCCAGAACAAGCGCGTGTTAGCCGAGGCCTTTGGTCCCTCGCAGCGCGTATTTATGGAGGAGAATACCAAGGCTTCAAATCAGGCGAGCCTTGATCCGATTCTCAAATCCCCGCAAGCAGCCCAGGAAAAATGGTGTGAGCAAACACTGACTGAGATCAATCGAGGAGACTCTGATTTCAAAAACAAAACCAGCCTGACGGCTGCACTGATGGGTTATTCGATGCCCTACCAATCGCCCGAGCCGTGGATGCGTGGGACCAGCCCCGAGTACGCCTCTTCGTCGTCGAGCCGCCGTTCTCGCTAGCGTCTTTTGGGCTGAGTGTTTGCAACGGCGGCGCAGGTGATTCCCGCCCCTGGGCAAGCGCCTTAAGCAGGCGCTTGGGTATTTCGGCGGGATCGCTTGGCCGAGCCCTCTCAGGATATTTTGGGGGCCTGGCTACCCAGAAACTTGATGCGCAATTCCCGCTTGAGCACCTTGCCCGTCGCATTGCGCGGTAAGGCCTCGACGATGGCCAGGTCACTGGGTACTTTAAATTTGGCCAGGCGACTGGAGCAGTGAAAGATGAGCTCGGCCAGTTCGATGCTCGCGCCCGGCTTAAGGGCAAGCACGGCCAAGCCCACCTCACCCCACTTCTCACTGGGCACACCGATAATGGCAGCCTCCGCGACTTGAGGAAGTTGATACAAGACGTTTTCGACTTCGGCTGGGTAAACATTTTCGCCGCCTGAAATATACATGTCTTTCCAGCGGTCAACGATGTATACAAAGCCCTCGTCGTCGATCTTGGCGGCGTCACCGGTCTTGAGCCAACGCCCCTCGAAACTTGAGGCTGTCGCGTCCGGCCGGTTCCAGTAGCCAGGGGTAATGTTGGGGCCCGCAACCCACAGCTCGCCAATCTCCTCCGCCAGGCAATCGCCTCCCGAGTCATTAACAATTCGCATTTCGGTATGCAGGAGCGCCTTGCCGGTCGAGCCGATCTTGCGGAGTGCGTCGTTCGGGTCTAGAAAAATACAGGCGGGGCTGGTCTCGGTCATGCCGAAACCCTGCAATAACTTCACACCGCGCGCGGCCCAGGCCTGCATGATCGTCAGCGCACAAGGGGCGCCGCCGACGCCGGCCATCCGCACACGAGACAGGTCGGTGGATTCAAAATCAGGGTGCTGCATCATGAACTGGTAAGGCGCAGGAACCGCGAAGAAATGAGTAATGCCTTGAACAGGGTCGCCGAGCAATCGAAGCGCGCCACCCGGATCGAAGGTTTTCATGATGACAACGGTACCACCGGCATGCAGTACTGGATTGGAATAGCAATTCAGACCCCCGGTATGAAACAGTGGCAGCACATTGAGATGGACCGTGTTCAATCCAATATCGGCAGGAATGCCTAAATTAACGGCGTTCCAAAAGTTCATGCCATGGGTGATCATCGCGCCCTTCGGATGCCCGGTGGTGCCCGAGGTATACATGATGGTAATGACATCATCATGGGTAAGCGCTTCGCGACCCACGGTTTTCCCGTCGAAGCGGGCTAAAGTGTCTTCGTAGGGGTTCGACTTCGACGTGCTGTCAATCGCGAGCAGGGTCGTGACCTTGCAGCGGCTTTGCAACTCTTGCGCGGTTTCAGTGAACATGACATCGTGAACCAGGATTGAGGGCCTACAGTCGCCGAGAATGTATTCCAGCTCGGTGACCGTCAAACGCCAATTGAGTAGCACGGCGATTGAGCCGGTGCGTGCGCAAGCAAACTGAAGGTCGAAGTATTCGACACCATTCTGAGCAAGCACGGCGACCCGGTCGCCCCGTCCTAAGCCCAGCGACCTGAAGTAAGCGGCCATCGCATCGATTCTTCGATCAAGCTCCCCGTAAGTGAAGCTTCGTCCCGTGCCGAGATCGCGAATCGCTTCTTTTTGGGCGCGCTGAGTCCGGTGGTGGCCGATCCAATCATAGGCCGAAACCGGGCCGTGGCCTTTGGGGCGGGACGAGGTCATGGCGGCTTGAGCCTCAGCACTACTTACAAACTCAGTCGGGGTTTTTGAAGACATGAAGATCCCTCGGCGATGTAGTTGCTTGATAATAGTCGGTCCGATCCGCTTAGCCGCGTTTGGATTCCAGCAGGATCATCATCAAGGCTGCCAAAACCAGGGGCTTTTCTGCACCCGGTTCCAGGCCCTCAAGGGCCGTGATATCGAACTTGCGCTCAAAGAAGGAGGGACGCTTGCGGATCTCCAGCCGTTCGGTCCCCGATGCATCCACCACCGCATAGCGCGGATGCAGCAGAAATCCTGCCAGCGCACCAATGAAGGGGATTTCCGAGATCAGGCTGTCGAGTACCTTCACCCAGGGATTGGTTTCGGTCACGGTGTAGGTCACATCGGTAGCGGCATTGCTTGTGACATGGCTTCGACCAAAGCCGTCGTCCGAACTCGACTGCACGATACTCAAACTATAGGTGGACTTGAACCAGGATTTGACCATATGGCGCTGTAGTTCGCCCATCACCCGGCCTTGCGCATCGGCAATGGTGTACTTAGCTCTAAGATCAAGAATACGGTCGGCCTTGATGGTGAAAAGTAGCGCATCCATTTTGTCGCTCTTGTAGACACTCACGGCTTCTTTAATCTTGGCCCAGGGTTGTTTCACATAACCCAGAATCTGGCCCTGATGGTCGATCAGTTCAAACTGATTGGAGATCGCAATGAGTTTAAAGCGGAGCGTAAGTGGGTACGCTAGAGCGGTGCTGCCCAAAAGATCTGACATACGCGAGGATTTCCTAAATGAGATGGGTGAAGTGCTTTGAGTCCTCCTCATCTTATCGCGTTTCGCCCTCGTCTCAACGCTAAATCGATCATTCATCCTTGGATAGCGACCGTTCATGTTTAAGCGTGATTGTTCCGCCCAGCCAGCCCAAGGTGAACTTCGGATTGACGCTTTACGCCGACGAGTCAGACCCGGGCCCCTATCCCATCCCGGATCAAACGCCGATTGAGAACTAGCCTCTCGATGGCAGTTTGCTGGCCACTTTGCAGGCCAGTGGCACGGGCGACCGACACGCGATTGTTGTGGACCCTTTGAATCAAAAGCTGTATGAGCTCTACCAAGCCTATCGGTCGGGTGCGGGCTGGACTGCGGGTGTCTCTGCCACGTTTGATCTCAACACCAATCGTCAGCGCCACTTGACCTGGACGAGCACAGATGCGGCCGGTCTGCCAATCTTCCCCGCCGTAGTTCGATATGACGAGGTGGCGCGCGCCTTGATTGGCTATAGAACTCGGGCGCGCCATTTGAAATACCCCGCCTTGCGCAGTTCGCAAGCCGGGCAAGTCCCGCATCCATAGCCCCAAGGATGTTTCACCTCACGTACGCCGTGATAACAAGTGTGTGAGTCTTCGAGCAAAATATCGATGAGTGCTGAACCCCCCAGCTCATCAGCCATTTCCCAGGTATGGGCCTTGTCGATCCACATGAGCGGTGTCTCGAACAAAAAGCGTTGCCCCATGCCAAGCGATACCGCGACTTGCATGGCCTTGACGGTGTCGTCCCGGCAGTCGGGATAACCGGAGAAATCGGTCTCGCACATGCCGGCCACGATGACATTGAGTTCGCGGCGATAACCGAGAGCCGCAGCAAGGTTCAGAAACAGCAAGTTGCGACCAGGCACAAAGGTGTTGGGCAAGCCGTTGGCGTTCATTGCGATGGCGACATCCCGGGTGAGCGAGGTGTCGCTGATGTCTCCCAAAACGCTGAGCTCCAAACAATGATCTTCACCCAGTTTCTTGGACCATTTCGGAAACTTGCCGCGCAAGGATTGCAAGACGCTTAGGCGAGCATCAAGCTCGATGCGATGCTTCTGGCCGTAATCGAAGCCAAGCGTCTCCACGTGGGTGTAGCGCTCCAGAGCCCAGGCCAGACAGGTCGTGGAGTCTTGTCCGCCGGAGAACAGTACGAGCGCTTTGTTCGGAATCATGGGGGTTGCGAGGCCTCGGGTTTTTTGGATGGATTGGACCAGGCGAGAATACAGTGTTCGTCTCGAGCGCGGGTTTTACTGACGGCGCTGCTCGCATCCATCAGGCAAAGATAGGCACGCAGATCGAATTCATACTGATGATAGTTGGGCTCCATGTGGGTACAAAGTTGATAGAAGGCTTTGTCATGCTCGCGCACCTTGAGGTGAGCCAGCTCATGCACGGTGATCATTTTCAAAAAGGCTTCCGGCCCCTCCTTGAAAAGCGTTGCGACTCGAATCTCTCTCTTGGCCTTGAGCTTGTGGCCTTGCACCCGCGAAGAGGTAGTGTGAGTGCCCAGGGCGTGGGTCAGTACGTTGAGGCGTGGGTCAAACACGATCTTGGAGAGTGGTTCCGAGCTGCGCAGATAATCCGACTTCAGTGCCATGACGTAGTCGTAGAGGGCCTTGTCCGTGCGCACAGTATGCGCCGCACCATATTTTTTCAACAAAATGTCGCCCAGGGAGCCCGCCGCCAGGAGCGCATTCACCTGGTCGGTCAAGCTGACCGGATAACCACTTAAGTATTTCAAACTCAGTTCAGAAGACACAGTAGCCCGATATGCATAACGAGAAGTTCAAGTAGCATAGCAAATGCTTGGCTGCGAACCCCGCTTTCAAGTTGTCGCGCCCAATTCAATCTTAAAACAAGGTAGGTACAATATGACCGCTGACGAAAGATTCAAACAGGCTGCCATTGAAGCAGGTTTTTCTTTAGACGCTGAGCTGAAGGCGGGCGGTAATTATGCGCCCCTCGTGCGAAACGGCAATGATCTCTACGTCAGCGGTCAGTTGCCGAGAATCGGCGACGTCGTGGTGGTCATGGGTCGGGCCGGTACCGATGTGACCGTGAGCGAGGCGCAGCGCGCCGCGCGGGTTTGCGTGTTGCGCGCCCTTCTGATTTTGCAGCGTGAACTCGGCAGTCTGGACAAAGTGAAGAGCGTTCTACGAATCACGGTCTACGTTCAAAGTGCTAGCGACTTTACGCGCCAGAGCGAGGTCGGCGATGGTGCTTCAGACCTTTTAAGGGCCGTTCTGGGGCCAGCGGGCTCGCATTCACGCACCTCGATTGGCGTCTTCCAGTTACCCAAGAACGGCACGGTCGAGGTCGATATGATTGCCTGCGCTCATTGATTGTTTGCGCTCAATAATTGCTTATGCCCAATAATTTCTTGGCCCAAAATTGCGAGGAGTGTTTCCATGAGTTTAAATTCACGCCGTGACTTCGTTGCAGGAACTAGTGCACTGGGTGTCCTGTCGGTCCTGCCGGGGTCGGCGCTTTCTGCGATGGGTCCCAACGATAAATACGACCTTCTTATCCGCAATGCCAATGTCCTGGATCCGAGCCAGAGCCTGTCGGGCAAACGCGATATCGGTATTCGTTATGGGGTGATCGAAACCATCGCCGAAAGCATTCCCGCTGAGCGTGCTCAGCGTGTGATGGATGCGGGGGGCAAACTGGTCACACCGGGTTTGATTGATCTGCATTGTCACACCTATCCTTATGGTTCTGCGATTGGTATTCCTGCCGATGAATTAGTGGCTCATCAGGGCACCACCACGGTGGTCTCGGCCGGAGACGCTGGCGCCAATAACTTCGCGGGCTTTCGGCGCTTTGTGGTGCCCGCTTCGCGAACCCGGCAGTTTGCCTTTGTGCATATCGCGGTGGCGGGCTTGGCGGGTTTCCCCGTGCCGGAACTCTTCAATATTGAGTATGCGCAAGTCGATGCAGCGGCGCGGGCCGTCGCTGAGAATTCGGATATGGTCATCGGTGTGAAGGTGCGCATGAGCGAGAACGTGATCGCCCGCCATGGCCTCGAGCCGCTCAAGCGCTCGATTCTGGCCTGTGAGCGCTCTGGTGTGCCTGCCAAGCTGATGGTGCATATTGGTGGCGTGGCGGATCGCCAGTTGATGTCACAAATTCTCGATTTGATGCGACCGGGTGATGTGCTCACCCACTGTTATTCCGGGGCGCCGAATAATGCCGGTGATGGCACCAATATTGTTCAGGATGGCAAACTTTTACCCGCCGCGCTTGAGGCCAAAAAACGCGGAGTGATTTTTGACATCGGCCACGGTGGAGGGAGTTTCGATTACAACATTGCGGAGGCTGCCATTGCGCAAGGCTGCCCGCCCGACACCATCTCCTCCGACGTACATGTTTTCTCGGGAAACAGTCCCGGCATGCCTTATCTGCCCTGGGTCATGAGCAAGATTATCGGGCTGGGCTACACCCTGCCTCAAGTCATCGCAATGACTACTGCAGCGCCCGCCAATGTGATCGGACGCATTCCTAAACACGGTACTTTGAAACAGGGCGCACCCGCCGATCTGTCGATCATGGAGATTGTTGAAGGTCCGGTCTCTTTTGTGGATACGCGCAACAATAAGCGCGAGGGCAAAATGTTTCTCAAGCCGGTGGCGACGGTGGTGGCTGGGGTGGCATTTGGTCGACCTTATCAGTCGCCTTTTAGCGTGCGTTGACGTTTATTGCGCTAGCCGACCGGGCCACATTGGGGAAAAGCTACGGCTATCCCCGGCGAGATCTTGGCAGTCAATCCATTCCGTTTTTGACTCGAACGCGCAGGCCGATACTTAATCAGTACTTCCTTAACTTAAATCTATCGGCCGCGAGTGGAAAAGAAATGCGCCAGATCGGCTAGTTGCGCATCGCTCAAGCCCCGTAAGATCGAGGCCATCAGGGTGTCTCGTCCGGTGGTGGTGCCATCACGAAATTGCTTCATGTTGGCGAACAGGAAGTCTTCTCGTTGGGCGGCCAAGCGTGGCATCTGTTCACGGCCAGAATAGTCCGGGAGATGGCAGTTGCCGCAGAGGCCTTGCTTGGCCAAATCGGCTCCACGCTTGGCTTTTGTCTCGTCCAATGTGGAGGCACTGGGCTTGGCGGGTAGCTCCGAATAGATTTTGGCGAGCGCGGTAAAGTCTTCGTCTTTCACTTGATCGAGCATACCTTTCATCGCAGGAATTTCTCGCAAACCTTCGCGAATCAGCACAAGCTGGTTTTCGATGAAGAGCTTGGGTTGGCCCGCTAATGAAGGCGTACCTGGCATGGACGAGTTTCCGTCCGCGCCGTGGCAGGCTCCACACAAAGACATAAGCGGGTGCGACTGCGCTTGCGCACTTGTTACACCTGCGACCAGGCCGAAAACCAGTAAAAAGTGCGCTAGGAGCGTTTGTCCTTCTGCTGCCCACGCTCCTAGAGCCCGGATCGTAAACGTCCGGGACTCGAGCGCAGATCGCGCAAGCAATTTTGCCGGAAGCAAATGAGCCTGCGTCATGCTTTAGCCTGCGTAGCTAATGCGATAGATGGCACCGAGTTGCTCGTCGGAGAGCAGCAGTGAGCCATCAGGCATTTGCAGCATATAGGCTGGGCGGCCCCAGAAGCTGTTGTTGCTTGGATCCATAAAGCCAGTGATAAAGGGAGTGACTTGCGCATTGCTGCCATCGGGGTTGGCTCTCACCATCACCACATCGTAACCGCTCTTTTGGTTGCGGTTCCACGAGCCCTTACGTGCTACGAAAGCTGCGTTTTGATAAGCCGCTGGGAACATTTTGCCGGTGTAGAAATGAACACCCATCGTGGAAACGTGAGGGCCCATCAAAGCGACGGGCTTCGTGACGCCTGCACAGGCATTGTCTTTCTTGAAATCACGGTCAGGCAGGGTGCCCATGTGGCAATAAGGGAAGCCAAAGTTGGAACCCGTGGCGGTCAAAACATTGAAGGTGTCGTCCGGGGTGTTATCGCCCAGCCAATCGCGACCGTGGTTGGTGAACCAAAGTTGGTTGGTGACCGGGTGAAAGTCAAAGCCGACCGAGTTACGGACGCCACGTGCGAGCACTTCCATGCCCGAACCATCGGCGTTGTAGCGCCGGATCTGAGCATATTCAGAGGGCTGTCCGGCGGCTGCAGGCAGCTCACAAATGTTGCAAGGCGCACCGAAGGGTACGTACAACTTACCGTCCGGGCCGAAGCGGATGTACTTCCAGTTGTGATGCTGTTCTTTAGGCAGATTGAAGGCCGCCGTCATATCCACCGGCGCGGCATTTGGATTCTTGTCGATGCCGTCAAAACGCAAGACTTTGTCAATCGCCATGACATAGAGCGAGCCATTGCGAAACTCAACACCGGCGGGCTGGACC
>JAYUOT010000474.1:0-8895 GCA_043760705.1 Betaproteobacteria bacterium
TTTCGTACTTGGCAACATAGGTGTCCATGCTGGCCGTCAAGAACTTCGAATGAGCGTCTACCTGCGTTGCCAAATCGCCAACGGCTTCGCCCGCAGTTACCTTGTTGTGCTTAACACTGAAGGAAACTCAAAGTTGCCGCGATGCCCAACCACGATCATGCGCTCCCGGTTTTGAGGCACACCATAATTTACCGCGTTGAGTAGGCGGTACTCCACCACGTAATGGAGTTCTTCAAGCGCCGAAATAATGGTCTCAAGGTAGGCTTTATTGCGATACATTAGGCCACGGACGTTTTCAAACATCCAGATATCGGGCTTGGCTTGTTTTACTGCGGATATGAAGGCGGGAAACCCATCGCGTGAATCGAGAATGCCCTTCTGGTGCCCGCCCACGCTAAAGGGTTGGCAAGGCGGGCCACCGATCACCACTTGTGCGGGAGGGAAGTCGTAAGATTGATCGAGCTTTGCCTGGATGCAATCGCCTTTGAGATTATGGCGATAGGTGGCGCAGCAATCTTCATCCATTTCAAAACCGAGGGTGTGGAAGCCGTTGGCCTCAAAGCCAAGGGCCAAGCCACCGCAGCCCGCGAAAAGGTCTAAAACCAATGGGGAACCAGCGGCTTTGGGCTTGAGTTCTGAATTGATTTTATTGACGTAGCTCACTCTATTGAATCCTGGTTTCGGGCTGCTTTTGAGTAGATTAACACGGTACATTTTATCGCATCCAAACCCAACAAACGCTCTCGACGTGATGGTCTAGGCCAAAAGTTGAACTGCCCTTTTTTCTCTACATTTCTCGATCACGACAATCTGCTGTAACCGACAAATACTTAAGTGTCGATGCCCCCGACTCGTTCGCCGCCCGTGGCACGAAAGTCCGGTGGCAAAGGTCATAATCCGCTTCAAAGCAATTCAAACAAACAGCGTGATCTTTAGCCAACTCTGCAAGCTCCCTCACAGGTTCGTTCTGTGCCTTAAGGTAGGTTAAAAAGCTTCGGGCGTACCTAGTCCAGTCTTTATCATCGCGATAGCGATAGCGATTACGGATGACTTTCGGGCTGCCAAAGGTGGGTTCATGCATTTAGCTATTCCGGCCAACATCAAGCGCTCGCCTAGAGCCGTTTTGGGGTGACCTTGCTTGTGCGTTAGGGGCAATTCGCGCACGTCGACAATCATCTGCATGCGTTCCTGCTGTAGGCGAGTGATGAAGGCGAGGATGCGGCGCAAATACGAAAATTCCTGTCGATACCAACCGGAAGCGAACACGAACTGAGCGTACTGATACTCTTTTTTCGCGTGTTGCATGAGTGTACTCTCTTTGCGATGTTTAATAAAATCAGTAAAACCGGATAACGGCTCCAACAGAGAGAATTTTTTTCGAGAGAACTCGGTTGATTTGGGATCGGCTAACAATTGTTCGATTACGCTGCCCAAGCCTTGGACTTACCTCCGAAGCAACTTTGCTATGCCCATTTTAGTCGGGCTCATTTTCATTTTTTTGGAACGCTATCAATTTACGCTAATCAATATGGCAAACAAAGACCGAATGTTACTGAGTACCATCGTGGGTGTCGAGTTCGTCGTCCAATTTAGACATTACTTTCATCTAAGGACATCTACTATTGCTGACATTTAGTAGCGTCAACGCACACAAGATTCGTTCCATCAAATTTCAAAAGTTTTATCAAGATTGCAACACTACACTAGCGCCTGTGGTTCAAAGGGAGATGACACCTCAGCGACGACGGAGCCCGGTAGAGACAAGGCGGTCGCTGCTACAAAGCCGTCCACGGTTGTTGACACCGCCAAACCTAGCGCTAGCGATCCCTTTGTCATTACTATTAACAAAGACTTGGGTAGCTTGATCAAAACCCATGCGCTGCGAGCTGTAGAGGTGCTCGATCTACTTAGACTCGCTGGTCGCCTCGAGCTCAATGGCTATAAAACGGCCAGAATCGGTGCGCCAATGACTGGTCGCATTAGCGACTTCCGCACCTTCATCGGCCCAGAGGTTCGTCAGGGCGAGGCACTTGCTGAAATGAACAGTCAAGAACTCACGTCTGTACAATTGGACTTTTTAAAGGCGCATTCGGCCTAGCAAATTGCGACGCGGGCTGTAGAACGTGCAGAGTTACTTCTGGCTTCAGATGTCATGGGCTCAGCCGAGCTTCAACGCCGACAAAATGAGTTGGTTGTAGCTCGCTCGGAAAAACGGGCCTCGGCTGATCAAATGCGCGTACTGGGTATCTCCGTAAAATCAGTGGAGCAGTTGGAGAGCACGGGCAAGCTCATTTTTCTGCGGTGCCGATCAGCGCGACCCAGACGGGCACCGTAATTGAAAGGAAAATTGCGATTGGACAAGTCGTTCAACCCGCCGATGCATTGTTCGTGGCGTCAGATTTGCGCACACTCCAGAGCTTTCTCTTTACGAACCAGCTCGCGCTTTAACTCGGTGTTTGAGTCCCTCAAAGTATCGTGCCTTGATGGATGCGACCAGATTGTTCTCAAGAATCGCTGTATTCAAATCTGAGGACTCCAGACCGATTTTGGCGACATCGATTCGCGCCGTTCGCAAGACTGGATTTTCGATTCGTTGAGAGGGCGAGAAACTGTTCGCACCGCCCTGAGCGCCACCGACTTGGGCTGCACGCACATTGCCGATGATCCTTGAAACCTCGGGGTTTGGTCGCACTTGCGCCGTGAGAATGCCCGCTCGACTCACCTTGGATTACAGTCGGAGCGTGTCCAAGGCCAATCCATCTTTTCTTGCCAAATCGACCAAATCTTCGATACGGTAGCCGCGAGCTAGGGTGCGATCTTCGGTTTTGCTGTCGACCGGGGAGGCGGGTTTGTTGGGCGCAACGGAATCCTTGAGGAGAGTCTGTGCCGCCGCCATGCTAAGACTCCCGAGCCGAGATAGACAATTACTTGGAAGCGCTCGACCCGCTTGAGAATCAAGGTACTGCCCCAAAACCACAATCGGGATACTGATCAAGAGTCCGAGACCAAGAGGGTCATCAAGCTACGGACGGCGATCGCACCGACCGTACCCCACATGATGGCCTTCTTTTGAAGGTGAGGCGGCAACTTGTGCGCGGCCAAGGCAATGACAATGGCATTGTCACCGGCTAGTACCAGATCGATCAAAATGATCGCTCCTAGCGCATACAGGAATTGTAGTGAATAAATATCCATACGTGTAGCTCTCGCGTTCGGGTCTGGTTGGAGACCGACGGGCTATTCAGTGTGGAAAGGGCAAACGCAAAACTCTTGCCGCCTTGAAAAGCCGCCAAGGTCTTGCTTACACTACGCTTGTTACGTGGAACAAGTGTTTGTTGATGAATCCGGAGACCAAGGTCTCGAAATGACAAAAACATCACCTGCGGCACGGTGCCGCATGAAGCTACTCCCCCTGAAATCGTCAACGATTGAACATTGGCGATTCGGTATGTGGTCGGGTCCTAATGGAAGATTTTATTTGTGTCAATAGGCAGCCAGTGACCAGACAATTTAGTTCCCTCACTTTTTCTGAAGCGCTTGCGCCTCACTAGTCAGCACTGAGCGCTTCTTACCCATCCGAATATTCAGCGCTTCGACAGCCAAGGAAAACGCCATCGCAAAGTACACATAGCCCTTGGGCACATGGTGATCAAACCCATCGGCCACCAGCACGACGCCCACCACGACAAGGAAGGATAAAGCCAACATCTTGATCGTGGGATGATGTGAAACAAAATGACCGATCGACGCGGCAAACAGCATCATCAACACCACCGAGACAATGACGGCCGCAATCATAATTCGCACATCATCCACCATACCCACGGCGGTGATGATGGAATCTAGCGAAAACACCAAATCGACAATCAGAATTTGAATAATGACACTGGAGAAGCTTGCCTTAGCCACATTTGCAGAGTGCCCGTCTCCACCTTCCACTGACTGATGAATTTCGGTTGTGCTCTTGTATATAAGGAAGAGACCGCCAACAATCAAAATTAAATCTCGACCCGATATCATTTGATTCAAAACCGTAAAAAGGGGCTCCACGAGGCCAACAATCCAGGCGAGAATCAGCAGCAGGCCAATGCGCATGAACATCGCCATGAACAATCCTAGTCGCCGGGCAAGTTCACGCTTTTCCGGTGGTAGTTTATCCACCAGAATCGAGATGAAAATAATATTGTCAATGCCAAGAACAAGCTCTAGGGCGGTAAGTGTCGCAAAGGCTAACCAAGTTTGCGGACTACTAAGAAGTTCAATCATGACGGTGGCTCCATTTCAGCGGTATTGAAACACTCTCGGTCAATCCCCTAAGGGTTTCATGGGTACTTGCGAGACGAGGACGAAAGGTTCCAGTATTCAATGATCGAGAAGCCTGCGGCTCTAAGCGGCATTTCGTCATCAGTTTGTAATATTGCGTACCTAAGCTCTCCCGCTTTGAGTGGAATATTGGCCAATGGATGCAAGCGCTCTACAAATACTCGCAGCCGCTCTGTTCGGTGTTGCCATTTTGCACACTTGCGCTACCAAATTCTTTGAGCATCTAGCGCATACAAGGCCTGCCCATGCTGGCCTTTGGCACCTACTGGGCGAGGTTGAGGTCGTGTTCGGGTTTTGGGCCATGATCTTGATGATCGCCATGTTTGCACTCGATGGCTCCAAGGCTGCCCTCCAGTACATAGAGGGGCGCAGCTTTATCGAACCAATGTTTGTCTTCGCGATCATGGTGATTGCAGGCACAAGGCCAATTCTCAACACGGTCAAAGCTGCGATAGAAAGTCTCGCAATACGCTTACCTTTCCAGGGAGGTATTGGCGTCTATTTTCTAACCCTGGCGCTGACACCTCTTCTTGGCTCGTTCATCACCGAGCCTGCGGCGATGACCTTAGCCGCACTCATGATTCGCGATCAATTCTTTCGCCGTGGCGTCTCCACCCGCCTCAAATATGCCACCTTAGGTGTCTTGTTTGTCAACATTTCAATCGGTGGCGCTCTGACTCCCTTTGCCGCACCCCCGGTTCTCATAGTCGCCAGCCCCTGGAACTGGGATGTTGCCTTTATGCTCAGCAACTTTGGATGGAGAGCCGCCGTTGCCGTGAGCATCAACACACTATCTGCGCCGTTCAAATACGCCTTGGTGGCTGGGGCGGTCACGGGAGGTGGTCTGACGATCATCGCTAATGCGCCCAATCCAGCTGGCGTAACGATTCTTAAAGAACATTTCCAAGACCAAGCGGTGCATCCGCTCGGACTTTTTATGGCTGCCCTCGGTCCAACAATTGTCGCTGACCTTACGTTCCTGCTGCTGTGATTGATAAAAAAGCTCTTTGCCCTTGCGCGGGTGATTCTGTGTGGCGCTCGGGCCTCAAACCCACGGTACGTGAGAATCTTTTCGATACTTGCACAATCGCGATGATGATTCTCAACTCTGCGCCTCCGTTCGGGCGGGCGAGCGCTGGTAGGGGCAGCTCCGTATCAAACGCTACTCAAACTTCTCCAGACGCACCACTTCCGCCCGAGAGAAATAGACGACTATGCCAAAATGCTTGGAGAACTGGTCTAGAACCGTTTTGGCAATGGTGTCGGCCACCGCAGGTAGACATAGCACTTCCATGCGAATGGTGCGATCCGAATCCCACTCGCCATCGTGCTGGCCGGTACTGCCTCCGCCGCGTACATCGCAAACGGTATAGCCACTCGCTCCAAACTGACGAGTAATCTGAATGAGATCCGCCTCTAGAGGAGCCTCGGCGATGATGACTAATTTATCTAAGGGGTGTTTGCTTAGGCTCATGGCTTAACGCGCTTATCGGTGCAGATACTGGGCCCACTGCACGTACATTGGCACGCCCAGAAGAATATTGAAAGGGAAGGTAACGCCCAACGAGATACTAATTGAAAGCGTGGGACTAGCCTGAGGTACAGCCATACGCATAGCACCGGGCGCAGCGATGTAACTCGCACTGGCGCACAGGGTGGCAAGGATAGCGATACCGCCCACAGACAAGCCTAGAGCCAAAGCCACCAAGGAGCCTAATACCGCAAGAATTGGCGGCACAATCACCCCTACAGCCACGATCACGGGGCCGAAGCGACCGAGCTCACCAATACGTGCACCAGCCACCAAGCCGAGCTCAAGAAGGAACAAGGCAAGAGCCCCCTTGAACAGATCAGTAAACAAGAAGGCAATCGGCTTAATACTTTCTACTCCGCCGAACCAACCGATGGCAACACCGCCTATAAGAAGAAACACACTCTTGCCAAACATCACGTCATGCAACACGGAGGCCCAACTTGATCCTGTAGCGCTATCGACATCGCTTTTGCCGAGCGTACGAGCGATCAGGGTTCCTGCAACGATTCCCGGTGCCTCCATGACCACTAGCCACACTACAGAATGCCCTTCAAAGGCAATGCCATTGCGAGTGAGGTAGGTGACGGCCACCGCAAAGGTAACCACACTTACCGAGCCAAAATGAGCGCCAATGGAGGCGCAGTCAAGCTTCTCAAAACGAAGTAGACGCAGGAGCGGATACAGCAAGAACGGGATAATGAAGCCGAGCAAGATGAAACACACCAGCTCGGCCAGCAAGGGGCCAACGCTTTGCTTAGAAAGCTCAACCCCCCCCTTCAGGCCAATCGCAAGAAGCAAATAGATCGAAAGCGTTTCATAGAGCGCCGCTGGCAGCCTTAAATCAGACTTTAACAGCCGAGCCAGCACCCCGAGCACAAAAAACAAAACAACGATGTCAAGCAAGAACGTGTACTCCGATTGCAATAGACTTAATACGAAGTATGACTTGTTTGATCAAGAGAGCCGGGGGGATCGTCCTTAAGAAGAGCGGGACTCGGTTTTTGCCTGATTGGGCTTTGAGACGCTCGCCAATCCCTGCTAAGCCCCTCTTTTGCTGCCTCTTGTTTGACATCGGTCACGAATACGAAGCGGACTGAGCCGTTCATGGCGACTGTCGCCGCACCATCGGGCATGGTTTGCCCAGTCGGCACAAAGCGACCCGAGAACAAGGGTGCGCCGTTAAATGCAACGCCGGTGACAACGCCTCCCAAACGGGAGGCTGAGTGCCAGAGACCGGGGTCCGGTCAGCCCGTCGACGGACAGACACCGCAAGTTGGGGTCGGACGTTGCCGCCAAGTTAAAAGTCACCTAGCAATTTTGCCAGTAATTAGCGTGGATGCGGCCTGGCCCGGCGTCGTTACTAAATCTGAACATCCGCTCCCGCGCTCGCCGAAAGCTTCTCTCATCGTCGTAGCCGCATTGCTGGGCCACTCGCTTGATGCTGCGCACTGAGTTGTCCAAAAGAACTTTAGAGCTCTCCAGACGAATTCGCGTGATAGAAGTTTTTGGGGATTCACCAGCCTTTTCAGTTCGGGAAGTGTTCTTGAATCGTGGTTAAGCAACCGTTTCAGAAGCTTCGCCCAGCGTTTATGCCGCCCACCCTTTATGTGCCGGCGTAATCGATGCGCCTCGCCCAGGTTTGCGGGTGATTGCGCCACCTCTGTTTCTTGCGGCTTGGGCACCACCTTGGCCCGCAGCTTCGCGTTCGGGGTCAGTACGCCGTGAACGCGAAGCGGAGGGTGCGCTCATTTCTCGAAGCGAAGTGATGCGCACACCAAATCGAATCAAATACAGCCTCGGTCTTGGCACCAAGGCAGCCAGCCTTTGCATAACTCCAAGGGTGACGTCACCTGGAGATCATGCAACGATTGGTGGCGTTGGTGCCCAAGCCGCGAGGGACTTCTGTGCCGGAATCACCCGAGGAATCCGCGAGGTACGCACCGCTCGATCGGACTGAAGCATAATGCAGGGTCCCCAAAAGCAATAAGGCCAGGGGGAGGACTGGGCTAGCGTTAAACAAAAGGGCATCAAGCCAAGGCTTAGTGGGGATTTAGGTGCGAGTCCAATGCGAAGTCAGGCGAAGGTTGTGTCGTTTCTAGCCTAAAAAGCAGGGGCCGAAACAATCAAGTAAGGCACTTCAATAGCTAGTTTCTTTCATGATCTTTAGAGTTTTTGTAGCGTGTTTAGCAGACGTCTCTTCATCGCACTTGGCGCGTTAGCGGCAGCGTCCATCCTACAAGGTGGGCTGGCTTGGTGGACCAGCAGTGTCGCGGAAAAGCATATCCAGCGCGGTCGAATTGCGGGCGATATCCATTCCGGCTTCTTGGAACTCTCAGCCACTAAGCAACGGTTGCGTACTTGGCTATCCCAGGCACTTCTCGATGCGGGGGCCGATCCGGGCGTACGGGACAAGCTACAAGCCGATATGGCAGGCTCACTTACCAAATTGCAGTTGTTAACCGACCAGGCCAAGGCATCGAGAGCGAGCGACAAGCAGCTAGACCCAGATTATGAGCAAAGGCAAGAAGCACTTTCATTGTTGAGTAAGAGCTTGAAAGAACTAAAACTCGCGTTGGCAACCGCCAGAGCCCTTCCCCAAGAGGTCAACGCAGTGACCGCCTGGCAAGAGCTTTCGCGGGTATTCAACTTGTCAGAGGGTGCTGACTTGCGTACGGTGCTGGCTCAGAGCATATCAAGAGAGCAGGCCGCCTTAGTTAGGGAGCGAGCGGCTGCGGACAAGTCGCTTACCTTGGCGCTCAGACTAGCGCTCGGAGCAACAGGCGTCACCGCTTTCGGAGCCGTAATTATTGCGATTTATTTTTCGCGAGCGCTGCGTCGACCACTCGATAAGTTGCGAGAGGGCGCAGTTGCTCTTCAGGCAGGAGATTTTAAGCATCGTGTCCCTGCGGATCTTGTTGATGAGTTTGCGCAGTTCGCAAGCAGCGTCAATGCGATGGCAATAGAGCTGGAGCGATACAAGGAAAATGAAGTGACTGCGAGACAGCAGCTTGAAGATTTGGTGATGCAGCGCACAGTTG
>JAYUOT010000475.1:0-4163 GCA_043760705.1 Betaproteobacteria bacterium
TTTCGCTCGCGATGGTTGCGGGAATCGGCTTGCGCACGCTGGCCCGTGTGATCCACACCTACCCGACCCAGGCCGAGGCGATCAAGATGGCGGCCGACGCTTACAACCGATCCCTCCTCACGCCGCGGCTCGCGTGGCTGTCGCGAAAATGGTTGAACCGATGAGACGGGCCTCTTGTTAGGTCGTAGAAGCTAATGCTAGATTCCCACGTCCGTGCGGGATCTCCCCCTATTTCGTCATCACCCAGAAACTCTGTTGAATTCCGGTCGCTTGACAGGGAAGTTATTTTGTCGCATCGTGCCGTTCCAAGGGATGACGCCAGTCGAGTAGCTTTTCGTCAGCGGTCATCAGTGCGGCTCCGTGAATGATCGCGGTTGCGGCGATGAAACGATCTGCGGGGTCCGCGTGGAGGCCAGCGAAATCTAGCGCGTGAATGGCAATTTCACTGGTTAGAGAAAATTCGATCACACCACCTTCAAGCAATTGTTGACGCCATTCTTGCAGTGATATTTTTAGGTTCAAGCGCCCGCGCTCAATGAGCAAGCCGACTTCCCAAAATGCAATGGACGGGACCGCCACCTCTCCCCTCGACCAACGTCGCTCCAGGATTGCCACAGATTTTTTGCCAAGTTGCTTTTGCTCAAACTGCGACCAGACAAGCACATGGGTATCCAGCACGATCACTTTAGCGCATCCCATTCAATGTCGAGCGGCAACGTCAGGTCGCCCAAAACAGTTCCTTGGCTCTTAGTCAGACCTAGCAGGGACTTTGCACGGGGCGGCCGGTAAGGTTTTAGTTCCGCGACAGGTTTGCCGTTTTTGGTAATGACTAACGAAGTACCTGTACGAGCCACGTCGTCCATCAGGGCTAGGCACTTCGCTTTGAATTCGGATGCCTGAATGGTAATCATGCTTACCTCCGCTCGGATTGTAAATGACCATTATTATGACCATGGTAAGAAAAAAGGTCAATTCATCGGTGAATTGGTTGGAGTCAAGGTTGGCGTAGCCATGGGAGCTGCGCTTCCGGGAGGTTGGCTGACTGATTCCAGCGGATTCGAGTCTGCGCCGTGCCGCGAATCGAAACGGATATCGTTCCGATCTGCGCGTTTTATCTGGCGGAGGAGTACCCCTTCTGCATCCAAATAGGCTTGACCGGAACGCTCCACGCGAGGTCTGACAAAAGATCTATAATAAATACATCTTTAAATTGCTGCGGCACCTCAGCGGTGTGCTTGGCGCGTATTGGATGTCCTTATGAATATGTCTGCCGATTTGTGCACCGAAGAAGAAATTACCGAGTTGGTCCACACGTTTTATGAGGCCGTACGGCTCGACCCGGAATTGGGGCCGGTGTTTGAAGCGCAGGTCAAGAACTGGGAGACGCACCTGCCCCGCATGGTGGATTTTTGGTCTTCCCTATTGCGTGGCACGATTCGCTATAGCGGCAACCCAATGCAGATCCATACCCGGGTACCCGGACTTCATGGCGCCTTGTTTGATCGCTGGTTGAAGCTTTTTGAAGCGACCGCCTCGCGCATGCCCAATGAAGCCATGCGTCACAAGGCGACTGACTTCGCACAGCGCATCGCCCGGAGCCTCTGGATGGGCTACCAGCAGGCACATAGTCCCGACACACCGCCGCCTACCGGTTACATCACTGTCGCACGTCCACGCAGCCTCTGAGTCCGGGTCATGCGCCTCACCCTCATGACCGACTATGCCTTACGCCTGCTGATGCACCTCGCGCAACACCCAGATCGTTTGTGTACGATTGGCGAGATCGCCGAAACCTTCAGCATCTCGGAATCCCATCTGATGAAAATCACCCACCGGCTGGGGCAGTCGGGTTGGATTGAGACGGTGCGCGGCAAGGGCGGAGGCATGCGTTTGGCGATTCAACCTGCGCATCTGAGTATCGGCCAGTTGGTTCGTAGCATGGAGGCGGACCTGGCGGTCGTCGAGTGTCTGGGCGATCACAATCAGTGCACCTTGAGCCCGAACTGCCGACTGAGTAGTCTTATGCAAGGGGCGCTCAACAAGTTTCTCAACCATCTTGATGAGTACAGTGTGGCCGACGTATTGCCTGGTGCCAAGCCGCCAGGTCGAGCGGGTGGTGGCAAGTCCGCTCCCAAAAATGCGACCCGTGAGGGCGCGGCGCATGACTCTTGGCTGACCCGGCCTGTGAACCTGAGTCGCCTGCGGCGAGGGCTGCAATGAGCCAGGCCGTCTGAAGCCAGGGCCTCAATCTGTCGACCGAGTGATTTACCGGACGCGGAACGTGGGCAGCGGGCCAGAAGGTGCTGACGATTAAAGCTGCCCCACCTCGATGGTCGGAAGTTACCCATTGTTGGCGTACGCAACCCGACCCAACCCTTCGGCCAAATAATTCGAGCCGACTATGAATGGTTCATTTGGCCGGTCTCAGGAAGGCGATCGCCGAAGGCGTTTGATCAGCGGTGCGAACCACTCCATCAATCCTTGCGGGAAAAAAGCCAGGATGATAATCAGCACCCCGCCCAGGATAATTTTGTCGGCATAACCACCCAGCGACAGGAACTTCTCTTGCGCCAGGATCATCGCCGTCGCCAAGAGGGGCCCCAGTAGCACGCGTCGGCCGATCAGTACCACGGCGGTCAGCATCAGGATGAGGAAGTAAGAATCCAGAATATCAGCACTGACATAGGCCCTTTGGTAGGCGTAGAGCCAACCTGCGGCCGCGGTCAGTGGTGCCGAAAAGAGGAATACGCGCAGCCGAACCGTCTGCGGATCGACCCCCGAAACAATGCCCAGCCGCGAGTTCAAATGAGTCATCACCGCTGCGGAGCCCAGCCGCGAACGGCGAAAGCGGTCGACCAGGTATAAAGTCAGCATCAGCAAAGTGAAGGCGACTGGCCAAAGCTGCTTGTCATTGGCGGCCTTGAGGGTCAAGCCCGCAAACGACAGATCAAGCGGCGGAATGCCGCGCAGGCCATCGGAGCCCCCCAGGAAGGACCAATTTTGGGCGACGGTAGTGGCCACCACTGCAATCGCATAGGTCACCAGGGAGAACACGAATTCGCGTAGCCGCAGGGTGATCAGACCCAGCACGGCCGCAAACAGCCAGGCAGCGGCAATCGATGCGCCCAGGGTCGTCCAGCCGCCCAGCCCTAGACGGGTGCTAACCAGCGCGGTGGTGTAGCTGCCGACGGCAAAGAACACCGTGTGCGCCAGGCTGACCTCGCCCAGGTCCGACACGATCAGATCAAGCCCATAGGCCATGACCGCAAAGATCGCCACCAACACAAACGCGCTGTACACCGCGCCGGAGCCGCCAAGCAAGCTCGGTGCGAAAAAAAGCACGACGGCCAAGACGGCCAGCGCGCCAGTTTTGAGCGCTGGATTTCTTAGCAAGGTCGGAGAGGCTGGCACGCGGTGTTGACTTTTCGAAAAGGGTGGATGAGTGTCTTAGTGAGCGCCTGCGGCCAAGCCGCCCGGACGCAGCACCAAGACGGCGATCAGCACCAGAAATGCGGCGGCGGTGGTGTAGGCGGGCGACACGAAGGCACCAAACAGCGCGGTGAACATTCCGAGCGCCAGGCCGGCGAAGTAACTGCCGCGTACGCTGCCGATGCCGCCCAGTACCACTACTACAAAGGTCATGATGACTTCGTCGAAACCCATCGAGGTCAGGATAGGTGTTCGCGGCCCGACCATCGCACCGGCCAGCGCCACCGCCGCTCCTTCGAATGCGAACACACCGAGATAAACACGGCGCACATTGATACCCGCTAACTGGGCCAGCGGCGGATCTTCGGCGACCATGCGCACCAGGCGGCCGATACGGGTGTGATCGAGTACCCGTTTGAGCAAAATGAACTCGAGGATCGCCACCACAATGATCGCGACATCCTGAGCGGTCAGCCACAGCTCGCCATAGCTCAGTTCAATTTTCGAAAGCGGGGTTTCGAAGATCTGGCCGGTCGAGCCGAATATCAGTGCGGCCGCACCGTGAATCACATAGCCAAAACCCAAGGTCATGATCATGATCGACACAAGGTTCTGCTCAAGTGTGGCCTGTAGCATCACCCGCTGCAGCACCCAGCCAACCAGCATGCCCACCGTCAGCGCCAGCGGGATCGCCATCAGATACGGCAGGCCCAGGCCGGAGATGCCGAACCAGG